>DJBY01000005.1:14044-18578 GCA_002430605.1 Opitutia bacterium UBA5964 | reverse complement strand
TGAGGAGATGTGGTGAGAGCACTAGCAAACTCTAGCAGCTAACTCTTCTCTACACAAACAACATGCCGATTTGGTAAGTCAGCACCGCTGCAATCCAAGCCACGCTGGTGAGCACAAAAAAGCTACCGATCGCCCAGTTCCAATTCAGCTCTTTGGCGATTACCGCGAGTGTCGCACCGCATTGCATACAAAGAGCAAAGAACACCATAATCGAAAGTGCCACCGGGATATTAAACACCGGCTCGCCTTTGCGTGGACCGCTTTCCCATTTTGCCTGTGTGAGTGTGTCGCGTAGGTCATTCGACTCCTCGTCGATTTCGCCACCCAGTGCATACGTAATACCCAGTGTCGAGATGATCACTTCGCGGGCTGGAAAACTTGCCAACACGCCGACGGTGATTTTCCAATCATAGCCGGCAAGGGCGAACACAGGTTGCACGAATTTACCGAATCGGCCCATGTAGCTCTGTTCCAAATACGCCGCATCGATGCGCTTGCAGAGGTCGTCTTCGTTTAATTCATGGTGAATTGCCAGAGCGGTCAATTCGGTCTGGTAGGACTCGGTGACAGTTATTTCGACCTCCGCAGGGCGAGGGAAATAAAGCAGTGCCCAAATAATCACAGTCATTGCAAAGATCACCGTGCCTGCGCGTATGATGAATTCCTTGCCGCTCTCATACATGCGCCAAACCATGGTTTTGAAACGCGGGGCACGATAGGGTGGCAACTCCATCAGGAATGGCTTTGGGTTTTGGCCTTGATTGAGTGTTTGATTGAGTAACCACGCGATCGGCGCGGCGAGGATCGCGCCGACGAAGTGCATGGCAAACAGTGTCGCACCCGCGACTGCTGGACCGTAGCGCGGTTCCACAAACGCACCGATCAGAAGTAGGTAAATGGGTAGGCGCGCCGAGCAACTCATTAGCGGTGCGATCAAGATAGTGATCATTCGAGCTTTAGGATCACTGATTGTGCGAGTTGCCAGGATGCCGGGAATCGCACAGGCATAGCTGGATAGCAGCGGCACAAAACTTTTTCCATTCAAGCCGCACCAATGAAATAGCTTATCCATCAAGAACGCCGCACGCGCCATGTAGCCAGATTCTTCCAGTAGTGAGATGAACAAAAATAGCACCAAGATTTGCGGTAAGAACACCACGAATGCACCGACTCCGCCAATGATGCCATCGGCGATCAAGCTCTGTAGTATCGGCGTCGAAGCCAGTGCGTCGGAAGCAATATTTTGCAGAGCACCCGTGCCGCTTTCGATTAAATTCATAAACGGCCCCGCCCATGTGTAGACCGATTGAAAGACCACATACATCATGCCGACAAACACCACCAAGCCCCAGAAGCGGTGCAGTAAGAGTTGGTCGATACTTTCGGTGGCGGTGCGCTTTTTCAGTGCTGCCTGGCGCTCGATAATGTCGCCGAGTAGGGGATTGAGAAAACGAAAACGTAGGATCGACTCTGCCGCATCAGGGTTGAAGCCGTCTGTGTACAGTTGGTCGCGGGCATCTTTGATGATCCCTTCATACTCAGACTCCGGTGTTTGCAAGCGTTCACGCACCGCGCTGTTACGGTCAAAGATCAGGCGCTGCAATTCGCCGATTTGCAATGCTTCGCCGCGTTTATTGATAAATTCGTCGTGCAGTTTTTGCACCGCAGTCTTCACCGCTGCTGGCCATATCGGCCGCATCATCATCGCCTTAGTTTTGATCGCATGCTCGACCGCACGGGCCAGCTCTTCGGTGCCGCGACTCCGTGTCGCGACCGTCGGCACCACCGGCACGCCGAGGCGTTGCTCCAGTAGTTTACAGTCGATCTGTAGGCCTTTCTTTTCCGCAATGTCCCAGCAGTTCAGCGCGATCACCATTGGTACGCCTAACTCGGAGGCTTGTGAGGCGAGGAACAGATTGCGCTGCAAATTCTCAACATCCACTACTACGATAATCAGATCTGGTGCGGGGTGGCCATCGACGCGCCCAGCCAAGACATCCACTGCGATCCGCTCGTCCAGCGAGCTGGCGCTCAAACTATAGGTACCAGGCAGATCGATCAGATGCACATCTTGGTCCCGGTTCAGCGCCCAACGACCGATTTTCTTTTCTACAGTGACGCCCGAGTAGTTGCCGACACGCTGACGCATGCCTGTGAGCGCATTAAAAAGCGAGGTCTTGCCGGTGTTCGGATTACCAATTAATGCGACGCGAAATTTTGACGCTGCTTCAGGCATACTAGATCTTCTCCACTTCGACCTCGGCTGCGTCTTTGAGGCGTAGACTCATGTGGCAGCCTTGAAAGACCACTGCGATTGGGTCGCCCAACGGTGCTTCGTGCGTGAGGCGAATCTCTTGGCCCGGCAACAAGCCCATCGCCATCAATCGGGCAACGCTCTCGTTCTCGCAGTTCACTTTCGTGACTCGAAAAGCTCCGTCTTTCTTAATTTGATCTAAACGCATGGGCAGGTTTTGTTTGAGAACAAGTCTCAATAGCAAGTTGCAAAGAGAAAGACTTGAGTCTCAATTGCAAGCCCAGAGGCGAGACTGGCCAGAATTTATCAGACATTTATCTCAGTAGTTATGTAGCTTGTATCAAGCGATTCACTGCTAGAACAGTAGCGAGCGGGTTTATCCCGCGATATTGCAGAACGATCGTTTTTTTATAATTAAGTATCAGCGTGACTGGGGCTGATTGCTGCACCCGTGTTGCCGATGGTTGATCATTTAAAATTTACCACCCGAACGGATCTCAACCCGCACTACTACACCGCTTGCTGTCGCAGCTTGTGCTCGCGCGCCACGATCACGTATTTGTCTGCCATCCCTTTCAGGCCCGCGCGTTCCTCTGCGCTGAGTGCCCGTACGACTTTGGCGGGGCAGCCGAGCACCAGTGATCCGGCTGGCACTTGTGTGCCTTTGGTCACGAGTGCGCCGGCGCCGACGATCGATTGCGCGCCGATCACTGCGCCGTCGAGAATGGTCGAATGCATCCCAATCAGGCACTCATCGCCGATCGTGCAGGCGTGCACCATCGACTTGTGGCCGATTGTCACAAACGAACCGACTTTTACGCCATAGTCGTCTGCTAGGTGGATGACGCTGCCGTCTTGCACGTTCGAGCCTTCGCCGATCTCAATACTATTGATATCTGCGCGTAGCACACAGCCATGCCAAACACTGGTGTTTCGACCCATAGTGACGGCTCCTAGGACAATCGCGTCGTGAGCGACGTAAGCAGATTCATCAATCTGTGGAGTTTGATCTAAATAATAGGATAACCGTTCTTCAAGTGTCATAGATCCAATATAGTCGGCGGTTGTTTTTATAGCCAAGATTAGAATTACATTAGCACGCACCTTCGCGTCAGTTAATACTGCTTAGTAGGGCAGCTTCTGTTGCATTTACCAGCATCAGATCCTGCTTGATGGGGTTTGACAGAATGCCACTAAATTTCGTTCTATTTAGCCATCATGAACCAACCGAAAGACCCTAAAACCCGCGCCTCGGACGAGTCGTTTTGCTCGCTTCTAGTAGGCTTTAACTTCCTTTTTTTTACAGGCCTGTTGGCGTTTATGTTGATCCTGCCGTTGAAGGCTGTCTTCTCTGGTTCGGATGCGCAGCATGGCACAGATGCTGGCCACGAAGGAGTCGCAGATGCCAGCCACGATACTGCTGCAGAGGTTCACGCCGCAGCAGGCGCGGTCGAAGTGATTGCACCGGCTGCTGGTAAAGCCGCATATATGATTTGCTCGACCTGTCACGGGGCTGAAGGCGAAGGCAACGTAGCGCTCAATGCACCCGCACTGGCGGGACAACAAGACTGGTATCTTAAGCGCCAGTTAATTAAATATAAGGACGGTGTGCGTGGTACGCATCCGGATGACATCTATGGTATGCAGATGCGTCCGATGGCGATGACTTTGACCGACGAAGCCAAGATCGACGAAGTTGTTGCGTACATTGCACAACTACCAGTCACCGCGCCGCTGCCGACGTTCGACGGTGATGCCGCCAGGGGAGCCGCGAGCTACGCACTCTGCGCGGCTTGTCATGGACCAGATGCCGAGGGCAATGTGCTGATGAATGCACCCGCTCTGCAAAACTTACAGGACTGGTACATCGTCAGACAGCTACAGAATTATAAGTCAGGCGTACGTGGCACACATCCTAAAGACATTTATGGTATGCAAATGCGGCCAATGGCGATGATACTTGCTGATGAGCAGGCGATGAAGGACATAGCCGCCTTTATCAATTCCAAGGCAGCTGCGAAATAGGTTATCGGGAGGGACGGCCTCCGTGTCGTCCGCATCAGTGGAGGGCAACGGTTATGCCCTTCATGAGCGCGCCGTCGCTGCCCTCTAAAAAGCTTAGATGTAATTTTTACTCATCTGATGGTTGACAGCCTCACGTGCCGCGCATTTTCTCCCAGCTTCGACTTTCCGCTCAGGTGGTGAAACGGTAGACACGCCACGTTCAGGTCGTGGTGCTCGCAAGGGCGTGAGGGTTCAAATCCCTCCCTGAGTATTTTT
>DJBY01000005.1:13701-13825 GCA_002430605.1 Opitutia bacterium UBA5964 | reverse complement strand
GCTCCTTTTCGGAGCGGCTTTTTCAATTTTGGCGTGGTCGGAATTTGACCCTACGGGTGTTCCGCTTCGCTTCGCGCACGGTCTTGTCGCTACGCTCGGAACAAATCCCTCCCTGAGTATTTTT
>DJBY01000005.1:4934-13476 GCA_002430605.1 Opitutia bacterium UBA5964 | reverse complement strand
GAGCGGCTTTTTAGTGTTTAATGCGGTGCAAATTCGCCCCCGCCGATGTTCCTGCTGCAGGTTAAGGATGACAAAGGGGTATTGCCGCAAAACAGCATGGTGATGCATGAGGCATTAAAGCAGCAGGGCGTACCTACCGAGTTGAAGCTGTATGAAAGGGGATGGCTTCGGGCTGGGCCGCAAGGGCACAGACTCCGCGCAGTGGATGGACGACTTTATCGCCTGGTTGTCTTCCATGCAGATTATTGGATCGACGGTCGAGTTCTATACGCCAACGCAGGATTTGAATGCGCTGGGGCAACGCACCGTGTCCAAAAAAAGCCTGCCGAATGTGTTGATCATCGGCGATTCGATTTCGATCGCTTATACCCAGCCGGTTGTTGAGCAGCTCAAGGGCGTGGCGAATGTACAGCGCGTAAAGGCCAACTGTGGTGACACGCAACGTGGCTTGCAGAGTCTGCACGTTTGGCTCGGCCGCACGCATTGGGATGTGATTCATTTCAATTGGGGGCTGCACGACAATCCGTAATGCCGCGAAGTCCGCGCGCGCATCGAGTCTGAGCTGAGAAAACTGATTCAGTCGCTGGGGGATGCGGTTAAAGCTCCTTGCTTAATGTGACTGCGCTAAACAGCAGTCACATGCCGCCTTTTATCTTCGAGATGAACAGTCAAACTACTTAAAAGTATAAGGCCTACCAAGCCTATCGATTGACTAGGGATTATGAGTCCGAAGTCAGTGTCACAATCGGAAATCCGCTCAATAATTGGTGCGGTTCTGTTTGAGGTCAACGCCTAGAGGCTAGAGGTGTGCGCTCAGTCGAGCAGCACTAGATGGTCGCGGTGCACGATCACGCTGGAGTGTAACTCGGGGAACGTTGCTTTGATCTCTTCGGGGGGTAGACCCATGATTGCGGAAAGATCGATAGCGTCGATTGATGCGAGGCCGTGGGCGATGATTGCGCCGTCCGCAGTGCTGATTCTGATGACGTCGCCATCATTGAACGCACCGAAACTGTCGGTTACCCCTGCGGAGAGCAGGCTCTTGCCGAATTTCAGGATCGCCGCCGCCGCTCCCGCATCGATGGTAACGGTGCCGTAGGTGTGATCCTGAATCGCGATCCAGCGTTTGTGCGGTTTGATTGGTGTTGCGCTAGGCGCAAAGTAGGTGCCGACGCTTTCACCCGCGAGGAGCTTGTTAAATAGTTCGCTATCTTGACCGCTACCGATGGTAACACCACAGCCTGCGCGATGGGCGATCTTTGCGGCCGATAGTTTGCTTATCATGCCGCCGACAGCGGTCGTGTCAGTGGTGCCTTGTGCCATCGCCTCGATCTCGGGGGTCATCTTTTCGACGTAGGGCACGACTTCGCCGGTGCCTTGCATGTCGATCAGGCCTGGAATGTTGGAAAGGATGAACAGCTGATCGGCGTTGGTGACGCTGGCGACGAGCGCCGACAGTGTGTCGTTGTCGCCGAATTTTATTTCGGAGGCACTGACGGTGTCGTTCTCGTTAACGATCGGCACGGTGCCAGTGGCCAGCAATCGCTCAATGGTATTAAACACTGCAGTGTGGCGGTGCTTGGCGCGCAGGTCTTCGCGGGTGAGGAGTATCTGCGCAACGGTCAGCCCATGTGGGTCGAATCCTTTTTGCCAAGTGTTGATCAGAATCGTCTGCCCGACTGCGGCGCAGGCTTGCTGTGAGGCGAGCTCTTTGGGGCGTTTTTTAAGTCCCAACTTACCCATGCCAAGGCCGACTGCGCCAGAACTGACGAGTATGACATCGATTCCGCGATCGCGTAGCACTTTAACCTGATGGCAAAGCACTTCAATGCGCGCTGTATTCAAATCGCCGATACCGGATGTTAACACACCGGTGCCGACTTTGATGACGACGCGTTTGGCCTGTTGAAGTGGAAACACTTTTAAATTAGACCTTTTTTAGGTCTGCTTCCTTGGCTGTTAGCTGCTGGTTGATTTCGGCGATAAAATCGTCGTGTTCTTTTTGCACTTCTTTTTCGTAGCGCTTGAAATCGTCTTCGGAAAGGCCGTCGCTTTTTGCAGTCTTAAACAGGTCGAGTGCATCGCGCCGAGCTTGACGTACGCGAACGCGACCATCTTCCGCCATATTGTTAGCAGTCTTCACCAGATTTTGGCGACGCTCGCCGGTCAGTTCTGGTACGGGGACGCGGAGGATGCCACCATCGATCATCGGGTTGAGGCCGAGATTGGCTTCTTGAATACCTTTTTCGACATCGCGGATGATGCTCTTGTCCCATGGCTGAACCATAATGGTCTTGGCGTCGGGGGTGGTAACTGCAGCGACCTCTTTCAGTGTGACGGTGCTGCCGTAGGCAGTGACGCGGACTGAATCGAGCATCGTTGGGGATGCTTTGCCCGTGTGCAGGCTACCGAATTGATTGAGTGTATGTTCAACTGCTTTCTTGAGGTCGGCAGTGAGTATTTTGAGGATATCTTTTGGTTCCATATCTGTAGCGGTGTTGAATTATTTAAAAGTGTAGGTGCTAATTAACGAGTGTGCCGATTTCTTCGCCCATCACTGCGCGGAGGATGGCGCCAGGCTCACGCATACTGAAGACAAGGATTGGCATTTTGTTTTCCATGCAAAGCGAGAAGGCGGTGGAATCCATTACGCTTAAACGATCACGCAGTGCGTCAATATATTCAAGGCGCTGGTATTTGACGGCGTCGTCGTGCTTGTGAGGGTCTTTGTTGTAAATGCCATCGACCTTTGTGGCCTTCATCAGCACGTCGGCTCCGATCTCGCTGGCACGGAGCGCCGCGCAGGTGTCGGTTGAAAAGTAGGGGTTGCCAGTGCCGCCAGCAAAGATCACCACGCGACCGCGCTCAAGGTGGCGTGTGGCGCGGCGTAGGATGAAAGGCTCTGCGAGCTTATCCATCGGGATGGCGCTTTGTAGGCGCACGGTGACGTCGAGCTTCTCAAGACAGTCCATGAAGGCGAGGCCGTTGATGACAGTGGACAGCATGCCCATATAGTCGCCGGTGGTGCGATCGACGCCGCGCATCTCTGCGCCACTGAGGCCGCGAAAAATGTTACCGCCGCCAATCACTAGGCCCACTTCGACGCCGATATCGGCGACTTTTTTGACTTCTTGGCAGATGTCCTTGAGAATTTTAGCGTCGATGGGATCACCATCTTCAGTGTTGCGCAGCACTTCGCCACTCAACTTCAATATAATACGACGATATTTCGGCTTTCGCCCAGTTTGCTCTACTTCATCCATTAAAGGGGTTTTAAACGTTGTTTTTATCAAGACGTCAACCCATCGATTTGAGAATCGAGTGTAGAACAGCCGTAAAAATCGCGGCTCGATTCAGGACTTGCGATTGATGTTAGAAACTATGAAAATTCTTGAAGTGAGGGCTTGACGAGTGGAAGATCATTTCTACTCTACGCCAACTTTAAAGGCCTATGGTGTAATGGTAACACTACTGTTTTTGGTGCAGTCATTCGGGGTTCAAGTCCCTGTGGGCCTACCATTTTTAAGATCCCTGTTGATTCGTTCAGCAGGGATTTTTTATGCGCCCATTCCAAGGCGTGCCTTGATCCAGCTTTTGATCCCGTCAATCGCCTCGGGGCCCTGTGTCAGTACTAGGTAAATAATGTAGCTGTAAAGCACGACCGCGACGCAACCGACCGCGAAGGCAGCGATCGCGAGTAGGCCATCTTCTTCGGATAGGCCGACGCCGATGAGGAAAATGACCATGGCCGGAAGCGTATTGGTCAACGGGATCGGCAATATCATTAGGCAGGCCATGATCAGGATGACGATGGCGAGGCCAGATTGCCCGAGCCGGGCGCGTATCCATTGCTGCCGAGGGCGAATCAGGTGCTCGACTGCACGCAGGAATTTAGTCGCTGCGCCGATCATCTTATTGGCCAGTGACGGTTTGATCCGGATACGTTGCAGGCGTGCGGGCAGCCATACGGTTTGGCGGCCCATGAGCATTTGTAGCGCGATCAGTGCGATGACGATGCCAAACGGCGTGCTGTAGCCAGGTGCGGGTACCGGCAAGGCGCTGGGTAGTGACAGCAGCACGAGCAGGAGGCCGAAGCCTTTTTCGCCGACAGCGTCGCTGAGCTCGCCGATTGAGGGACCGCTTTGATCTTCACTGGCGAGGGTGTGTTCGAGTGTCTCGGCCAGGGATGTGTGCGTGGTGTGGTCAGTTTGCATATTGCGCTTCATGGATACTGGACAAAGGCTATCAAACAGTATCCGTTAAAGGTCAAAACAATCTGCTGACAGTATGAAAGATCCGCTGAATAAAAACAGACTTAGGCGCTGCGCTCTGTATGGCGGCGCGTTTGATCCAGTACATCGTGCCCATCTGCAAGTGGCGCGTTACGCGCTGGAGCAGGCGCGGCTGGATCGGGTGGTGTTTATTCCTGCAGCGCAGTCGCCGTTAAAGTCGCATGCGCCGCTCACAGATGCTGCTGCGCGCTTACAGATGTTGTCACTGGCGCTGCAGGGCGAGGCACGCTTCGAACTGGACGAGTCTGAAATAGTGCGGGGTGGGTTGAGCTATACGATTGATACGGTACGACATTTTTCTGCAGGCCATCCCGATACCGAGCTATATTGGATTATCGGTGCGGACCAATTTGAACAATTGGATCACTGGCATCGAATCGAGGAATTAGCCGAACGGGTGACTTTCTTAGTGTTGGCGAGGCCAGGATCACATTTGCTTGCCTCCGCATTGATCCCCCACTTGCGCTATCAAGTGATCGAGGCGCCGCTGATGGGCGACAGTTCGAGTGAGATCCGACTGCGCTGCCGAGAGGGTCGATCGTTGCAAGGTTTGGTACCAGATGCAGTTCAGGCTTTCATTTCCGAGCAGGAGCTTTATAGCAACTTGCAGTAAGAATTTATATGGCCACTTCAAAACAGAACCAAACAAATACTACGCTCGATGAAATTCGCTGCGCGGTATCCGCAATCGATGATAAAAAGGGCATGGCAATTCGCGTGCTCGACGTGCGGGAGACTTCCTCTATCACAGATTACATGATCCTGGCAACAGGCACGTCGAATCCCCACGTGAAAGCGATCAAGGCGGGTTTGGATAAGGCGCTGAGTGAGGCCGGGGTAAAACTGCTCGGGCAGGATCGCGAAGTCGGCAGCGGCTGGATCGTGGTGGATGCGTTTGATTTTATGATCCATCTACAAACCGAGGAGATGCGTGATTTGTACCGCCTCGATTATCTGTGGCGGGATTCTCCTGAGGTCGAGTTGTAGCTGATCCGAAAAGTCCTCGGCACACGGTATATTATCATTGCTTGAAGCAGAATGCGGAACAATCTGTTGCTTCGTTCAGACGTCTTGAGCTATTGTGACGCATCTGCACTCAATTATGCCCGCGGATTCACCAACTGACAACCTTGCCCCCTCTGAGCCGTACCATCTTTTGGTTGGTGTCCTTGCCGGTTTGTTTTTACTTGCGGCACTGAGTCTGGTTTTTTCGCAGATCGGGGTCGAGCCGATTGAGACAGTGATTCTTGCTTCGTTGGGTGCATGGATTGTGGGATTCTTTGTGTATCGCGAACGTTTTTTGGCTTACGAGTTGGCGTTCGCTGAGCGAAAGCATCTGCTGCAGCTTGATCTGAATGCTGATCGCATAAATGAATTATACACCAATTCAGTCGCCTGTCTGGTGACTTTTGACGCGGTCACTCTAACGATTGATCGTGTCAGTTCTGGTTTTTTCGACCTGTTGGGGATTTCGGCGAATAAGGATATAGCAGGTGCAAGTTTGGAGAAAGTGTTGGGGGTGGATTCAGCGCAGTTGACGAGTCTTGTGTATCAAATAAAGACCGGCACCATCGCTGTTCGAGAGCAACTCGTCTGTCAGCAAGCCGATGGTAAGCCAGTGCAATTGCTGATTAGTGGCCGCTACTTACCTCAGTTTCATTTGGTCGAAGCCGCTTTTTTCCGTTTGCCTCAAAAGGCGTTGCACGATCATGAGCGCTTGATCGAAGACTTAGAGCGTTTCAAGAAGGGGATCGTGCGTCGCGAAAGCCGAGTGTTGGAATTGAAGGCGGAGGTGAATGAAGTGCTTAAACAGGCGGGGCAGCCTAGTCGCTATCAAGTGGATTCGACCACGGATGTGACGCGTTTGGTTCAGCAAAAATTCACAACCAAGAAGGCGGTGGAGCATGAATAATCGTTCAAGCTCGATTGCGAAGATGTTTATTTTGTATGCCGGCCTGCCGATGGTCTTGGTGTTGTGCTTGCTGGTTGGCCTGCTGGTCTCGGATAAGTTCTCTGTCTACCAAGAAAATAAGGCCGAACTCGAGGCGCAGTTAAATGGATTAGTTTTGGAAATGATTGAGTTCCCGGGCGATCGTATCAACGAGATTGAAGCGATTCGGGGTGAGCATGTGCGTAATTTGAATCAGGACTTCCTGTTGGAGATGACATTCGCTCTAGCTATTTTGATGATTGGCGTGGCTGTTCCAGTGATTGTCTCTAAGTACATTGCATCGATGGTGGAGCAAAACCTAAACTTGCTGGGGGACCGTTTGTCCAGTGGTGGCAGCGAGGGTTCTGCATTGTTGCATCAGATGTTTGATTTTGATGAGTTTAAGGGGGTCGCTGATATGCTGCGGGATGCCTTGCGCGAACGAGGTGACACGGAGCAGCGTTGGAAACGTGCCGAGGAAGAATTGGTCGGCATGAACAATGATTTGCTGAATAAGGCTAAGGAACTAAGTCAGGGGGGGAAGGTTGCTTTCAGTATGATGGAAGACGCGGAAATGGCGCAACGCGAACTCGAGGAGGTCAATCAGCGTCTGAGTCTTGTGATTGAGGAAGCTCGGGCTTCCGCGCAAGAGGCTGATTTTGCCAATAGCGCGAAGAGTGAATTCTTGGCTACGATCAGTCACGAGATCCGCACTCCATTGAATGGTGTGATCGGGTTTATTGATATGCTGGCAGAGACCAAACTCGATGAAGAGCAGCTGGATTATGTCGATACAGTTCGTTCCAGCAGCAATACTTTGATGGCATTGATTAGTGATGTGCTGGACTTCTCTAAGATCGAATCGGGGTTTTTAAGCTTGGAAGTGCGCACGTTCAACTTGGTGACGATGCTTCGTGAGCTGGTCAGTTTGATTTTTAACGAAGCGACGCGAAAGGGGATCGTTGTAAATATTGAAATCGGCGAGGAGGTCTCACGCAGTATTGTAGGGGATGAAATACGGATCAGGCAGATATTGACGAATCTGTTGGCGAATGCGGTTAAATTTACCAACCAAGGGGAGATTCAAATCATTGTGATGTGTGACTCAGTTCCGGATGCGAGTGGTAAGTGTTCGATTGAATTTGAGATACGTGATACGGGTATCGGTATCGACTCGCAGCAGTTGCGAAAGCTATTTCGCCCATTCTCTCAAGCCGATTCATCGACCACTCGAAAATACGGCGGCACCGGTTTAGGATTGGTAATTTGTAAGCGCCTAGCAGAGGCGATGGGCGGCAAAGTTTGGGCGACGAGTCGAGTCGGTAAAGGTTCTAGTTTCTATGCGAGAATTCGAGTGGAGGCCGTTGAGCAAAGCGAGAATCTGACGCCTGGGCGCATACCTTTAAAGCAACAACGGCCGACTGAGCCAGTCGTTCAGGCCCCGAATCAGCAGCAGTTATCTGATGAGATCCCACTTAAAATTGCGATTGCAGAAGATAATCAGGCAAACCAGCGTTTGCTGGTTATGATGTTGCGCCGGTTGGGCTGGAAAGCTGACTGCCGCGAAAACGGTGCCGAGCTCATTGAGTATTTAAAGCACAACGACTGCGACCTGATCTTTATGGATCTACAAATGCCGGTGATGGGTGGAATGGAGGCGACTACCTTGATTCGTCAAGGGGCTGCAGGGGACGCGATGAAGGACGTTAAGATTGTCGCGCTTACGGCAAATGCGTTGTCGAGCGATGAGGCGCGCTGCCTAGATGGTGGCATGGATGCTTACCTCAGTAAGCCGCTTAAAATCAATTTGCTCAAGCAGAGGATTATCGAGCTGTTTTCGCCAAGCGAAGTCGGCGCTACGATAGATTGAGCGCCTCGACGAGTTGACTGAATTCACATGCCTGCGGTGCTTCCAGTTGCAGGCGAGTGCGGCAGTTCGGTATGTCGATTTCCAGTTTGGTCGCTCTGAGCAGTAGCCGTTGTACACCGAAATGCTCCCGCAAAAAGCGGTTTTGGGCGCTGTCGCCGTGGCAGGTGTCGCCAATGATCGGGTGGCGAAGATGGGCCATGTGGCGACGTAGTTGGTGCTTTCGACCTGTAAGCGGGATCAGCTTCAGTAGCGAGAACCGCGCGGTCGGATAACGGCTGACAGGTAGCGCTAGCTCAACGCGGTTTACGCAGGTGTAGCGTGTCTGTGAGCTTTGAGATTTCGACGGGTGGTCCTCTGCGCGCAAGTCGTAGTTGATCTCGCCGGCATCCTCGGCCCAGCCGCGCACGACTGCATGGTATTCTTTGTGTGTGGTTCTCTCTGTGAATTGTG
>DJBY01000005.1:419-4744 GCA_002430605.1 Opitutia bacterium UBA5964 | reverse complement strand
CGGTGACATGGGAACACCTCTTGGCCGATTTGGTCGCGTAGCAGTTGCAATGCAAATTCAGTGGCGTACGCATCGAGTTGAGTACGGTGTACGAGCAGGCCCGGTGGCTTGTCGATCGCGACATAGTCGGTGCTCTGGTAGATGATCGGCAAGTGCATCGTAGCATTCAGGGATCATTGTAGACTCGATGAAAAGATTATTCGCAGAATTGGGCGTGCCGCTGCAGTAGTTATCAGTTCGAATAGAGTGTGCGCTGCGCTTCGAAGGCAAACAATCGAGCCCTAGGTCGAAAAGCACATTATGAGATTTGCCTGCTGCTCAGCTGGACTTGATTGAGTACATTAAGCGCCGTTCTGATCTCGCCCTGGCAGCGGTACTGAACTTCGCAGTCGCTTGAATGATTGAAATACAGCGAAATCCGTCTCGACAAAATTCCATAGGTTGAAACCCTCTCCATTCACTTTAACGGGTAGCAATCATGCAAGAACAGTTAACAGCCATCGTAGCGGGCGTGCGGGACAACGCACCCAACATTCAATCACGCGCAGAATTTGAGGCCTTTAAGGCCACGATCTCTGGTCCCAACGGCACTCTCACCGATGTGATGAAGCGCATGGGCCAGGTCCCCAAAGAAGATAAGCCTGCCATGGGCAAGTACATCAACCAGGCCAAGTCTGACGTGACTGCCGCTTTTGACGAAGTCATCGCTCGCCTCGAGGCCGCGGAACTCGCAGCTAAGCTTGGCCCAGCCATCGATCCGACCTTGCCGTGCCCCGACCTCGATCGCGGCACGCTCCACCCGATCTCGCAAGTTCGCGAGGAAATGGTCGAGCTGTTTCGCCGCATCGGCTTCTCCGTCGCGGAGGCGACCGAAGTCGAAACCGAGCATTACTGCTTCGACGCGCTCAACATCCCCAGCGACCACCCAGCCCGCGACATGCAGGACTCCTACTACCTGCCGGACGATTTAAAGGTCAACAACGTCTCCAAGCACGCCGACGAGAAATACCTGCTGCGTACCCACACCTCGACCGTGCAGATCCGCACCATGCTCAAGCAGCAGCCGCCGATCCGTATCGTCGCTCCAGGCCGTTGTTTCCGCCGCGATACACCTGACGCCACGCACAGTGCAAATTTCCACCAGATCGAAGGCCTCTACGTCGATACCAACGTCACGCTGCTCGACCTCAAAGCCACGCTCGATCATTTCGTGAAGACCATTTTTGGCCCCAAGGCCAAGACTCGTTTACGGCCGAGCTTCTTCCCATTCACCGAGCCAAGCTTCGAAATGGACTTCTTCTCGCCCGATCTCGGCAAGCTCAGCAACCAGTGGCTCGAAATCATGGGCTGTGGCATGGTCGATCCGGAAGTCTTCAAGGCAGTCGGCATCGATCCCGAAGTCTACACCGGCTACGCATTCGGCATGGGCATTGAGCGCATCGCGATGATCTTGCAAGGCGTCGACGATATTCGCTACTACTACCAAAACGACGTCCGCTTCCTCAAGCAGTTCGCTTAGAGGGCAAAACTCGAAACCACGAATCCACACGAACATACACTAATGGTGATGACACGTAACGAGAGTATTCGTGTTAATCCGTGTCCATTCGTGGTCCCACAGCACACATTTAAAAAGTATTTCCTGAAATGAAAATTTCCTACAACTGGCTTAAAAACTACATCGATCTCGACGAGACCGCACATTCACCCGAAGTCCTCGCTGAGGTGCTGCCACTGCTCGGCTTCGATATCGAAGAATACCAGCAGCTCGGTCCGCCGCAGTTTCAAAACGTCGTCGTCGGTCAAGTCCTCGCGTTCGAGCCACATCCGGATGCCGACCGCCTGCGCTGCTGCAAGGTATCGACGGGCACAGCGGGCGAAGTGCACGACATCGTCTGCGGCGCTAACAACTTCACCCAAGGCGACAAGGTCATGGTCGCGCTTCCGGGCGCGGTGCTGCCTGGTAATTTTAAGATCAAGGCCTCCAATCTGCGCGGCCAACCTTCGGCTGGTATGATGTGCTCGTCCAAAGAGCTACAACTCGGCCAAGACCACGATGGCATTATGATCGTTGATCAGGACATCGCACTCGGCACACCGGTCAACGAGCTCTACACCGATGGCGACACCGTCTTCAATCTGGAGATCACTCCCAACCGCGTCGACGTGCTCAGCCACATCGGCGTCGCTCGCGAGCTCTCTGCACGTTTCGGCCTTGCTGTGAAATATCCTGAGGTCAAAGCCAGCACTGACAGTGCTAGCTCTGGCGAACCGCTCATCTTCGGCGTCGAAGTCGAAGCCACCGATGTCTGCCCGCACTACACCGCGACTTGCATCAAAGGCGTCAAAGTCGGACCCAGCCCGAAGTGGCTCAAAGACGCGATCGAGGCGACTGGCCAACGCTCGATCAACAACGTCGTCGATGTGACCAACTACGTGCTTCACGAGACCTGCCAACCGCTGCACGCATTCGACGCAGCCAAAATCAAGGGCGGCAAACTGGTCGTCCGCATGGCCACCGAAGGGGAGCAGCTCACCACGTTGGACGAAAAAGTACGCACACTGACTTCGAGCATGGCAGTCATCGCCGATGCTGAGCGCGCGCTGGTCGTCGCTGGTGTGATGGGTTCACTCGACGCCGAAGTCGAACTCGCGACCACCGACATCGTCCTCGAAGCCGCTTATTTCAATCCGACTTCCGTCCGCGCCACGGCGCGTAAGTTGTCACTCTCCACCGACAGCTCGTATCGCTTCGAGCGTGGCGTCGACCCGCAAGGCGTCGAATATGCCGCGCTACGTGCGATTGATCTGATTCTCGAAGTCGCTGGTGGCACAGTCGATGGTCCGATGATTGTCGAAGGTCAATTCGTTGAAACTGTCAGCGAGATTCAGATCAAGCCCGACCGTATTCGTAAATTCATCGGCTTCGATGTCAGCGACGAACAAATTCAACAAGCGCTCGAATCGCTCGAACTCAGCGTCGCCGTGCATCGCGACAGCGATGGCTCCGCGCGTTGGCTAGTCTCGATCCCATCCTTCCGCGGTGATCTGCAACGCGATGTCGATCTGATCGAGGAGTTCGTCCGTATCTACGGCACTGATAAGATTCCCGAATCGCCCGTCGTCGCCCGTGGCATCAGCACCGAGGATCACCGTATTTACACCGTCAATGCCGCAGTCGCGGATTACTTGACCGGCCAAAACTTCAACGAAGCGTATCTCTATTCGCTGCGCGATCCCGAAGAGACCCAGTTCTTCTTTGGCGACGGCGGCTTCAAGATGCTGGCCTTGGATAACCCCTTGCAGAGCGACCAGAGCCACATGCGCCCGTCACTGATCCCAGGGCTGTTGGATGTGCTTAAGCTCAACAACGCCCGTGGCACGGGTGCCACTCGCTTCTTCGAGCGTGGTCACGTTTATCGCGAAGTGAAGGGCGAGATGGTTGAGCTCATTTCTGTCAGCTTTGTCATCCTTGCCGACCAAGTCAGCCGCGAATGGCGTCAGCGCGAAGTCGCCGATTTCTACACCGCACGCACGCTCGCAGGTAATATTCTCGATCTGGCTGGCACTGCGTCTAGCAAGCTCAACTACAATCCGATTGCTGAGTGCAAACTCTGGCAGGGTGGTCAATCCGCATACGCTGGCGACTTTGCCAAGATGGGCTTCGAAGCAACCGTTGGTTTGTTGAACATCGCAACCCTCAAGGATCGTTGGCATATCGACCAAGCCGTGATTGCTGGTTCGGTTCTCATGACGCCGAAGTTCTTTGAGCGCAAAGCCAAGCATGGCCGCCATAGCGTCATCAGTAATCAGCCAGCGTCCGCAAAAGATCTCGCGCTGATCGTTGATCAAGCCGTCCTTGCCGGGCAGGTGCAAAACGAGGTCGCCAAATTTGCCACGAAAGCCACCCAAGGCTTTAATTGCGAAAGCGTCCGCGTGTTCGATGTCTACCAAGGCGCAGGCTTGGCCGAGGGTAAGAAGAGCCTCGCAGTGAGCATGAGCTTCCGCGCCGCCGACCGCACATTGCAGGATAAGGAAGTCAACGCCGCCTTCGAGGGCATTCAAAAACTCATTACTGAGCAGACCGACTATCAGATCCGCAAGTAGTCTCATCCAGGGAAGATGACTCGGGTCGCGGGGCCCAGTGCTGGCGGTGTCTCATCCCTGCCGCGCTGCTTTGGTCCATGCGCACTGTGCGTAGCTGGTTGATCTGTTCGACTTAAATCGCCGTTGGCATGCGCGTGGCGCCGTAGTTGCGCCCAACTGTAAACAGAGTGGGTACACTGTAGTTACTATTAACAATGCGCTTGCGCTGAGCAGCATTT
>DJBY01000005.1:0-337 GCA_002430605.1 Opitutia bacterium UBA5964 | reverse complement strand
ACTTCGCTTGCGATTATTGCGCAATCTGCGATCATTTATGTCGTCTCCTTTCATTTCTAGTCCCAATTCAATATTTGATGCCTGCTTCTCCCCATTTTAAGCGCGCGCAACGCTCCGCCCAGGGCGGCTTCGCGCTCGTCATCGCCCTCAGCCTGATGGCTTTTGTGCTGCTGCTACTGCTGTCGATCACCACCTTGGTGCAAGTCGAGACCCAGGGTTCGCAAATTCAGCTGCAGCAGATGGAAGCCGAGCAAGCCGCACTGCTCGGCCTGCAACTCGCACTGGGGGAACTGCAAAAGACCGCGGGACCAGATCAGCGGGTCACGGCGACGGCGGA
>DJBY01000013.1 GCA_002430605.1 Opitutia bacterium UBA5964 | reverse complement strand
GCAGGTGTATCGGAATCGCTAGCGCACTAGATTGGGCAAGTTTCACTCTAAACCCGGGTTTGATTCGTTCATTTTACTGCGCTACTGGTAATGCTTAGTTTTGGGCAGTCGCTGATCAACGTTGACTCGATTCGGCATGTTTATTGAGTGCGTAGTTTGCTTTGGCCCATCGTCATTTTTTGAACTGCGGCAAATCAACCTAAATAGATTTTATTATGTCTCAAGTTCGCGTTCGTTTCGCTCCCAGTCCTACTGGATTTTTCCATATCGGCAGTGCTCGCACTGCGTTGTTTAATTGGCTGTATGCCCGTCATACAGGTGGTGTCTTCGTGCTGCGTATTGAAGACACCGACAAAGAGCGCAACACCGACGAGGCGCTGCGCGTATTGCTCGATGGGATGCGTTGGATGGGCATGGAATGGGATGAAGGTCCGGAAGTCGGAGGTGCGTATGGGCCGTATTTTCAGAGCCAACGCCAAGCGATCTACGACGAGTATTTGCTAAAGCTGAAGGATGCGGGGCGCACCTACGAGAAGGACGGTGCGATTTGGTTCAAACTCGAAGGCGAACGCTACACTGAGTATGACGACTTCCGCAAGGCAGAGGTGGAGAAGGTCAAAGCCGCTCCAGTCGTGATTGACGATGCGGTGCGTGGTCGTGTCGAGCGTGCTGAAGAGATGGATTTTGTAATTGTGCGCAAGGACGGCAATCCGGTGTTCCACCTCGTCAACGTGGTCGACGACATCGCCATGGGCATTACGCACGTGATTCGCGGTGAAGATCATCTGTCAAATACCAGCAAGCACGTGGAGCTGTTTAAGGCCTTCGGCGTCGAGCCGCCAGTATTTGCACACATTCCGCTGATTCTGAAAGAGTCGGGCCCCGGCAAGATGAGCAAGCGCGACAAGGGCGCATTGATTGAAGAATACGAAACACGCGGCTTCTTGGCCAACGCCGTGCGTAACTATATTTCGCTGCTGGGCTGGAATCCAAAAGACGAGCGCGAGAAAATGGACATCGATGAGATCATCGAGTTGTTTGACTTTCCTGGAATTAACAAGGGCAATTCACGTTTCGACGAGAAGAAGCTGTCTGCGCTTAACACGGAGTATTTGCGTGAGATGAATGTTGAGAGCTACGCGTTCTTGGCACGCCCAATTCTGCACACTGCCGGTGTGATCGAAGAGGACGCGGATGAGGATTACATTCAATCGGTGCTGGCGCTCTGCCAAGGCAAGGCGCGCTCGCTGGATGAGTTGCCTGACTTCTGCCGTTATTTCTTTTGCGACGAATATGTGATGGATGAGCAGACCGGCATCAAAATCGCCAAAAAGGCGGATTCGAAGGAGCTACTCGCGGAGATCGTGCCAGTCATCGAAGGCATCGAGCCGTTCGAAGCGGATGCACTGCAAACCGCACTCGAGGCGCATGCCGAATCGAAGGGCATGAAGGTGTTCGCGTATTTCCCCGCGCTGCGCTACGCATTGAGCGGGCAGGGCGGCGGTCCTGATCTGTTGCCGATGCTGGCCGTGCTGGGTAAAGCGCGCGTGCTGACGCGCCTGAAGGCGTTTATTGGCTAAATCTTTTACTGCCGACGCTTTTGATCTGGCAGATTTTACACGATTCATCTTCTTCAACGCTTATGTCAGACGCCAAAGCTACGCCGACCGATTTCATCCGCCAAATGGTGGCTGCCGATGTGGCAGCTGGTAAACATGATGGACGTGTGCAAACACGCTTCCCGCCTGAGCCGAATGGTTATTTACAGATTGGCCACGCCAAAGCGCTGTGCCTGAATTTCAGCATCGCTGAGGAATTTGGCGGGCAGTGTAATCTGCGTTTCGACGATACCAATCCCGAGAAAGAGAGCGACGAGTTCGTCCGTGCCATCGAGGAAGACATCGCATGGTTGGGCTTTAAATGGGCGAAGATCTGTTTCGCCAGTGATTATTTTGAGCAACTGTTTGAGTGGGCGATCAAGCTGATCGAAGAGGGCCACGCGTATGTCGATCAGCTTACGTTCGACGAGATGCGCGACTACCGTGGCTCAATCAACGAGCCAGGCCGTCCGAGCCCACATCGTGAGCGTCCGATCGCAGAGAGCGTGGATCTGTTTAAACGCATGCGTGCGGGTGAGTTTGCCGATGGCGAGATGGTGTTGCGCGCCAAAATAGATATGACGCATCCAAATATGAACATGCGCGACCCAGTAATGTATCGTATCAAGCGCATGCATCATCACCGTGTGGGCGACAACTGGTGCATCTATCCGAGCTACGATTTTACCCACGGTCAAAGTGATTCGCTTGAAAAGGTCACGCACTCGCTTTGCTCCTTGGAGTTCCAAGACCACCGCCCGCTCTACGATTGGTTCATCGAAAAGCTCGATATTTTCCCATCCAAACAGACCGAGTTCTCGCGTTTGAACATGACCTACACGGTGGTGAGTAAGCGTAAGCTGCGTGAGCTAGTTGAGGGCAACTTCGTCGATGGTTGGGATGATCCACGCATGCCGACACTTTCTGGGATGCGTCGCCGTGGTTATCCGGCGGCGGCGATCCGTAAATTCTGTGAGACTGTCGGCATTACCAAGGTGAATTCGACCAGTGATGTGGCGCTGCTGGAGCATGCGGTGCGTTCAGAGTTGAACAGCAGCTCGATCCGCCGCATGGCGGTATTTAATCCACTGGAAATTGAGATTACCAATTGGCCTGAGGGTCAGGTCGTCGAAGTCGATGGGGTCAACAATCCCGAAGACGAATCGGCAGGCACACGTAAGATCCCATTTTCAGGGCGTCTCTTCATCGAGCAGGACGACTTCAAGGAAGAGGCGAATCGTAAATTTTTCCGCCTTAAGAAGGGCGGCGAAGTGCGTTTACGCTATGGTTACATCATCAAGTGCGACGACTTCGAGAAGGACGCCGATGGCACGATTACCAAGCTGCTTTGCTCGGTCGATCACGATACGCTGAATAAGCAACCTGAAGACCGCAAGGTGAAGGGTGTGATTCATTGGGTGAGCGCCGATCACGCGGTGAAGACGTCGATTCGCTTGTTCGACCGCTTATTCACCGAAGAGCATCCGGAAGCCGACAAGGAGATTTCATTCACGAAGTATGTGAACCCAGAATCATCAACAGAAGTGACTGCGCTCTGTGAGCCGAGCTTGATGGAGATGAATGCGGGCGAGCAATGCCAGTTCGAGCGCATTGGTTATTTCTGTGTGGATAACAAGTTGTCGAAGCCTGGAGCGCCGGTATTTAATCGCACCGTGGCGTTGCGTGATTCATGGGCGAAGGCGAATCAGTAGCGGGGTGTGTGCAACAACCAAAGCCGGTTGATATATCATGCCGCCGTGCCGAGAGACGATGTCCGCGGCTAGGTGCTGTATGCAGGCGCGCGCTGCAGTTGATTCGAGGCCTCACGCTATTTAGCAGGTAGCGCTACCTGCGTAGCGATAACCACTTGATTCGAGCGGTCGCGAATCTCGGCAGTCACGGTGATTGACTCTACCGCCCAATCGATCGTCAGCGTACCGAAGCCGAGTTGTGTGTAGACCTCCCCGACGCGGTGTTTATTAGGCTCACCTTTGAAATTCTCCCATGAGTGAGTTAGGCCACTCGAGGTGATGTCAACCAGTGGATAGGGGGCGTTAGTCTCCTGAAGAATCGAGATCTCGTGGATGTGCCGATCGCCGCTAATGCAGATGACTCCAGGAATGGCCTCCTCGCGGATGAAGTTTAGCAACCAATCGCGGTCGGTCGGGAAATTGGCCCATTTCTCGTATTTATGTTCTTCGGAGATGATTTGGGTGCCACTGACGAGGATGTTGATTTGCGCGCTGCTGTGTCGCAGTGTTTCGGCCAGCCATGCTCTTTGCGAATCGCCGAGTAACTGCGGATTCTCGGCCTCGGGATGATCGGAGAAAAAGCGATTGTCCAGCAGGATGACTTTGACGCGCTGCCCGTCGGGGCCGAAGTCGTAGCTGCCGTAGATGCCTTCGTGTTGACGGCGTGGGTCGTCGACGGGAACGTCCATGAAGTCGAGCGCGAGATTGTGCGTGACCGTTTTGAGCGGATAGGTGGCATATGCATCGTTCCAGCCGTAGTCATGGTCATCCCAGGTACCTAGGATCGCGAACTGCTTGCGAAACGCCGCGTAGTTGGGCTGGTCAAGTTGCTGCTGGTATTTCGCGGCGATTACGGCGGCATCCTTCGAGTCGCCGTAAATATTGTCTCCTCCCCAGATCCAAAGGTCCGGCTGGTTCTCGGCGATGACAGGCCACAGCGGCTGCGGTAGGGACTCACGATTACACGAGCCAAAAGCGATGACTTTCAGGGGCGATTCAAAATCGGTGGGGTGAAATGCAAGGCTGATATAGCAGGAGGCGAGGGCAGCGCTGAATAGCACGATGGGTCGAATGATACGCATGCGGTATTGATACGTGAGCAGAGACTTGGCGCAAGAAGAGAAGGAAGATTGACAAGGGCAGAGCTGTTGCCGTCAATCGGCGGGTGATGAGCGAAGAAAAGCCAGTTATCCTTACATGTGCGCAACCGACTGGAGTCCTGACTCTCGGTAACTATCTAGGAGCCGTTAAAAATTGGGCGACCTTGCTCGACGATAACACGTGTTATTTCGGTGTGGTGGATATGCACGCGATTACGGTTAAGTATACGCCTGCTGAGTTGCGCAAGAATACCTTGTCCTGCGTGGCGCAATACATCGCTTGTGGCCTCGATCCGGAGCGTTCGAATATTTTCATTCAGTCGCATATCATTGGGCATACCGAGTTGGCATGGTTGTTGAGCTGTATCACGCCGATTGGTGACTTACAGCGCATGACTCAGTTTAAGGAAAAGGCGGCGAAGCTCGGCTTCAAAGTGTCAGAGGGCGAGACCTCGATTGCTAACGAAGGCGCGCGTCAAGGTGCGTCGCTGAATGCGGGTCTGTTAATGTATCCGGTGCTCATGGCGGCCGACATTCTGCTTTATAATGCGGATTCAGTGCCCGTCGGGAACGACCAGAAGCAGCACCTGGAGCTTTGCCGCGATTTGGCGCAGCGTTTTAATCACACCTATTCGGATACGTTTACGATTCCTGCACCGTTCATTCCGAAGGCGGGCGCACGCATCATGTCGCTGCAAGATCCGGAGCGGAAGATGTCGAAAAGTGATGATAATCAAAATGCGACACTCTACATTTTGGATAAGCCAGATGTGCTGCGTAAAAAGATCATGAGTTCAGTGACGGATTCAGGCAATGAAATCGTGGCCCGCGACGATAAACCGGGAGTGACGAATCTGTTGCAAATCCATACCGCGATGAGTGGTCGTTCGACTGCAGATCTCGAAGCTTCATTCGTCGGCAAAGGCTATGGCGACCTGAAGCAGGAGGTGGCCGATGTGGTGGTCGCTGCATTGGAGCCCGTGCAAGCGCGCTATGAAGAACTAATCAAAGATAAGAGCTATCTGGAGTCTGTGTTGAAGGCAGGAGCTGACGAGGCGCAGAAGCGCGCCTACAAAACACTGGGCAAGGTCTACCGTAAGTCAGGTTTTGTGGAGCGTCCGCGATAAGTGGTTGTCACCAAATGGTGGCTCGTGCCTTTTCTGATCAGGGTTCCTAGTCTTTGACTGATTGCGTATTGTCATTGGCGAGCGGTGCGCCTCGTTGTGAAGCGCGACTATATGAGTCCAGCAGCAATGCGGCGGTCGTCCCTCGCGATTTCACTGCCCTGAATGTTTTCAAGCAAATGTCTAATTTTGACGCTTTGCACCTGTAGTTGAACCTCAACCTGTGCTGCTTTCTTTCAGTGACGATGAACTTGAAAAATTCATTTCGGCGTAGGATTTGGCGGAAAAGAAGGTTGATCGCGCCGCTAGAGTCGCTTTGATCTAGCACCGAACCCACTCTCACGCGGACAGCATGCAACCGGACGACGAAGCCCCACTCACTCTTTCGAAATGGCCCTTTTACTTGGGGGACGCGCTACTTGTCGTTACCGCGCTGGCAATTGCCATTCTAGGCAAATGGCAGCTCACGGATATGCAGGTCATTTCCTGTGTGATTGCGGTGGCCTTGGGTGCTGTGATTTTCGGGCTACCCTATGTGGTCGAGTACTCGATGCGTGTGCGCGAAGACCGAGACGATCGGTCATCGGAGCTTCGCTTGCTTAAGGGGCATTTACAGAAGGCGGAGGCCGCGTTGCTGCAATGCCATGAACGGCTCAATGAATTGGAGTCTGGCTCTGGTTCGGTGGATCAGCGCTGTGAACTCTTGGCGTCTGCAGTCGACCAGAAGTTCAATCAAGCGTCGCAGGGTTTGTCTAAATTGTCTCAACAAGTTGCAGCGATTGAAGTATTTAAGACTGATCAAATTGAAGCATTCGCTGCGCTCAAAGTCCAGTTGGATGCGTTCAGTGCCACGCCGAAGGATGACGCGTCTGCTGACGCGGTCACCGCCTTACAGGCGGCGTTAGCCACCTTGGAGGCTCGCTTGACTGAGACAGTTGAGCCTTTGGGGTCGATTGAATCGCGCGTGGTCGCGTTGGAAGGAAGTGTGCAGGCTGCGGTCGAAGCCGCCAGCGCAGCAACCGCTGCTGCTGAAGCTGAAACGTCGGCGCCTACACGTGTGCCGCGGTCGCGTCGCAGCAACGCCGATGCGGGTCTATTGCAACGTGCGATTCAGGAGAAGCAGGATTCAGCTTCGTCGGCGGTGAGTCGCATTATCGATTCGAAGAGTAAATTAGTAGAGCCAGAGCCCGAGGTGATTGAAACCACAGAGATGCCGGAGGAAGCGATGTCCGAAGAGGCCGCGCCAAAGGAGTCAGCATCTGAAGTCACTGAGGCCCAAGAGTTGGTGGTGGAGCTCGACCCGACTGAAGTGTCTGAGGTCATCGAGGAATTACCTGTAGAGAGCGAAGTCCCAACCGGAGCGGATTTGATTGAAGAGCACGAGTTGCTGGAGTCTGCAGTGTCGGAGGCAGAGGTCATTGCCGAGGCAGAGGGATTCGAGGCCGCTGATGATTTAATTGTTGAGGTCGTCGACGGCTTGGCGGCGGAACCTGAGTTTGAAGAGCCTACGGCCGAGTTGGAGGTTGCTGAAGCAGCAACGCGGGCGTCTCCCGAGTTCGAACCCGAGGCAGATACGCCAGTTGATTTGTTTGGCGAGGCCGAGCCAGCGGCCATTCGTCCGGCACGCACCAAGGCAAACGCCGCAGTTTTTACCGCGAGTATTTTGATTGGCATCGGCAATAAGCCCTTTCTGCGTGGCAGTGCTGGTGGCCTGAGCTGGCAGGCCGGTGTGCCGATGGATTTTGAGGCAATCGGCAAGTGGCGCTGGGTGGCTCCGGCGGATTTGGATGGCCCAGTTGAAATTCAGATCTATCGCAATGACGAAGATCCGGATCGTAACGGGCGTCATACTCTGGAACCCGGGCAGAAACTAGAAGTAACCCCTATTTTTTAATTTATGATCGGTTCCACTAAATATGCCATTGCCAGCCGCAAGTACCTCAGGCACAAAAGCATCTAACTTTTAATTTCATGAGCGATTCTAACTTTACGATGCCTATTTCTTTTGAAGCTCTTTTAGGTGCCGCACCTGATGCCGTGGTGGTTCATGATTTGGAAAATCAGGTGCTTTATTGGAATCAAGCAGCAGAAGCCCTCTATGGTTGGTCAGTCGATGAAATTAAAGGCCGGCCAGTGGCGCGTATCTTTTATATGGTATCCCGTGAGCGCGAAGAGGCGGTTCAAGAACTGCGTGATAAAGGGTGCTGGTCCGGTGAGTTACGCCAGATCGACCGCAATGGCGATGAGTATTACATTCAGTCTCGGCAACAGCTTTTTCGTGATGATTCGGGCGAGCCAGTCGCTGTGGTTTGTTATAATACCAATATCACTGAGCTGAAGAAGCAAGAAGACGCCGATGAGCGTGCACACCATGTGCGCTCATCTAGTATTTTGGCAGGTGGGTTCGCGCATGAGATGAATAACGCGCTCGCTCCAATCATGCTTTCCGCTGCGATGTTGAAGCGTTCCCTTGAGGATGAAAAGTCGCGCAACATGGTCTCGATGATTGAGAAATGTGCGAATAAGGGAGCGGTGTTGATTGCCGATCTATTGTCGTTCGAACGCGGTAAGGGCGGTGGACATGATATTATCCGCAAGACCCAGATTGAGCGTTCGTTGAAGCGTGTGGGCGAGCAGGTCATTCCGCCGGAAGTCAGTTTGAAAATTAATGTGGTCGAAGACCTGTGGGAGTGCCGCGGCGAAATGTCTGAACTTGCAGAAGTTTTCCAACATGCGATGCAAAATGCCTGTGAGGCGATGCCCGAGGGCGGAACGCTTGAGGTCAAAGTGGGCAATCGCCTGTTCGATGCAAATTTTGAAAACCTAGCCCCCGAAGCGAAGGCCGGCGCGTATGTCACCTTTGTCTTTACCGATAATGGGCATGGGATCGAAGAGCGTTTTATTAAGCGCGTGGCCGAGCCGTTCTTTACCACCAAAGAGCCGAAGCAAGGTTTCGGCTTTGGTCTGGCGAACTCTCAAGCGATCGTGAAGGGCCATAAAGGGTTCATGGTCTTGGAGAGTGATCATGGGCTCGGTACGACATTGAGTATTTTCTTTCCCGCTGAGATCGCGGTGGAGCAGGTCACTGGTTCCGCACCTGCGTTCGTTTCCAGAAAAGAGGGCAACGGTATGCTGGTCCTCGTCGCCGATGATGAATTCTTCATTCGCGAGACGATTAAGAAGACACTTGAAGACCGAGGCTACGATGTGATTACCGTTCAAGATGGCACCGAAGCCTTGGCTGTTTATGCGAGTCGCATCAATGATATCGATATGGTGGTTACCAATGTCGAGATGCCATTTATGGATGGCCCCTCGTTGTGCCGTGCGTTGCTGAAGTTGAATCCGGAAGTGAAGGTTCTCGTTTCCAGTGGCCATAAGCAGCGGGAGAAAATTCAACAGATTAAATCCTGTGGTGTGGAGCACTTCCTAGCGAAGCCATATACTGCTGATAATTTGGCAGACCGTGTGCATATGATTCTCAATGCTGAGGCGTAGGGTGTGAGTCGACCGCGGTTGCCGCCTTCGCCACATCAAGAGTAGAGGGCATCGGCACAGCCATTTCTAGTATTGCGCATGCGTTTTTGCTCACAGTGGATGTGGGTCATGTCGATTCTTGAATGCCGTACGCAGGCACCAAAAAGCCCCGTCGGAAAACGAGGCTTTAAAGAATACCCAGACCGGGGGT
>DJBY01000055.1 GCA_002430605.1 Opitutia bacterium UBA5964 | reverse complement strand
GCCACGGAGGCACGGAGCTTGGGATACGTGGCAACGAATCAATTTATGCCGAAACGTTATAAACATTTATTTGAGCAAGTCGTCTCGCTGGAGAATCTGTTTGCGGCGGCGCGTAAGGCGATGCGCGGTAAGCGGGGCAAGGTACCAGCAGCGGCGGGAAGGGCTATTCCCTGGCGTATATAGAAAGCGGCTTGTGTGGGCGGCTTGGATCTCTCAACTTTTGGGCATGGCACGTTATCGATCATTTTTATTTGCAGAGGCGACAGTCGGGGAGGGATTCCTGATTCTGGATGCGCGGGAGAGTCATCATCTGGTGCGGGTGTTTCGTGCGCAGCTCGGCGCGACAATTGAGGTGCTCGACGGTCGCGGTACGCGCTATCTCGGCACGATCGAGATCGCAAATGGCAAGGCAGTGCGTGTGGCGGTGGCATCTGTCGAAACAATGCCTGCGCCGCAGCCGCGCGTTACGCTGCTGCAATCGATCCCGAAGGGCAAAGCGATGGATTTGATTCTACGTATGGCGACGGAAATCGGGGCGTCGGTGATTCAGCCTGTATTCACGGATCAGGGGGAGCGCGGACAACCGAAGATGGAGAAGTGGCAGCTCACGATGATTGAGGCCTGCAAGCAGTGCGGGCTGAGTTTTTTGCCGCAGTTGGCCGAGCCGATTGCTTTGCGCGATTGGCTGCAGAAAAATGCACCGGCGGGGCAAACATTACGCGTGGTAGCGAGTTTGGAAGCGGGCAGTCGTCCACTGCTTGAAACGTTGAATACGGCAGGCGCCCTCGATGAGGTGATCGTAGCAGTCGGCCCCGCGGGGGATTTCTCCGTCGAGGAATACGAGTTGCTGGACAAGGGGGGGTTCCAAGCGGTGCGGCTAGGGGCCAATGTGCTGCGTGCTGAAACCGCCGCAGCGTACATTTTGAGCGTGGTGGATCAGGCCACCCGCTAGGTGGAGCGCATTGTTATCCCATGAGAGCAGTGATTCAGCGCGTATCCCAAGCATCGGTCGTCGTCAGTCAAAACACGACTGGGTCGATCGAGGCGGGGGTTTTGATTTTTCTGGGAGTGGGGCAAGCCGATTGCGCTGAGGATGTTGAATGGCTGGTCGGGCGCATTGCCAAGCTACGTGTTTTTGATGACGAGGCTGGGCGTATGAACCGCTCCTTGATCGATATTGGCGGCGATGCGCTGGTGATTAGTCAGTTCACACTCTTTGGTAGTTTGAAAAAAGGGAATCGCCCGTCCTTCAATCGAGCTGCTTTGCCCGAACGGGCGGTGCCACTGTATGAGCAATTTGTGCGCGAGCTCTCGACTACATTGGGAAAAGAGGTGCCGACCGGCTGCTTTGGCGAGCATATGCAGATCGAGGCGCATCACGATGGTCCGGTCACACTGGTGATCGACACAAAGGCGCGTGATTTCTAATGGCGCGTGTACTCAAGCAGGCTTTCTTTGATCGACCGACATTGGATGTCGCGCGCGAGTTACTTGGTAAGCAGCTGTGCCGCCGGCTGGATTCTGGTAAGATTATTCGAGCGCGGATTTGTGAGACGGAGGCCTACGATGGTTTCGAGGATCGTGCCTCACATGCGAGCAACGGCGCGACGACGCGAAATGTCGTGATGTTCGGTCCACCCGGGCGGGCCTATATCTACCTCTGCTATGGCGTGCATTGGTTACTCAATATCAGCACGCGCGAGAAGGGCTATCCCGCCGCAGTTCTGATTCGAGCTGTCGACGGTGTTGGAGGGCCAGGGCGTTTGACTAAGCACTTCCAGATTAACAGTTCGTTTAACGATCAACTGCTGACACGGGTCGGCGGACTGTGGCTAGAGGATGTGGACCGCCAAGTCAGCTCAGACGAAATTTTAGCGACCCCTCGTATTGGAGTCGAATATGCCGGATCGGAGTGGGCAGCGATGCCTTGGCGCTTTGTCTGGAAGCCGCAGGAGTGAGTCGTATCCGACTACTCCACTGTCACTGACTTTGCCAAATTGCGCGGCTTGTCCACATCGCATCCACGCTCTAGCGCGACGTGATAGCTGAACAGCTGGATCGGGATACTCATCAGGATGGGTTTGATAATCTCATGGCCCTCGGGGACTATGATGATGTCATCAACCAAACCTTCGGGGATGTCGCAATCCGCAGTCGCGATACAGATGACCTTGCCCTTGCGTGCTTTGACTTCTTGCACGTTGGCGAGGCTCTTGTGGAAAATCTCACCACTGGTGGCGAGGAACACGCTGGGGCACTGTTCGCAGATTAGCGCGATCGGGCCGTGCTTCATCTCCGCGGCTGGGTAACCTTCGGCGTGAATGTAGGAAATCTCTTTGAGCTTAAGTGCGCCTTCAAGGGCGATCGGGAACATGAGTTGACGACCTAGGAAGAGGCAGTCTTCATACTTCGCGTATTTCTTGGCGATCGCCGCGATCTTGTCATTCTGCTTAAGGATTTCTTCGACTTGGGCGGGCACTTGCTTGAGTGCTTTGACGATTTCGACACCGTCGCCATAGCTGAGATCGCGGAGGCGACCAAGGTAGAGTGCGAGCATTGCGCAAATCATGATCTGCGAGGTGAATGCTTTGGTCGAAGCGACGCCAATCTCTGGGCCAGCGTGTTGATAGATGCCGCCGTCGCTCTCGCGAGCAATGGTGGAGCCGACGCTGTTGTTGATCGCTAGTGTGCGGTAGCCTTTGCGCTTCGCTTCGCGGAGTGCGCCAAGTGTATCAATCGTTTCGCCAGATTGGCTGATCGCGATGACGAGTGTATTTTTATCCAACGGCGCGTTGCGGTAACGGAACTCGGAGGCGTATTCGACTTCGACCGGGATGCGAGCATAGCGTTCGATTAGATATTCAGCGACCAGGCAAGAGTGCCATGCCGTGCCACAGGCGAGGAAAAGAATGCGGTCGATTTGGCGCAGTTCCTGTGGATTCAGGTTCAAGCCACCAAATACGGCGGTGCTGCCGTCATCAGAGAAACGTCCGCGCATGCCGTTCTCCAACGAGGTCGGCTGCTCGAAAATCTCCTTCTGCATGAAGTGGTCGTAGTCGCCTAGTTCGGCCTCTGAGGTGTCCCAATCGACTTGGTGGATCACTGCTTCGACCGATTTACTGCTGACAGTGGTGATCGCAAAGTCATCTTCCTTTAGGTGGACGACTTCGTTGTCGTTGAGATAGACGACGTTTTGTGTGCAATGAGTGATCGCATTCACGTCGCTGGCGAGGAGGTTTTCACCCTTGCCCAGGCCGAGGATAAGGGGCGAACCCTTGCGTGCGCCGATTAGCTCGCCCGGGAAATCGGTGCAAATAGCTGCAATGCCGTAGGTGCCTTCGACGTGACTAAGGCTCTTGCGAACTGATTCGAGGAAGCGGTTTTTTCCGACGACTTGTGGTTCCTTCGCATAGTGATAGGCGATCAAGTTGCAGAGCGCCTCGGAGTCTGTCTGAGACTGAAAGCTATAGCCCTGCTCAATCAGGAATTTCTTCATACCGACGTAATTTTCAATCACGCCGTTATGCACCAGCGCGATCTTGCCATCACTGCTGCTGTGTGGGTGCGCGTTGGCTTCGGTGACGTCGCCGTGTGTGGCCCAACGAGTGTGGCTGATGCCGAGGGTGCCGCCGAGGTCATCGCCCAGAGCGGTCTCAAGTTCGACGACTCGGCCAATACGTTTGGTCTGTTTGATGCCGTCATCTGTCCAGATGGCGACGCCAGAAGAGTCGTAGCCCCTGTATTCCAGACGCTTCAGTCCATCTAGCATCACACTCCCCGCTCGATCGCGGCCGATATATCCAACAATTCCACACATAAAGCTTCAATTTAATGCTCAGGCACGCTAATGATCAAGACAATTGGTTATTTCTGTTCACCCCAAATAATATATATGAAGAAGCGTAAGATTATCTGCATTATCATGGGAGGCGGTCGCGGATCGCGCCTAAGCCCTTTAACTAAAGAGCGTTGCAAGCCTGCGGTGCCGCTTGCGGGTAAGTATCGACTGGTTGATATTCCGATTAGCAATTGCCTCAATGCGGGGATGAATCAGATTTACGTTTTGACGCAGTTTAATACCGCGTCGCTGCATCGCCACATTCAAGAGTCGTATAAATTCGATTCCTTTGGTGGTGGCTGTGTGGATATTTTATCCGCGGAGCAAACCAATGCGAGTGATGGCTGGTATCAAGGCACTGCCGATGCAGTGCGCCAGAACATGAACCACTTCGGCGGCACGGGGGAGGACGATCTGTACGTGATTCTTTCGGGTGATCAACTGTACCGCATGGACCTAGCAGATGTCGTGCGTGAGCATGATGCGTCGGGTGCTGCCGTGACGATCACCGCGAAACCGCTTGGTCTGGATGAGGCCGAGGGCTTGGGCTTAATGCGCATCGATGAGAATCTTGAAATCACTGAGTTCGTTGAGAAGCCAACTGACCCAGAAGTGATCCAGAGCCTCGCAGTCGGGGATAGCGTGCGTAACAAGATGCATGATCCGGGCACGAAGGACTACTGCCTCGCATCAATGGGCATTTACGTATTCAACGCGAAGACATTGGTCGAAGCACTGGCGACCGATACGACAGACTTTGGTAAGGAAATTATCCCTGGGCTGCTCGGTAAGGAGAAGATGTGCAGCTATATCTTTGATGAGTACTGGGAAGATATTGGGACTGTGAAGGCATTTTTTGAAACCAACTTGAGCCTAACCGACGAAGTTCCTCCGTTTAATTTCTTTGATGAAGAAGCGAAAATTTACACACGTGCCCGCCTCTTGCCCGCCTCTAAGCTAAATTCTTGTAAGGTGAATCGAGCGGTGGTGGCGGATGGCTGTATCGTGACGAATGGCTGCTTGGATCGTTGTTCATTGGGAGTGCGCTCGGTGGTGCATAGCGGCGCGGATTTGAAGGATGTTGTGATGCTGGGGGCCGATTTTTATGAGACGGTCGAAGAGCTGAGGGAGAATGTCGCCTTGGGCCGTCCAGCAATCGGTGTCGGCCCTGGTAGCGTGGTCAGGCATGCGATCTTGGATAAGAATGTCCGTATCGGTAGCAATGTGGTGCTGGATCCTGCTGGCTTGCCTGACCATTTCGGCGAGGGTGTCGATCTCGCGATTCGAGATGGGGTGCTGATCGTTTGTAAGAATGTCGTCGTGCCAGATAACTTTGTGCTGAAGGGCTAGTTTTTAGCCACCAGTTACATTTCTATGACTAAGCCGCGATTCGTCAGAATCGCGGCTTTTGCATTGCTATTTATAGCGTTTGTTTGCATAATTCTGATTAACAAAAGCGAACATTTTTCGTGTTAACCTCAAGCCCAATTGATAATGAAGAATCTACTTATTTGCACGGATGGCTCAAATTATTCTCAAGAGTGTTGTCGATATGCCGCATGGTTTGCCAAGCAGATGGCAGCCAAAGTTGAAGTGCTGTATGTGACGGATCTGCGGCAGTTTGAGATCCCTGCTGTCGCCGACCTCAGTGGCAGCCTAGGGATTCAACCATACGAGGGAATGATCGCTCAACTTCAAGAGGTCGAAGTGCGGAAGGCGAAGTTTGTCGAAGAGTCCGCCATGGCGATTTTTGAGGCCGAAGGAGTGTTGGGGCGCGCCACCTTTCATCATGAGACGGGGATGCTGGTCGATGCGATTGAGGACTATGCCGAGCGTGCGAACATGATTCTGCTTGGTAAGCGAGGAGAGAATGCCAATTTTGCGACCGAGCATTTAGGCTCGATGTTAGAGCGTGTTGTGCGTGCCTCGACGAAGCCATGCTTGGTGACTTCGCGGGAGTTTAGGCCGATTAATCATGTCGCGATTGCTTATGATGGGGGAGTCAGTTGCCAGCGTGCACTTGAATTTATGGCGCAGTCCGAGTTGTTTCGCGCCTTTGATATACACGTAGTGACCGCCGCCGAAAGCCGTAAGGAAGATCAAGCCGCAGCGCAACTCGCTGAAGCAGAACGGATGATGAATGCGTCTGGGCTCTATCCCGCCTGCCAAGTGCTGAGTGGTGAGGCCGAGACGGCGATCGCGGACTACGTAAAGAGCGCCAAAATCGATCTGCTGGTAGCAGGTGCTTATGGTCACAGTCGTATTCGGAAATTGCTGATTGGCAGCACAACCACCGAATTATTGCGGCGCTGCCACGTGCCGGTGCTTTGCTTCCGTTAGGCGATGGCCGTCGATTGCTTGCGCCGTGCGACGCGAATGATCACTGCACCGGCAATAATCATAAAGATCGAGTAGAACTGCCCGCGGCTGAGCCCCATAATCAGTGCCGCGTCTGGCTCGCGGAAGAGTTCGCCGAAGATGCGGACGATGCCGTACCCGATCAGGAATTCGCCGCCGAGTTGCCCAGCAGGTGGCCTAGTGCGCCAGAAGCGCCATTGAGCGTAGGCGAAGAGTAGCGCGCCTTCGAGGACTGCGGCATAAAGCTGCGATGGGTGGCGCGGTTCTGGGGCGAACATGTGCAGCGCTGCATTATAGACCATGGGACTGTCGGGAAAGACCACTGCCCAGCGCATCTCAGTCACGCGCCCCCAAAGTTCGCCATTAATAAAGTTGGCAATTCGGCCGAAGCATAGACCTAGCGGCGCGAGGGTGACGATGACATCGCCCAGCTTGAAAAAGCTATAGTGATATTTTCTGGCGAACCAAGCCAGCGCCAGCAGCACCCCGACAAAGCCGCCGTGGCTGGCCATGCCCCCTTGATTTACCTTCAGGACTAACAGTGGATTCTGCAAAAACGCTTCCAAATCGTATAAGAGCATGTAGCCGAGGCGACCGCCGACGATTACGCCGAGTATCACTGCAGTCATTAAAGTGGCGCGGGCGTCTGCGTTGATGACGAACTTGCCGCGGGCGTCATACGCGCGCAGCAGCCCCCACGCGGCTAGAAAGCCCAGTAGATAGGCCAGCCCGTAATAGCGGATGCCATCGAGCCCGATTGGATTCTCCGGGAAACGTATAAGGAAGGGGCTGAGGTCGTGCACCCAGTAGCTGCTAGTCGTGGCCATAGTTAAATTGATATAGATGCTGCGCCGCCAAGGGCAAGCACCACGACTTTCTCCGTCTCATTATTTTCTGGCTTTGACTTTTCCCTGTGTGCTTGAATCTTCAAATAACTTATGATCAAGCAATTCCGCGTGGCTCTCGCGATTCTTTTAGGAGCCCTTCTAGTTAATGCACCCTTATCCGCGCAGTCTGATAACTTGCGCGTCTCTGTTGCCAACTTGAGCCAGGATGTGGATCTGCTCGCGCAGCAGCTCAAATCGCTCCGCCTTGAAATGGAGGATATGCGCCGAGAAAACGCTAAGCTGCGGGCGCAAGTCGCGGCGGTTGCTTCGAATCGTGACACCCAGTCGCAGATTTCCAGCCTCTCGGGCGCGATTGAATCGCTCCGCCGAGAATATCTCCAAGCCGATGAGTCGCAGAAAAAACAGATCATCAACGAGGTGTCTCGCCAGATAAATGCACTTGGTAAAGAGACCCAATCGGCGATCAATTCAGTGGCAAACGCGGTGCGCAGCACGCCCAATGTCGCGGAGCCAGCTTATTTCTCAGAAGACTATCCACAGGCGGGGAAGCCCTATGTTGTGCGTAGCGGCGATACGCTTAGCGGGATCGCTCGGCAGCACGGCTCGACTGTGAAGCATATTCAGAATGCCAATAAAATTGTGAATCCGGCAACGGATTTACGCGTTGGCGAAACAATTTTCATCCCCATCGCTCAATAATTATGGCAAGTTCTAAAAGCAGACTCGGCCGCGGCCTCGGCGGCCTTATTTCTGGCACCACTGGTGCCACCGCAAAGCAGGCGGCACCAAAGAAAGCCGCCGCGCCGGCAAGCAAAGCTACTGGCAAGCTGGCGGCAGCTTCAGTGGCAGCATCAGCTGCGGTGGCCTCGCTCGGCTATCGCGAAATCCCGATTGAGAATCTAGTGGCCAATCCTTACCAGCCACGCCGCGAGATTGACCCGAAGTATGTCGAAGAGCTCGCCAAGAGTATTCAATCAGAAGGTCTGCTCCAGCCGATCGTGGTGCGCATGAAGGGGAAGCAGTTTGAGCTGATTGCCGGCGAGCGGCGTCTGCGCGCGTTTGAGTATTTAAAGAAAAAGACTGTGCCAGCGCGCGTGATCGAGGCCAGCGATGCGTCGTCGGCGACTCTGGCATTGATTGAGAATTTACAACGCGAGAACCTCAATCCGATTGATGAGGCCTTGGGCTATGCGAGTCTTGTGCGTGATTTTGATTTGACCCAAGAGGCGGTGGCTGAGCGTGTTGGCAAGGCCCGTGCGTCGATTGCTAATGCGCTACGTTTGCTTTCGCTGGGCACCGAGATTCAGGGCTTTTTGAGTCGTCGTCTTATTTCGACTGGGCATGCCAAGGTGCTGCTAGGTTTGCAAAGTGAGGAGCATCGTAAGTTACTCGCGCGGCGTATTATTGAAACGGGTATGAGCGTTCGCGAGGCAGAGCAGCAAGTGCGCCGTTTAAAGGAGAGCACCGGAAGTTCTAAAAAAGCGAAGGCCAAGTCGGCTGAGGCCGAGGCGACTGTCATCCGTGACTTAGAGAAGCGGATCGGCGAGCACTTTAATACCCGTTGTATGCTCAAGCACGGGGCGAAAAAAGGTAAATTGACGATCGAATATTTCGGCAACGAAGACCTCGACCGCATTCTCGAGAAGTTGGGTATTAACGGCTAGCCGTGCACTACTGGTTGGTGCAGTCCGAGCCAGACCTCGGTTGGTTCGAGGATCTCAAGTAACGCCCCGCTCAGACAGAGC
>DJBY01000124.1:1199-24031 GCA_002430605.1 Opitutia bacterium UBA5964 | reverse complement strand
CCACGCCGCTTGGCTGAAAACGGCAGTGCAGTAGCCTGTGGTGGCCGTCCATTTGCCGTTGTGGTGAATGTGCGGATCGAAGTAGGAGTTGCCCCAGTAGTCCGGTGTCTGGCCGATGCCGCCGCCGAGGTGAATGAAGACTTCATCGAAGCCGCGGTCTTGCGGGCGGCTCGGGTAGGTCTCGCCTAGGTGCCACTTGCCGAAGATCGCGGTGCGGTAGCCTGCGGCCTGGAAGTGTGCGGGGAGCGTCGGCACGTTCGGCTTGAGCAGGCTGCGTCCGCTAATTGTGTGGGTAATGCCGACTTTGAATTCGTGTTGACCGGTCATCAAGGCCGCGCGCGTCGGCGAGCAGGTTGGTGAGGCGAGGAAGTCTTCGAGGCGCACACTGTCTCTGGCGAGCGCATCGAGATTGGCTGTCTCAAGTGAGGGGTTGCCGTAAAAGCCAAGGTCGGACAAGCCTTGATCATCGGTCAGGATGATGAGCACGTTGGGCGGAATGTCATTGAGTGGCTCTGGGCGATGCGCGCCAGCATTTAGCAGACCAGCGATGAACAGTGCCGAGATGATTTTCCAGTCGATGAGGGGGGTGAGTCCTGCTAGTTTCATGGCTGTTGTTTTATTTATCACGGCGGTAAGAGCAAATGTTTTGTGGGTATTAACATTCGCGTTGCGACTTCTTGCGTCATGTTTGCACGTGACTAATTGTTACCTGTGTCCTCGGATCATACCATTCTCTGGGCCCAAAAAAATGAGCACAGGAATAATTCCCCGTGCCCAATTAGTGAAGATTGCTGGCGTAGCCGCCTGTGCGATCAATGTATCTTAGAATCTCGTATGGCTCCGCCCTAAGACGATGCGGTCACGAGTTTACTCCAGCAGATTTTGACCGTGATGGCCGAAATGATCGCCACGGTGAGCCAGATACCAAATAACAGGTAATCGGTATACAGGAAATACCCTGTGGCAAAGAGCAGACCATAGACGAGGAAGCAGCCTGCGAGTGTCGCGAGCAATGCCACCGGGAAATTGACTGGCTGTGCGGTGATATTGAAGGTCTCACCTTTGCTCTCGATTTCGCGTTTCACATGGTTCCAGCCGATACCGCCGGGGTTGGCCAATTCGATGAAACTTTTCAAGGTTGCTAGGTCGGTCGGTGCGGTGAGCAGCGTGGCTACAATCCAGCCGACTGTTACGATGGCAACTTGCACAACGATGCCCCACGAGCCTAGCGCCTCCGACCACCCGGCGCCCATCGTGGTAAAGTTGAAGAAGACCGCAACGATGCCTGCGGCAATCACTGCCACGATCTCTGACCATGCATTGACGCGCCACCAGAACCAGCGAGCCATCAGAACACTGCCGGTTCCGGCGCCCAATCCTACCAGCACGTTGAAGGCCTTGGCGGCACTGTCCAAGTTGAAGGCGACGATTGCCGCGAGCACCATCATGATCACTGTGGATAGTCGTGCCACCCAGACCAGCTTACGCTCGCTAGCGTCTGGCTCGACATAGATTCTCCAGAAGTCATTGACCACATAAGATGCTCCCCAGTTAAGGTGAGTCGAGATGGTCGACATGTAGGCGGCGATGAGCGAGGTCAACACCAAGCCCAACCACCCGTGCGGCAAAAATACCAGCATGGCGGAGTAACCGCTGTCGTTGGCCACGTTCGTCGCATCTGGGAATGCCGCCTGTATATCGCCAACAGTCGGGTAGATGACCAGTGACGCGAGCGCCACGAGAATCCATGGCCATGGACGGATCGCATAGTGCGCGATTTGGAAGAATAACACCGAACCAACCGCGTGATCTTCGTTCTTTGCTGCGAGCATGCGCTGCGCCATATAACCACCGCCACCAGGCTCGGCACCGGGATACCAAGTGCTCCACCATTGCACCAATAAGGGCACCAGCAAGAGTCCGGCAAAAGAACCGAAACCACTTTGTCCCGCGGGAAAGAACATCGACAGTTTGTCGGAAACGTTCTCATGCGCAAAGAGCTTCGTCAAGCCGCCGACGGCTTCATGTGTAACAGCAAAATAGGCGGCCCCGAAAGAACCCACCATCGCTATTATAAAAAGCATAAAGTCGGTCAAAATCACACCTTTGAACCCGCCCATGGAAGAGAAGATCACGGTTACCACCATCGCTATAATGACGGATTGGTATTGATTCCAGCCGAGCATGGTTTCGCCGATCTTGATCGCTGCCAGCGAGACCGCGGCCATGATGAAGATATTGACGATCACACCGAGATAGATCGCACGAAAGCCTCGAAGAAATGAGGCGGCCTTGCCGCTATAGCGTTTCTCGTAAAGCTCGAGATCGGTTAAGACCCCCGTCCTACGCCAGAGCTTCGCATAAAAGAATACTGTGACCATACCTGTGATCAGGAAGGCCCACCAAGCCCAGTTGCCAGCCACACCATTCTTACGGATCAGGTCGGTCACCAAGTTCGGCGTGTCTGTGGAGAATGTGGTCGCCACCATGGAAAAACCAAGTAACCACCAGGGCATATGACGACCGGAGAGGAAGAATTCCGAAGAGCTTGAACCCGACTTTTTGGCAACGTACGCGCCAATGCCTAGGGCAATGACGAGGAAGCCAATCAAGAAGGACCAGTCAATCGGAGCGAGTGTAATTGAGGCTAGGTGCATATTGTTTGTTTGGTTGAGTGGGGCGTGACTCTTAAAGTTTGAAGATGGCGTCCATCGCGCGGCTGGTGTTCTCAATCAACACTTCCGGCGCATGCTTGTAAAAGGGAACCGGTGGAATCATTTCTGCGCCGACCCAACCTTCGTAGCCAACTTCTTTGAGGGCTGTGACGACTTTGTCCCAGTTGATATCACCGGATAGCAGATCGACGAATCCATCTGCGCTGCCGACGTTGCGGCGGTAGTCCTTGATGTGCACGCGCTTGATGTGTTTGCCCAGAATCTTGATCCAGTGCTCGGGATATCCAGTTGCTAGAACGTTACCCGCATCGAAGTAGAGGGCGACGTGTTCGTCGTCGAACTGTTCTAGGAACGCCTTCATCTCAAGTGGGCTGAGTAGAAACTTGTTCCAAACATTTTCCACTGCGATGGTGACGCCTGCTTCGCGGGCAATCGGTAGCGCATTCTTGATGAGTTCTGTGGCGCGTTGGTAAGCGATATCGTAAGGGACGACTTCGCAGTCAGGGATAAAGTCTACTCCAACAGCTGCGGGCACGACAAGGATGGCGTCTACGCCGATTGCTTCGGCGCAGCGGATTTGTTGCTCAAGAATGTGAGCTGCTTTTGCGCGTGTCGCTGCATCGTCGCTGGCTCCGTTGGCACCCCAGTAAAGACCTGTGGCTAAACCGCTCAGTTCGATACCGACTTCCTCTGCGAGTGCGCGAACTTTTTTCCAAGAAGCAACATCGCCATCGAGTGCGAGGTCGCCGTCTTCTGTGAATTCCGGCTCAAATCCGCTAAAGCCCGCGTCACGAGCCATAATCATTTTTTGTTTAAGATCCCAGTCGCCGTAGAAGGACCATGTGCTGATTGCTTTTTTCATATTTTGTACGTGTGGCTGATTAAGAATTAAAGAGAGACTACTGTGCCAGACTGAACTGACTGAAGTTCGGCGAGTAAGACGCGGATGCTGTCTGTTGCTTGAGCGACAGTTGCGATCTCAGGTGCTTTGTTGGCTTTGACGCAGTTAGTGAAATATTCGAGCTCGTTGAAATAACCGCCGAGTGAGGAGATGTTCCCTTCACCAGTGGTGGATTCCTTGGGGCCGGGCTGCACAACCGCCATCTCAGTGGATGGTTGATCGTTGAGAGTCAGTGTGAGTGGCGCACCGGAAGCGGAGTTAAACGTGAGGCTGGCATGCTCGAAGACCGCTTCGAAGGCCATGCAGAAACCGTAATGCTGAGGATAGTCCCAACCACCTTCAGCGTGCACTACGACGTCATCATATTGATAACTGGTAAAAATGTGATCCAGACCGGAGCGGCCACGTGTTGCTTGCGAATTGACAGACTTTGGCAAGCCGAAGAGGTGGATGATGAAGTCGGTGTCGTGCACATGCAGATCGCATGCTGCGCCGCCAGAGCGGACTTCGTCATTGAGCCAGTCGTCTTGGCTGTAAGACGGGCGTGACGCACGGCGTTGTAGCGATAGGCTCTTGAGCGCGCCACCCTTACCAGAATCGATGAACTCCTTCAGTGCGACGTATTCTGGCCAGAAGCGTATGCATTGGCCAACTTGGGCGAAGACGCCTGCCTTGCTGATTGCCGCTTGGATCAGTTCGCAATTTGTAAGCGTCAGAGAGAGCGGCTTTTCGATGAACAGATGCTTGCCGGCTTCTGCTGCGGTGATCGCTAGCTCTGCGTGCTTGTCGGTCGGCACGCAGATGTCGATGACATCAACTTCGATGTTGGTGAGCAGTGTCTTCAGGTCGGGAAAAACTTGAGCGGAAAGCCCCATTTTGGCTACTTTCGTGTTGGTGCTTTCGGCGTTTAGGTCGGCAACTGCGACGAGGTCAACGCCGGGCAGGGCAGAGTAGATTTGAGCGTGCATGCCGCCCATAAATCCGAGTCCAATGATTGCTACTTTCATAATAGATGTGTGTTTTGGGGGTATTAAAGAGCGTTGAAGTTGCCGGAGCGAGCGGATTCAAGTTCAGCGCATAAGACGCGAATGGTATCACTCGCCTGAGCGATGGTTGCGATCTTCGGTGCCTTGTTTGCTTTGAGGCAGTTGGTGAAATATTCCAACTCATTAAAATAGCCGCCGAGTGCAGAAATGTTGCCGCTGCTGGTGCCTGATTCTTTCGGGCCGGGTTGCTCGACGCGGACGACTTCTGTTTCCTTATCCTTGCGAGTGAGGACCAACGTCACGTCGGCATTTGAATTATAGGCGAGCACGCCGTCTGCAAAGACCGCCTCAAATGCCATGCAAAATCGATAGTTCTGTGGATAGTCCCAGCCACCTTCGGCCTGCACGACGACATCGTCATACTTATAATGAGTGAAGATATGGTCGGGGCCCGACATGCCTTGGGTGGTGCTTGAAAATACTGATTTGGGCAACCCGAAGAGGTGCAGCACAAAGTCGGTGTCGTGCACGTGCATATCAAACGCGGCACCACCACTGAGCGTTTCGTTATTTACCCAGTGTTGCGGATTGCCACTACCGGGACGTGCGGAGCGACGTGTCAGTGAGAGCGATTTCAATGCGCCGATTTCGCCGGATTCGATGGTGCGTTGGAGCGCCATGTATTCCGGCCAGAAGCGTATGCAATGTCCGACCTGAGCAAACACACCAGCTTTCTGAATCGCTGATTCGATTTGCGCGCAACCATCCGTATCGAATGCCAGTGGTTTCTCGATGAACAGATGTTTGCCAGCTGCGGCTGCTTCTACTGCGAGCTCGATGTGCTGGCCGGTGGGGCTGCAAATGTCGATGGCTTGTACGTCGCACTCAGCGAGTAACTCACAGAGTGTTGCATAGACAGGGATGTTAAAGCCCAGCGATGCGAGTTTCTCTTTCGCGCCAGTGATGTTGATATCAACAAGCGCAGCCAGTTCAACCCCTGGCAGTGCTTGATAGACTTGGGCGTGCATCTCGCCCATGAATCCGAAACCAACAATAGCAATTTTCATAATCCTGTTTAGAAGAAATTGCTCACCTGATTCTTAACATCCTGCTGAAATTCAGCAATGAAGCTTAGAATGTAAGCTTCCGGTGAGAGGTTATCATCTTCGATGAGTGGAGTCAGATCGATGCCGAAGGCCACGCTCTGCGAGTCGTCCACCGAATGGCTGTCGAAGAATGTGGCGTTCGCACGGCGGCGACCTTCGACTGCGAGGTCGTAGCGTTTGCCGCCGCTGATTTGTGAGACGAACAGGCCGTTCAATTGTGTTGCAAGCTCAGGGCGCGAACTCAGATCCATAACGATCTTCTTGTTGTCCGGCATCCAGTCTAGATCGCGCCATACTTCGCAGCCGATCAACTTGCTCGGGCGTTGCTCTTTGGGTAAACGGCGAATCGCTTTGATCAGTGACGAAGCCACTGCGATGTGCGTGCTGTGCTTGTCGGCCAAGTTGTGCGTGTAAACGATTTCGGGCTGAGCTTCAGTAAGGATCTTAACCAGATCGTTTTTTAAGTCGTCGTTCGACGGATCTTTAATACTGGAGCTCGGTAAGTGCAGCTGTGCCATGAAGCTGAACTGGCCGACGCGTGAGGCCTCACGCTGCTCTTCGGCACGGATCGCTTGCATTGCTTCGTCGGTGACGTTGGCGAAATCACCGGTGCGCGCACTGCCTGCGCCGTTGCTGCAGGTCACGCCACCAAACCACTTGTCACCATTTTCGTAGCATTCGAGAATGCCGTGCATCGCCATGAATTCAAGGTCGTCCTGATGTGCTCCCACGCCGAGGTGAGTGGTGCGATGTAGTGCTGTGCTTTGCCCGTCCGGGATGTATAGGTCTGAGCCGTCTTGAGAGAACTGTTCGTTCATATCTGTCATCTGTTTTAAGGGATGGGGAGATTAGTCGAGTTTCGGCAGCGTGGCGGCAGCGATTGCTTGGCCATGGCGCTTTGTTTTCTCGTCGGGCGTTTGAAAGGCGACGGTCTTGGACAGTTCGGGGAACTCTAAATCCAGCACGCGGCGGGCTTCTTCCATAATGATTTCGCCACCTTGACCGGAGCTGACGCGTCCAAGGAATAGCAGGTGGCGGAATTCATAAAACTCAGCAAAGTGCGCGATCGTGTAGCCGAAGTAAGTGCCAATCGTCCGATAGATCGCTGCGGCGCGCTCATCGCCTTGCGCCATCATTTCTTGCACGACTTCGAGCTTTTCAGGAAGGCCAAGGCCTTCGCTGACTGCGATGCCGGAAAGTGGCAGTAAGCGGGCAACAGCTTGTTGTGAAAAATATTGCACGCCACAACCGGCGTCGCCGCTCCATTCATCCGTCGCGACACCTTCGCGGTAATCCACCGGCACGAAGGCCAGCTCGTTAATCCAACCAGTGACGGAACCGTTTGGATTGATGTAGCCCCCAGCAAGACTTGTCCCCATCGAAACACCCAGCACGGCGCTGTCATCAATTGCCATCGCACCGGCCATCGCCGTGACGTCGCCGTCATTTGCGATTTCAAAAGGAATGTCATTCCACTCGGTTTTTAACTCGTGGAAGAGATTGCGAATTGATTTTTGGAAATCATCCGGGCTGATGCCGCGATAGAGAGAGCCGACGCGTGGTTCGTTGTAAATATAGATGCCAGCCGCACTGCCACCGATCGCATCAACGCTCGGAAGGTGCGCCGCGGCACGCTTAAGGCTATCCTCAATGCCTGCACGGTGGTAGGCTGGATCACTCTCGAAATAAGGGCTCCATTTGATCTCTTCGGAGAAGACGACCTCGCCGTCAATCATTGCGGCGCACTTACGGTCACTACCACCAAGGTCGAAGCCGAGGCGATTACCCTTGAGCGAGCCGACGCCGCCTGTGGCTGGAGGAAGCACTTCCTTCAGGTCTGCAGCGTCCGCATTCTCAATTGAGAAGGCTTGATCAAAGCACTTCTTACCCATGAACTCATAGTCGAAGCTACGTGCGCCATCGGCTGAGTAAACGGCTTGCAGCTGCGCCACGACGTCGGGGGCATTGCTGATGCGCAAGCGTGATCCACCCCATGCCCAAAGCAGGAACTTAACTGTGCGTTCGCAGTATTTTAAGGTATCTGTTGATGCTTCGGGCGACTCAGGGAGCAGCGTGGTGTTGTAGATCCATGTGCTGCCTTCAGGGCGATCAATCGCTATACGAACTTTACGGCTGTTTGACGCGTCAGCCGCAAGCTTAAGATATTCACGATTCCAAAGCGCCGCCGGGATGAATTCCGGATCGAGCGGTGGCTTACAGCGGGGGGCTATATGAATCATGTGTTTATTTGGTAAAGCGTTTGAAGCATTCGATCGCTTCGTATTCAGCAAGCCCGAGTGCATCGTAAATCTCAGCAGTGCCCCGGTTGATCTCGCGAGCGAGGTCCCATGTATTACTGCTCTTCTTGCTGACTGGGCTTGGGCTCTGATTACGTTGAGTTTGGTGCTGGTAGATGCCTTGGATCTTGTTCTCGAACTCGTCCGGTGAAAGTGGCACGGCCATGTCGATTTCATTGGCTTCCCACTCATCCGCTGGGCCTTTGTAGAGCCAGATGTTGCAGTCTTTGAACCACTCGGAATCGGCGCATTGTTCGAGTGCGGCGCGCAAGACCTCAAAACTTAACGCTGGCACGGAAAGTGGATCGTGGCCATATCCAGTCGCAAAGATCTGATGCGGCTTCACGCTTTCGAGCAATTCGCACATTTTCGTTACGTCAGCCTCGGTTGCAACGAATCGACGATAGCGGCCATTTTCGTAAAAGGGCAGATCGAGGAATTTGAGTTTTGCAGTTTCGATGCCGAGCGTGCGGGCAGAAGAGCGTGCTTCACTGCGGCGAATCAGCCCCTTCAGGTGGCGGATCTCGGCTGTATCTGCGCCGAAGGTGCCTTTTTCTAGGAGCTGAGTTTCGACTGTTTTTGCATAGCTGAGGTCAGACTCACCGGCACGGTCTTGGCCTAGCTCGATCATTAGTTCGATGGAAGCCTGGACTTCTGAATCGGGCACTGCGAGATTGCCTGAAGTCTGGTAAGCGATGGTCACATCATTACCGTGTTGCTTGAGGCGATTGATGGTGCCGCCGAGGCAATAGACATCGTCGAGTGGCTCAGGGCTGAGGACTAATGAGCGCTTAGGGAATGGCGTTGCGCGTTCCGGACGGTAGGAGTCGTCCGCGTTTGGCTTGCCGCCGGGCCAGCCTGTAATCGTGTGCTGGGTGATGTTGAATAGATTGATGTTTAACTGGTAGGCGGAACCTTGCTCGATCAATAGGTCGGACATGCCGTTTTCGGTGTAATCCTCATCGACGAGTTTGAGCAGTGCCTTGCCTGTTTTCTGAGCAAGCCAAAGCACGGCCTTACGTGTTGTTTCTTCGGTCCAGTTGATGCGACCGACCAACCAGGGGTGGCGTTGGCGTGTCAAGTGGCTCGCCGCGGATTGGTCGATGCAGAAGGTGCAATCTGGATGCTCTTGTAGGAAGGTCGCTGGGATCGTGTCCGTTTGCCCACCTTCCACAGTTTTCGCCATGATCGAGGCTTTACCTTCGCCCCATCCCAGCAGGAATATTTTGTGCACGGCGAGAATCGTGCCGACCCCCATGGTGATCGCGTGACGTGGCACATTTGCTTCGCCGAGGAAGTCGCGTGCGGCGTCGCGGCGAGTGAGGCTATCTAGTGTGACCAGACGTGTCAGTGTCTCTGGGCCGGAGCCGGGCTCATTGAAACCGATGTGACCGGTGCGGCCGATGCCGAGAATTTGAATGTCGATGCCGCCGGCTGCTGCGATGGCGTCTTCGTAGGCCTTGCAGGACAGGAAGACCGCTTCGCTCTCGACTAGTCCATCCGGCACGTTGGTGTTCTCCGGCTTGAGATCCACGTGATCAAAGAGCTGGTCCTGCATGAACTTGCGGTAGCTCTCTGGGTGGTCGCCAGCGAGGCCGTAGTATTCATCCAGATTGAAAGTGATGACGTTTGCGAACGACAGGCCTTCTTCTTTGTGGCGGCGAATCAGTTCGCGATAGAGGCGCACCGGCGTCGAGCCAGTTGCTAGTCCGAGCACCGTCGGCTTATTCGCCGCATTGCGCGCATTGATCAGATTGGTGATGGCGTCTGCAACTGTCTGGCATGCTGCATCAGCACTGCTGTAGATCTGAGTGGGGATACGCTCTAACTGGGTGAGTTCAGATTCAATATGAGTCATACCACTATTATACCGTTTTTTTGCTGTAAAATACTTGCTTAAATCGGAGTATTTTTTGATCTTTTCGGAAGTGTCAGGCCCTCAGAACAGTTTAGATGGATTTCCTTGCTACATCAAAGACCCGAAGAGTTATTACGACGGTGTGGATCTGCCGGATCGTGTGATTTGTCGTAACGTCATCGTATTCGACCGCCTGACGCGCAGGGCGCTGCAGCAGCAGCACTTAGCGAATCGCATGCACCACCGCTATGTCTTGATACGCGTCCTCAAAACTCCGGGAGTGGTGAGTGTGGATGGACAGAGCTTTCAACTCAATGTGGGCGATGCCGTGTTGGTGACGCCGTATCAGTTTCACCACTTTATTGATTTGCAGTCGAATCAATTGCGTTGGCTATTTATCACTTTTGAGTTGGCGCAGGGCGAATCGATCTTAGCAGATTTGAGCTATCATCGTTTACAGCCAGACCCACAAGCGCATGCGCTCTGGAGCGAAGTCGTGAGTCTATGGTTGAGTGACTTTGCGGCCAGTCGGGTCGAGTTGATGCCGGTGTTGGATCGGTTGCTGACGCGCTTGCAATCGACCACGAGCGTCAGAGCGCCTGCTGTGGATGAATCGCGATTGGATGCGAAGAATGAGTGGATTGCTCAAATCGAAGCCCTGATTATTCAATCCGTCCGTGAGGGCTGGACCTTCGAAGAAGTGGCACAGCGAGCTGGTTTTTCAGAGCGTCACTTGCGCAATCGATTTGAGCAGCAGATGGGGATGTCACTGCGCGACTACCGTAGTAATTATCAATTCCACACGGCCATCTCTCTGCTGCGCGATTCATCGCGCAGCCTCTCGGATGTGGCTGAGTTGTGTGGATTCAATTCGCAGTCGGTCTTCACCCGCTTCATTCGGCGCATGGCGGATCGGACGCCGCGTGAGTTATGCCGGCAAGTCAGGGAAGGGCGCTACGAGCCGAGTTGATTCATCCCTAATAACTTGTTTAAGGTCCAAGCTGACTCACTGCCTGTCGACTGCGTGCCCAGCCGGGTGAGTTTGATGAGCGGTCAATACACGCTGGATTGCGAAGAGAAGCCGCATGCGGCCAGGAACGGAATCAAACAGAATGTGGACCTGCTTCCGCAGCTCTTGAAGAACGCGGGCTACGTGACCGGCGGTTTCGGGACATGGCACGTATCTGTGAGAAAGGGCCACAAGTCATTTTTATAACAAAGTTTTTAGCGTTTTCTCCCCTATCTGGGGGATAGGCCAATTATAGGCAAACGCCTATACTGCTCGGAGTCTTACACCCCTAACCGCCTGGCCGTTTTTTTTTACGATTTTACTCGGCCAGGGTCGCTGATCTTTGCCTGTCAGACCTCTCGGTACGTTCGTGAATCAATTAGTAAGTTAAACAGTTTGAGTTTTAATATGAAAAAGTCCCCGACGACTCAGTTCTGCGAAATCGGCCATCAGTGGCGACCAAATCACCATTCACTGGAATGCCGTGAATGGGAAGACCTATGCATTGCAACACAAGGCGGATCTGACTGATTTTTCATGGACGACCCAGCTCACCAACCTACTCGGAGTTGTGCCCCTATCCAGCGTTACCATAGAGCTGAGTGGAACGAAGGGGTTTTACCAAATTGCCGTTGAATAGCGCATCACCAATTCACTTTTAGACTTAAGGTGATCATAAAAGTATGACCAGAACCCAATATTACTTGAAGCACTTTAAAACCTCCACTTTATCCTTATGTCATGTTAGTAATAATAATAATGATTCATTTCCTCCCTCGAGCATCATTGCTTGTCGTGGCAGCCATATTTTCTATGGTTGTCTCATTGCCTGCAGTCGCGACTGAAATTGCTTCCGAGCAGCCGAATATCTTATTCATCCTGACGGACGATCAAGGCTACGGCGACCTAGAGGCACATGGTCATCCATATTTACAGACGCCGCATACGAATCGTCTGCGCGAAGAGAGTGTGCGCTTTGATAATTTCTATGTCAGTCCATCGTGTTCGCCGACGCGTGCCGCGCTGCTGACTGGGCAACACGAATTTCGCAATGCGGTGACGCATACGCTGCAACCGCGGGAGCATTTATTTAAGGATGCGGTGACTTTGCCGCAGTTGTTGAAAACCGCGGGCTACACCACGGGGTTCATTGGTAAATGGCATCTGGGGGATGGCCCGGGTTATAATCCGGAGCACCGCGGGTTCGACTGGTGTGCCACCAACCCGATGGGGCCGCGTAAGCACTTCGATCCGGAGATGATTCGCAATGGTGTGCGCACCCAGCGCAAAGGGTTTCGCGAAGATTTGTTTTTTGACGAGGCAATGACCTTTATTGAGGAGGCTGGCGACCAGCCGTTCTTCTGCTATTTGGCGACCTACTCACCGCACACGCCATTGGCGGCACCGGAGTCGTATATCGCGCCGTTCCGTGCGGCTGGCTTGAATGATACGCATGCCACGTATTTGGCCATGATTGAGAATCTAGATACCAACGTTGGGCGGATGTTGGACTTTTTAGAGGCCAAGGGTTTGGACGAAAATACGATTATCATTTTCATGAATGACAATGGTGTGACTGAAGGGCTGGATGTTTATAATGCTGGGATGCGTGGTTGTAAGTGCACTGCCTGGGAGGGGGGCACACGCGCGATGTCTTTCTGGCGCTGGCCGAAGCATTGGCAGCCACAGACAGTTGATAATTTGACCGCGCATTTAGATGTGTTACCGACGCTGTGTGAACTGGCTGGTGTTGAGGTTCCCGAGTCGCTGCAGTCGCAGTTGGAAGGTTATAGCTTGTTGCCATTGTTAGAAACCGAAGCACCGATCAGTTGGAATGATAATCGCATGCTGTATCATCATGTGGCCCGTTGGCCCAGTGGTCTGGCCGAGTCGCATAAGTATGCGATGGTCAGTGCGCGCAAGGGAGACTATCTACTGGTGCGTAGTGCGCCCTGTGGTGATCCCGCTTGTGAAGATTTCCAGAGTCAGTGCACCACCTTGCGTGCCGTCTATAAAGGGTTAACCACCACCACTTATGCCAACGGCAGCGCACAGATGCACTGGGGCGCGACGCCGATGGGCCATTGGGCGCTGTACAATGTAAAGGCCGATCCTGGTTGCCAGCAGGATCTTTCGAAGACGCACCCTGAATTGGCGGCTTCGATGGCCGCTGCGTATGATGGCTGGTGGGATGAGATCTATCCCGACATGCTGGCGCGCGGTGGCGATGCTGGGGATCCTGCTGTGAGTGCAAAAGCTTCCAAGCGTGCCAAGGCATGGAAGGGGCCGACTTCGGATAAGGAGCCAACTTCAGTTAAGGCGGAGGTTTCATCGCTTGAGGTGGCCGGAACCATTGCAGAGCACCACGCTGCGATGTTCAAACGTATCGATGCGAATGTCGACGGGCAGGTCCACCAAGCGGAGTATGTGACGTTCTTTAATACTCGTTTTTCCACGGCTGATGCGAATGCAGATGGCGTGTTAGGCAAAGAAGAGTTTCCACCGGCAGCCTTCGCGCATGCGGATTTGAATCAAGACGATCAACTCACTGCGGCGGAGTATGAGGCTTTTTATCGTCAGCAGTTTGAGCGCCGAGATGCGAATGGCGATGGAGTTCTGACGCTGGGCGAAATGTAGTTCGAGTGTACTTCAGCCAACAAATTTAAAATTAAAGAGAAATTTATTATGAAAACCAAACACTTGAAATTAACTGCCGTGGCGCTGGTCTTGTCAGTCGGCACCGTATGGGGTAGTGCGGGTCTAGTGCGACTGCATGGTAACATGGATGTGGATAAAGACGGTATCGTCTCCGAATCGGAATTTATGAATCTGTGGGAGAATAACTTTCATCAGCAGGATAAGAATAAGGATGGTCGATTGACTGTAGATGAGTGTGGTGGGGCTGTGATGCCTGCGGACAAAAATAAAGATGGCGAAGTCACACTGGCGGAGGATCAAGCCATGCGACAGGGACATTTAAAGAATCTGGATAAAGACGGTGATCGCTCTCTCACATTGGCTGAGATGACAGGCACTGCGGCGGCGCCAACCGCCAAGCCTTCGGCGCCAACCGCCAAGCCTCCGGCGCCAGAGGACAACGCTGCGACTGCGAAGCCTCGTTTGCTTGAGTTGCACCAGACGATGGACAGTAATCAGGATAGTTTGGTCTCGCATGACGAATTCATGGCCTCCTGGAAGGCGAGTTTTGATCAGCGCGATAAAGATCAAAATGGTCAGTTAACGGCAGTGGAGGACGGCGCTGAGATGCTGAAGCTTGCTGATTGGAATCAGGATGGTGTCTTGACTTGGGACGAGGAGCAGCAATTACGTCAGGGGCATTTTAAATATATGGATAAGGACAGTAATCAATCTCTGACATTGCCTGAAATACTGGGTTCTGCGGCCAAGCCAACCGCGAGCGGAGATGTTGATTTTGCGGCTCAGCGTGCGAGAGTTGTCGCATTGTCGGATTTAACCGCGGCGCCAGTCATGCATCGGGCCGAAGGGTTTGATTCAACAGATAAATTGATGGCGATTTATTACCAGGCACTCGATTGGCAGGGCAAGCCGACTAAGGTGTTTGCTTGGTTAGGCATGCCGGACGAATATAACGAGGATGTGCCCGCGGTGGTGTTGGTACATGGCGGCGGTGGCACGGCATTTAAAAATTGGGTGCAGGAGTGGAACGCGCGTGGCTATGCGGCGATCAGTATTGCGGTCGAAGGGCAAGTGGACCGTAAAAATACCAACGGCGATAAGTCGCAGCATTGGGAACGGCATGAGTGGGCGGGGCCCGCTCGCAAAGGGATCTATCATGACTCGGCGCAATCATTGCAGGACCAGTGGATGTATCATGCAGTGGCCGATACGATCCTCGCGAATTCGTTGATCCGCTCGATTGATGGCGTGGATGCGTCTCGAGTCGGTATCATGGGTATTTCCTGGGGTGGAGTGATCACCAGCACCGTGATCGGCATTGATGATCGCTTTGCGTTTGCGATTCCAACTTATGGCTGCGGAGATTTGATTGCCGCAGAGAACCATTATGGTCTTAGTCTAGGCAGCAATGAAACTTACAAGCAAGTGTGGGACCCGATGCTTCGCCTGGAGCGTGCCAAAATGCCGTCGCTGTGGTTTTCGTGGCCGCAGGATGAGCATTTCCCGATGGATCAATTTGCGGCGTGCTATGGCAAGGTAGCTGGCGAGCACATGGTAGCATTGGTGCCGGAAATGGGCCATGGCCATGGTCCGGGCTGGTCGCGCCCCGAGGGCTATGCGTTTGCGGATTCGATTGTGAATGGCCAAGGGCCTTGGTGCGTGCAGACCGATGCCTCGTTGCAGGCTGATACCTGTAAGGTTACGTTTCAATCCACCAAGGCATTGAATGCTGTGATGTTGATTTCAACCACTGATCGTGGCGTGAGTGGTGAGCGCACTTGGGTAGAAACACCTGCTACGGTTGCCCGAAATGGCGTCGCATGGATTGCGACCGCGACATTGCCAACTGGTAGCACCGCGTGGTTTATGAATGTCAAGAGCGGCGACTTGATCGCGAGCTCGGATTATCAACAAGTCAAATAGCTACTAACTGGCAGTCAGTGGCGTCTATAATCCTGCGACCGCCAATAGTGCGGTGCCTAGTTCTCGTTTTAACGGTTTTGGTGCATCTGCCAGTAATCCTAGCTTTAGCACGCGGCACAGCGATCGCGGCAATGCGGCTTTTGTGGATGCGCCGGTGGTGTCATTCGCCATCGGTGAGATGCAGCGAAAGCACGGTGAGATTGCCCGGTCGGCTGACTGGATCGGCAAGCACTTGCTGTATTTACAGCGTGGACAGTGACTCGTCACGCGTGTCTACTCGCGTTTTCTGAGCGCTCACTAATGTCGTCTTGACTCGCTATGGGTTAATATTAACAGTCGCCCAGTTATCCTACCTGTAATCTCTGTATTGTTGCTCAGCGCGGCGCTAGTCGTCATTGGCATGGCGGCTGGCTACATTTTCCGCACACGACCGTCTGAGGGTTCTCGGGCTGGTTTTGATCAAGCTTACTATTATCGTTTCTCATCCATGATCTCTTATGCACACACTTGAATTCCTTGATTACCTCGTAATCGCCGCGATCTTGCTTTCGCTGATCGGCGTCGGTCTTTATTTTACCAAAAAGGGGGGCGAGGATATGGATTCGTTCTTCGTCTCAGGACGCTCCTTGCCTTGGTATATCGGCGGCACCTCGATGATCGCGACGAGTTTCGCCGCCGATACGCCGCTGTGGGTGAGTGCTTTGGTGCGTAGTCACGGCATACACTATATCTGGCAGTTCTGGGCACCGGTGATTGGTTCAGTGCTGGCGGTGGTCTACTTTGGCCGCAAATGGCGTCGTATGGCGTTTGTAACTGATATTGAATTTATGGAAGCTCGCTATGGTGGTGCACCGGCTAAGGCTTTGCGCGGTTGGTCGGGTGCGTGGGGAGCGATTATTATTTGTCCGCTTATTTCAGCTTGGGTGATCAAGGCGATGGAGACGATCGGTCGTGAGGCAGTGGGCTTACCTGCTGAGTATCAGGTCATGGTTACGGTTGCCGTCGTGGCAGTGGCTCTTTTGATGTGTGGCCTGTCGGGCTTATTCGGGGTGGTCTATACGGATTTTATTCAGTTCATCTTGGCCACCGTTGGCACGATATTACTGGCGGTTCTTTCGGTCAAAGCCGTGGGCGGTTTAGATATGATGGTAGAAAAGGTTCGGGCTTTACCAGATTGGGGTGGCACTGAACTTAGTATTGCGCCAAGGATCGGCTCTGGAGATGGGGAAATGTCGGTTTGGAATGCGATCGGTTATTTTGGGTTTCTGTGGATTGGTGTCGGTCTTTGTGGCGCTTATCAAGCGCAGCGCTTGCTGGCCAGTAAAGACGCGAAGAACGCGGCGTTCGCGCAACTGCTGCACACTGTCGTCTATTATGCATTGATGGCCTGGCCGTGGATCTTGGTGGCATTGTGCTCGATGATTTTGATTCCTGATTTAGGCGATGTAGATCAGAGTGCGGCGTATCCTAGGATGATTGTGATGATCATGCCTGTCGGGCTCAAGGGCTTGCTAGTCGCGGCGCTGTTGGCGGCCTTCATTTCGACGATTAGCACGCTGTTCAATTGGGGATCATCGTATCTGGTAAACGATATTTATCGCAGATTTATGAATCCGCATGCGACCGAGAAGAACTACGTGGCCATCGCACGTGTTGCGACTGTGTTTATGGCGTTCGCTGGGGCAGTGATTTCGATTTGGGCTGAAAGCATGCAAGTGCTCTTAACTTTGGCATTTGTGCTCGGTTCATCTGGCGTGGTTCCCGGTGTGTTGCGTTGGCTCTGGTGGCGCACGACCGGTAAGGGTGAGTTATGTGCCTTGGTTGTGAGTTGGGTGATGACGATTTTATTAATTATAGTCAATGCGTTCGACAATGCTTGGACAGACTCACTATTTGGAACCGGCTTGGCTGATCCAATCACTGGCGAGATATTACATCACCTGAGCAATGATCCCGACTTAGTCGGTGCTCGTATGCTGATCATGGTTCTAGCTTCGGGAATCGCTTGTATTGTCGGGTCTCTTTTGACTAAACCGGAGGAGATTAATCACCTGAAGGCTTTTGCTGCACGGGCGCGTCCGTTTGCTTTTGGTTGGAAGCCTGTGATTGATCAAATGACTGTGGTCTATGTCGAAGAAGAGCCGATTGGCCGCACCCTGTGTTCTTGGCTGATTGGCCTAGTCACACTGCTCTCTGCGTTGTTTGGTGTTGGTAAATTACTGCTCGGCCCTCGCGATCTAGGTCTTGGACTCGTGGTGGTCGCTGTGGTTGGCACATTCTGGACGATTCGTCGTATTCGAGAGGACTGTGCGGCTGACGTCGAACAACCGGACTTTTTAGAAGAAATTGAACAATTACACGCGGAGCAAAAATAGACTCAGTCTTTGCTATAACGTATCTTTGATCGTGAATTAAATAAAAATGGACTTAAAGAAATATTTAAACGAGTGGCCGCAGCGGCAGTCGCTATTGGAAATGTCGCAGCCTGCGGGTTGGTGGCGTGATGGCTTTCCGCTGGGGAATGGTAGCTTGGGGGCGATGCCCTATGGCCGCATTTGCGCAGAACGCATTCTTATCAACCACGAGCGCTTATGGTATGAGGGTGTGATTCCGCAGTTGCCGGATCTGTCCGGATTGCTGGAAGAAAGTCGTCGATTGTTGGCGCAAGGCGATTTCCTCGCCGCCAATGAACTGTTTCATGACGCGTTGAAATCGACCGGCAAGGAAGGCAAATGCGCGGTCTACCATCCGGCGGCGGATCTCTGTCTGCGCAGCACCTCGGAATGGCGCTTTAAAAACTACCGCCGCTTTCTCGATATGGCTGCGGGCGAGAGTCTGACTCGATGGGAGTGGGACGATGTGCCGCAGATGCGCCGTAGTTTCGTTTCGCGTGCGGATGACTGCATCGTGGTGGAGCAACTCGGCAGTAATTTTGCCGAGCAACAGTGGGTGGTCAACTTAGAGCTACATGATTTAATCGATGCGATTCGCAAGGAAGGCGAACGCTTCCAACCGCCGATCGATTTTTCCGCCACTGCCGATGGTGAATGGTTGATCGGTATCGGCCGCTATACCGATCCGAATTATGAGGGTGCGCAATATGGTGTGGTGGCGCGTGTGATTACTTCAGATGGAGCCAGCGTTGAGTCGAACGAGTCGGGCGATGGCTTGATCGTTCGCAATGCGGAACGCCTGCTGCTGATCGCCAAGGTTTTTGTTTACGAACCGAGCGAGACTGCGGTGGACAGACTGAAGGACGAGCTGCGCTTACTTGAGTCTGATTATGCCATCTTGCTGCAGCGCCACGAAGCCAAGCACCGCTTACAGTTCGATGCCTGCAAGGTTGAATTTCTGGATGCTGCAAATAACCATACCACGAACGAAATTCTGTTGGAAAAATCCTACAACGGCACCATGCCAGTGGCGATGCTTCAAAAGATGACGGCCTATGGGCGTTATCTCCTCGTCGGCAGTTCGAACCATAGCTCCGTGCCGTCGAACTTGCAGGGCATTTGGAATGGTGATTATGCGCCGCCTTGGGATTGCTTCTTCATGATCAACGAGAACCTAGAGATGAACTACTGGCAGGCTTTGCCCGGTGGTATGAGCGAGAAAGTGCTTGGCGTGTTTAATTTCTACGAATCACACTTGGCGGAATACCGTGAAAATGCGCAGAAGCTATTCGGCTGCCGCGGCATATTTATTCCAGCTTTGACCTCGCCTGAGACCGGACTTTCCACTCACGGAGGCTCATGGATCGTGAACTGGATTTCGGGATCCGGTTGGCTCTGTCAGCTTTTTTACGACTATTACCTTTTTACCAACGATAAGGTTTTCCTGCGGGATCACCTCTTGCCGTTCATGCGCGAAGTCGCGCTCTTTTACGAAGATTACTTTTGCTACGATGCCGCGGGCAAGGTCGTGATCGCTCCCTCGACTTCACCAGAAAATTGGCCGAAGGAGTTTTGCCAGATCGAGTCGCCGAGCTCTGGGAATCCACGGTTGACGGTGAACGCGACGATGGATGTAGCTGTGGCTCGCGAGTTACTCGGCAATTTGCTCCGCAGCTCACGTGAATTTGATTTATATGGTGAATGCCACGAGCAGTGGGAGTGTATGCTCGAGGGGCTGCCTGCGTATGAGGTGAATGAAGATGGGGCGATTCGCGAATGGCTCGATCACCGTTTTTCGGATAATTATGAGCACCGCCACTTGTCGCATATCTATCCAGTTTTCCCGGGCTTTGAAGTCACCTCAGAAGCGGAGCCGATGCTGTTTCAGGCGTTTCAAAATGCGGTCGATAAACGCGGCACAGTTGGGTTGAAGGATCAGACTGGTTGGTCGCTGGCCCACATGGCAAATATTCGTGCGCGCATGGGGGATGGAGCACAGGCCTACGAGTGCCTTGAAACTCTGATGCAGACTTGTGTGGGTAAAAACTTTTTCACCTACCATAACGACTATCGCGATTCTGGCATGACGATGGGTTGGTGCTTCGGCTATTCGACGCCTTTTCAGATTGATGCCAACATGGGCCTGACCGCAGCCGTTTATGAAATGCTGGTGCAGTCTCGCCCTGGCGTGATCAAGCTGCTGCCGGCGGTGCCGGCGCAACTGAGTTCAGGCAAGATTTCCGGGATACGCACTCGTGCGAGTGTGAAAGTCGATATGGAGTGGCGATTGGACCCCTTTGAAGTCGAGGTCATCTTTGTTTCTGCGCTAGATCAGACGATTCGGGTGAAACTACCGAGACAGTCCACAACGACAGACGCGGGCGGCGATGCTGCATCGCAGGCGAAATGGATCACGGTCGAAATCAGCTTGAAAGCTGAGCAACCAACTCAATACAAGTGGACTTTTAAAAGTAATCAACTCATTGCATATTAAGGGAACGAATATGTCATTTTCACAGAAGAAATACCGTCTCCGTTGGGGGGTCGTTCTCACTTTATTGAGCTTATTGCATGTTGGATGTGCTCAAGGAAACGAGGCGACTGCTCTGCCATGGCACATGCCGCAACAGGCCGATGCGATTCATCTGACTTGGGTGAAGGGGCCACCGCAGTTACAGGCCTTTAATCAGATCGATCAGCATCTGGCGGGGTTCCGAGAGGATGATGCTGTGTTAGCGTTTCGCAGTGAGCAGTGGGGCATGTTGCTCGATCCGCGACAGATGACGATTGAGCGGCTGACTGTTACCAAGACTGCAGATGTGGTGCTTGAGTTGCTCGACTGGTCGAAGATGCAGCAGACATGGGCACTGAGTCAATTAGAGTTGAGTGCTGAAGTGGACGGTAAGGTTTACCATGCCGTTGCTGGGCCGATTCCTCCCCTTAAGGATGACTACAGTTATTCGCCAATTCACATCGTTGAAAGTGGTGACTGGTTTCAGCATGTGGCGATTTATGACCTAGAACTGCTAGATGCCGACGGCGCGAAATTGCCTGCCAAAGTGTGGTTAGAAATTCGTGCGTGGGGCGATCGTTGCTTGTTTGAATGGTGCGTTGAGCCTGAGAATGGCAAGTCTTTGGAGCTCCAAGTCGGACTGAAGTCGCAGTCACTGCAGTCCGCCGAATTCGCCAAGGCCACTGGCACACGCGTGCAACTCGGACTGGACTTTTCAGATGAGTCGATTCGCCCGATTGTTGTCGATGATCAGTCGGTGCAAATATCCGCAGTGGCTACAGATACATTCGCGCTAGGGCAGCCTAAAATTGAATATTCGGCAGTGAACGATGCCTGGGAAGTGATCCTTCCGAAGCTAGACTGGCCGAATAAAAATGTGGCCGCATATAACTCAGACCTATTGGATCGCATCTCGCATTATGATTTGAAATTGGCAAACACCACGGATGCGCCGCGCGATGTCTGTCTGCGGTTTATTCACGACTATCATCCAGCCACTGGCTATGTGCCGATGCTGCTCGATACAGCGGGCAAACAGACAGGACTGCCGCTACAGAATAGTAAGAACTGGCATGACTTTCGTCCACATCCTTACTATGGCATGTGGTTCAATATCACGGCACGCCTGACCTTGGCTCCAAATGCGAATGTCGATTTTAAGTATATTGTCGCGCATGCGCAGTGGCAGGGGGTGCCCGCATCGTCCGCCGCACAGCTCAGTCTAGTGGGCTGGGGCTATAATGGATTTTGGACAGAGATGGCTTTGGGCTCTTGGGGCGAGAGTGTTTGTATTCAAGCCGGTCGCACTATGCGTCGCGCTTTTATTACCGATGTGCGACCTTTCGATGTCATTGGCCGCAACGGTTTGCCTTATGATTGGACTTCAAATGTCGGTGGCGGTGACATCGGCAAGATCGTCGATGATCAGGGCAAGTTGATCACTTGGCAGGGCAGCGTGCGCGAATTTGCGATGATCGGTCCCAACCTTTCGCATGTGCGAGTGACCGAGCGTTCCGCGAAGGATCGGATGCGCCTGCAAATTGATAGTTACTTGCCACGTAGCAACTCGATCAATCGCTCGTATTTTAAAGTTAAATTGGAGGTGATCGAAACTGTCGCCTTTAACGAACTCGCATTGTTTCAGCTAGGTAGCGACTACTACAACGAAATGGAATCGACTAAGATCGCATGGGGCAATCTGAACGGGTTGTCTGGTGAGGTGTCCCCAGCCGCAGCCCAATGGGGCACGGTCATGGAGCCGGTACAATTGTCTGGTGAGCAGCCATGGGTGAGCTTGCATGCTAATGCACCCGAGCCAAAGGCTGGTGGCCGTGCAGTGCGTGGCATCGTGATTCGTGACTACCGCGCCGAACTTGGCGGCAAAGTGTATGACGCGCCGTGGATCGCTTCTGCCCGCACCAAGAAGCGACTGAATGCCGAGTTGGTATTACCGCCGGAGATTAAGCAATTAAAGGCCGGTGACACGGTCGAGTTTACCGTCGAGATGGATATTTTGCCCTTCAGTGCAGACGCGTATTGCGGTGCCGATGCTGCGCTCAAGCAGCGACTCGAAGCGACGCCCGATAGTTGGCAGCTCACCGCATTTGAGGCGCAGCATCAGCAAGTGCGTATCAATGGTAAGGCGCAGGCTTTCCCCGCGACCTACGCTTTGACTGCCGCGAGACAGCAGACCTTTACCGTCAGCAGTCACTCCAAAATGGATACGGTTTGTGTGACCGGCTTGGCGAACCCCGATTCCTGGAAGCTAGAAGAACTAGTTGAAGGCAAGTCAGTGCCACTTGGTGAGCGCTTCAAGGTCGAAGCACAGCCGCAAATCACTTACGTTCCAGAAACAGGCACATGGACCGCGGTGCTGTCGTTGGTGTTCCCTGAAGGCAGCAACGAGCGAAGCTTTCGTCTCAATATTTAGTAGCGCCTAGGTGGTGCAGAATTCCCTCACAGCAATTTAATATGCAATCAAAGTATCGCACGTCACTCTTCGTCGTCCTTGCC
>DJBY01000124.1:0-992 GCA_002430605.1 Opitutia bacterium UBA5964 | reverse complement strand
AGTGGGAAGAAGAGGGTGTGGTGCTGCAGGTGCTCCGCTACCGCGTCGGCATCTTCAAGGGCGAGAAGGCCATGGTCGCTGCGATCTATGGCTATCCCAAGGGCGGCGCAAATCTCCCTGGGTTGGTGCAGATCCATGGTGGCGGTCAATACGCCGATTACAAAGCATGTCTCGCCAATGCCAAGCGCGGCTATGCGACCATTTCTATCTCATGGGCAGGCCGCCTGAACGCGCCGAACTATCGCGTCACGCCTGCCGAAGTGAAACTGTTTTTTGCGAATCAAATCGACGATCCGAATTATAAACTCACCACCGATTGGGGCGCACTCGATGCCTACCATGCGCCTTGCAGGTTTCCTGGTAGCAATTTCACATTTAATCCGCCGTCCGAACATACCATAGACTCGGTGGCATCTCCCAGAAACAGTGGCTGGTTTTTGAGCACCATGGCAGCGCGCCGTGCGTTGACCTTTTTGGAGCAGCAGCCGCAAGTCGATGGCGACAAGCTAGGTGTGTATGGTCACTCGATGGGCGGCAAATTAACCGTGTTGACCGCTGGCTCAGATGGGCGTGTCAAAGCAGCCGCGCCCTCCTGTGGTGGTATTAGCGATCGCTACAATGCAAATGCACTGCAGAACAATACCGTCGGAGACGGAGCCAGCCTGAGCGCTATTACATGCCCGATCCTATTCCTTTCGCCCGCGAATGATTTCCACGGGCGGGTCAACGACTTGCCCACCGCAGTCGAAGAAATCCGCAGCTCCGATTGGCGCATTACTAGCGCACCGCATCATAATCATCAGGACACCGCCGAATATGANNGGCGACAAGCTAGGTGTGTATGGCCACTCGATGGGCGGCAAATTGACTGTGTTGACGGCTGGCTCAGATGTGCGTGTCAAAGCGGCCGCGCCCTCCTGTGGTGGCATTAGTGACCGCTATGATGCAAATGCACTGCAGCGCAACACGGTCGGAGACGGAGCCAGCCTGAG
>DJBY01000127.1 GCA_002430605.1 Opitutia bacterium UBA5964 | reverse complement strand
GCGGCGGCCATTTCTTTGGTGCCTACCGAGTCGAGGCCGAAGGCGATGTCGCCGGTGCGGGTGCCGCTGGTGACGGCTTTCTCAACTGCGGCTTCGATCGCAGCTGCGGCTTCGAACTCGCCGAAGCTATAGCGAAGCATCATCGCTCCCGAAAGGATTTGTGCGCAGGGGTTGGCGATGCCTTGTCCTGCTATGTCTGGGGCAGTGCCGCCAGAGGGTTCATAGAGTCCGAATGGGAACCCGAGCTTGTTCTTTTTCGCGCCGAGGCTGGCAGATGCCAGCATGCCGAGTGAGCCACAGATGACGCCCATTTCGTCGGATAGGATGTCGCCGAACATATTTTCAGTGAACAGCACATCGAACTGATTCGGGTCGCGAGCCAGCTGCATCGCGGCGTTGTCGACATACATATGGCTGAGCTCGATTTCTGGAGCGTGCTTTGCGAAGTAGGCGGTGACGACCTTGCGCCAAAGGACCGATGTCTCGAGCACATTGGCCTTGTCGACGGAGCAGACGCGGTTGCCGCGTGCTTTGGCGGTGTCAATTGCGACCTGAGCGATGCGCTCGATCTCGCTGGTCTTGTAAACCATAGTGTCGATCGCTTGCTCTTCGCCATTTTCGAGTGTGGTGGTGGTCTTTGGCTGACCAAAATAGATGCCACCGGTGAGCTCGCGGATGCAGACGATGTCGATGCCGTTGGGGATGCGGTTATCCTTGAGTGGCGAGGCTTCAGTCAATTGTGGATAGAGCAGGCCTGGACGCACATTGGCGTAAAGCGAGAATGCCTTACGAATCGGCAGCAGGGCCGCACGCTCGGGTTGTTCTTTGGGTGGCAGGCTTTCCCACTTAGGTCCGCCAACGGAGCCGAACAGGATCGCTTCGGAGTTTTCGCAGACTTGCTTGGTCGAATCTGGAAAGGCCACGCCGTGGTTGTCGATGGCGATACCACCGATATCAGCATGCTCATACTCGAGACCAAAGCCGAATTTATCGCCGGTGGCTTTAAGGACGTCGAGAGCGACTGCCATGACTTCAGGACCGATGCCATCACCGGGAAGAACTGCGAATTTGAGTATTTTCATATAAAAAGCTGCCTAAATTTGGAAAAGCGGAGTAATTTGTCCTGCAACTCTCTGGCTTCAAGCCTTTTCGGGCCACTTACCCTATTGAGCATCAAGCATTGGTTTGAATTGGCGCCTGAGTCGTGTGTAGACCTCGATCTTAGTTCTGTATGAACCGTGGGTCGCTCAGTGTTTTCAGGAAGTCGACTAGAGCGGTTTTGTCCTGTGCCGAGAGTTGTAATCCGGCTGTTGGATGTTTTGCTAAATTCGGGTCGAGAGTCACTCGTGATGTGACTCCGCTGCTGTAATGCTCGACAACTTCCTCCAGGGTTTGAAATCGACCGTCGTGCATGTAGGGCGCAGTCAGAGCAATGTTGCGCAATGAAGGTGTGAAAAACCTGTTCGCATCCATCGGATTTCGAGTGACTTCGAAAAGGCCTAGATCACTGGTGGCTTCGAGGCCGTTGTCGTGAAAACGGTTATCAGTCAACAAGGCGCCCCCATGGCAGTGGAAGCAATCCGCGCCATATTGGCGGGAGCGTGGCTCAAATTCGGTCATAAAGAGCTCGAGGCCACGTTGTTCGCTGGAGTTGAGCTGGGCTTTGCCGCTCATTGCCTGATCGAACTTGGAATCGTAGGATGTGAGACTGAGGAGAAAGTTTTCAATTGCTAAGCCGATATTCTGCGGAGTGATCGCACCAGAGCCAAAGGCGTTGCTGAAGAGTGTGGGGTAGTCCGCGTCAGCAGTGAGTTTTTCGATGACATGGTCTAGAGACTCGCCCATTTCTCTGGGATCTTCGATCGGTATTAGGGCTTGCTCGCGCAGTGAGTGCGCGCGGCCATCCCAGAAAAAAGAGTCTTTCCATGCCAGGTTAAATAGTGGCATGGAGTGGCGACGGCTGAACTGGCCGTTTACACCAGCACTCGTCGCGGCTGGATCCGAGAGTGCGTGACTTTCTTGGTGGCAGGAGGCGCAGGCGATGGTGTTATCAATCGAGAGTTGAGAGTCGTGAAAAAGTCGCCGGCCAAGTTCGATGCGTTCGACGATGAGGGGATTGTCGAGTGGTAGTGATGGAATGGGGAGGCGACTGCTTAGTTTGAAGGGGTAGGGAGTCGGTGCAGCTGGCAGATCAATGGGCTGAGGGCGTGCGTCGGCTTCTATTGGAGCTGTGGTGCGGATACGCTTGATTTGAAAGGCCCCAGGGAGATTCCTTTTTAATGCCTGAGGGATCGGATCATCTTCGCGGGAATGCGTTGAAGCTCCGTCTTTTGAAAAGGAGATGGGCACTGGCGCATTGAGCAACGCGGCGATATCAAAATCGATGTCGAGTGCGGCATTGGCGGTTATATTCTTTGGTAGTGTGAGGGTGATCGTGGTGCGCTGCGGATCATTAGCGAAGTGATAGACGTAGCCGGAAAGTTGACCATTGGACTGGCGGTAGGTGCCTTCGAGAGCGAGGAAGATGTAGCCCGTCTGCCAGTTCCAATGAAGATTGTTGAGGCTCGGGTTGAGCGGATGCTTGGCGGCATAAAGATTCGGGTCGCTGTGGTTAACTACTTCGCTCAATCCGAGATTAAACCGTATCGCCTTAAAGCCTCCTTCGGGAATTGAATCCAGTAGTATTTGTGTGCGGTGTTTTTTCGCGTCGATCCATTGGATCGAGTTTGGCAGTGTTAGCCAATCACCTGCGATGCTCTGTAGTTCGAAATCACTGAGTAGATAGCTGAGCCGAGAAATTGAAAAGGTCTCCTTGGCCGATGTTTCATAACGCAGAGAATCGAGGATGAGCGGCTTGCCTATTACAGTGTGCTGGAGCGAGATTCCTAGGCTACCTGCGCGTGCACTTGATACAAACAGTATCGTAATTATGGATACAATTAAACCGATGGTTTTATTGAGGGGTGTCGACATTGCAGTGAGAGACGAAATGATCGTATTCGATGTCTATTAAGGTGCAACGAAGATTTCTGTGGTGACAAAGACTCGGGTCGCATCGCCAGCCGGAAGGTTTGTAAAGGTCACGGTTGCAGTCGTATAGGGAGCGCTGGTCGTATCTGGAAGTGTGCATTTGACCCAATAGCGATTGTCGGTATCGGTTTGATCGACGCGATTAACATAGGTAGCTGTGACGCCATCGACAACGATGGATGTCGGATCGACATTCTGATTTAGAGGAGCGCTGGATGAACCCGTGGTTTCTTCGAGATGTAGGTAGAGAGTGTCGCCTGAGACGACGATTGCAGTTGGACCGAGGTCGACGTCTTTCCCAATGAGTGCATTATAAGCGTAATAATGTGCATCGCCGAGCACTGCGGGAATAGTGAGTGGAACTTGTTGGTTCACATCGTCAACTACATGATACATCTCATAGGTTGAAGTGTCGCTTGGGTCTGTTGGGTCGCCGAATATGATGAGCCTATAGTCAGGATAATCGTCAGAGCGGATGGAGCGCCCATTGTTATTTGTGGCGCTGTTGAAGCGCTCGGAGACAACGCAACGTTCTACGGAATCTTGACCATTAAGAATAGGGAGTAGACTCTCAGAATCGATGGTGTCCACGGCTGCAGTGGCACTGGCTACGTCGATATCTGCGAGCTCAAGAATGGTCGAGAAGAGGTCTACGCAGTGAACGAGTTTGTTGCTGAGGCCAGTGCGAGTGACATCAGGGCCGGCCATAATGAGCGGCACGTGGACACCACCTTCGTAGAGTGAGCCTTTGGCGTGGTCGGTGCTGTATGGGGCTTGGACGACGGCACCAGGTGTGCCGTTGTCGCCGATGAGGATAATGTTGGTGTTGTCGAGGTCGACAGTCGCGAACAGGCGTCCGAGTTCGGTGTCGAGTGCTTGTAGGGCAGCTTCGTAAGCACCGCGACGATCTGTGCCTGCAACGTTTCCATCGACGTCAGTGGCATAGGTTGGGTAATCGTGAAGATTACTTGGTGGGTTATGGAAAGGTGTGTGAGGGGCGTTAAAGGCCAACCAGATAAACCACGGATCGTTTGGATTGCTGTTGATGAAGGAGACTGCTTCGTTGACCTGGTCGGTCGTGCTATACGTCGCGAAATTATTGATGGTGTTATTTGGGATAGTCGCGGTGCTTACCGTTTTGCTCCAGTCGGTATAATTCGTGACACCGCCTCCAAGTATGCCTGCGAAATGCGTCCAACCACCTAAAACTGCAGGGCCGGTGTTGCCACCGCCAAGGTGCCATTTTCCGAAGGTGGCGAGTTTATAAGGAGAGGTTTCAGCTGTGAAGATTTCAGGGAGTGCGAGCTCGCTAGAAGGGAGCGCCGGAGTGGAAGGATCGCCTACACCGTGACGAAAGCCATAGCGACCGGTCAGGATGGTGGCACGTGTGGGTGAGCAGACGGATTGTGCGTATGCATTAGTGAATCGTAGACCGCGGTCGGCGAGCGCTTCTAGGGTTGGCATCGGCGCAAATGTGGTGCCTGGGTTTAAAGTTGCATTGTTATCGACCGGGCTGGAATCGATGGCCCAGTCATCTAGAATTACTAAGAGTATATTACGTAGTGGAGCCACATTATGGGTATTCGTCGAGCTGACTACAGTAGCGGATCCACCAGAAGGTGTATAGTTTAGTTCTGCGGTCTGAGATGAGCCCGGTGTGAGTGTGTCCTCATCAAAGTCCAACTGTAGCGTTCCAGTTGCGGCATCGTAGCTGAGGATCGTTGCAGTGATACCGCCGACAGTAATGCTGTTGATTTCATCGAGCGGTGGGAGCGGCGAGAAGCTGGCAGTGAATTCTGAGAAAGCGATTGCCTCGTATTCAAAGCCATTGTCGTCAAAAGGTTCGATGGTGGTGAGGCTTGCGCGGTAGAATTGTTTTACTTCGTCGAGCGCACGGGCTGAATCGGGGGTCGATCCGAGTGAGCCCAGTTCGTTTTCTGCCGTGTCGGTAAGCATCTTCCATTCTTCAAGGTCGGCACTGCGCTCGATGAGATAGGTGCCACCTTCTGGGCCACTCCAAGTCAGCGTGACATCGCCAGCGATGGGTCCGACTGCAAGGCTGTCTATTGCTAGTCTAGCTTCGGGGCCACCTTCGAAGTATATCTCGGCCGTGGCGGGGAGGGTGTTTACATTCGTGCCTGTGGGGTTTCCGTAGAAAGTACGACCGATATTGTAGGGGTATTTCGGGGTGCCAACAGCATCGATGGATACGAAATATGCATAGGTGCCATCGGGATATTCGGGAGTCTTGCAGAAACGGCCATTATGCTCATCAAGATCGAAATGAGTGCCTAGTGTAAACCCGAGGTTGCCGAGGTAATCATAGTCCTCGATATAGTGTCCAAGCGGATACGTTGCGTTAATCGCGGGGCCATATTGGCCGGCAGTGAGTACGGCATTGATACCTTGAACTGCTGCGGCCCAACTTGGCAGCGAGGTGCGGCCTGTGTTGTTGAGGTTGGTCGTTCCGTTCGATCCGTCGCGGCTGGTGTAGCCTGAGGTCATGCGTCGAACGCTGCTAGTCGGGTCGTCCGGGTCGTCGTAGCCATACGGGCCATAGAGCGGATAGCCGTCCCGAACCCAGCCGATGATGGGAGAGTGTTGGCCATTGAAGTTTTCAGAGTAGGTGTTGGTTACCAGAGCGTAATCGACACTGTCGCCAAGTAAGCTACGAAGTCCCGGAGGATTTGCATGGTAGTGGTGATTTTCGCCTGCTTGGTGAGCATTGGCCGAATCGAAGGTGACGGATTCGTTAATGTAGGCATCGCGATTCCAGATGCCGTCACCATTAAAAGCTGTGTTAGGTCGAGCATCGGCATTATTTGCAGTGCTATAAGAAAAGGCATCGCGGCTATCAAACATGGCAATGCCATCGACAAAGTATCCGATCGAGCCGCCTCCGGTTCGGGTTTTACTCACAGGGACCATTCCAGGGTCTAGCGGAAAGCGGTAGATTGCCGATGAATTGCCAGGATAATTAACAAAGAGGTTGGTCTTGTCTTCATTGCCGTACCAAGGGCCCATAACGTGAAAGCCCAGGCCGGACGTGCGGATGTAGACATCGCTGCTAGTGTAGGTGATTTCGTGGACGCCTGCGTAGGTAGGTTCAGTTTGGCCTGAGCCATTGTTTGGATGAATCCAGGTGGTGACCGCATTGAGCGCAATCTGGTCCGCAGTCGTTTGGTAGATGCGTGCGTATTGACCAGAATTGAGTGTATGCCATGAGCTGAGCAGAGGCTCTGCCGCGAGTGAGGAAACAGTCAGTACAAGCAGGAAGAGGTGCAGGCGTTTGGGGAACATGGCAGTTTGAACTAAAGCGATAACTGTATATCTCCTAAATTTCAGATAAGTTTCACAAATTTAGGGTATTTGCGCAAGTTATCCTTAAAAGCTATTAGTTCACCTTTCTTTTGCTGCGCCATCTCCTGCAGACCTACGTCGTTGCCCGAGTAGCACAGCGCCTGCGATGAGTGCTGCACCAATGACTAGGCGCACGAGGGTCTCGGTGCTCGTGTTCTCGATCTCTCCGAATACAAACAGAGAGCTGAGCACGGCAAGGGGGACGACCGCGTTATTAAATGCGGCGAGGGTGCCGGGATTGCTGCGGGCCGCGCCTTTATTCCAGAGAAAGAAGCCGAGGCCGGAGGCGATGCAGCCTAGGTAGAGCAGCGCTTGCCATTGCGAGGCGCTGACTTCGAGCATTCCCCAGTCGGTGAAAATTAGGCTGAAAATCGCTGCGCAAAATGTGCCGCCGAGGGTGAGCATGGCGAAGCA
>DJBY01000029.1:53991-59786 GCA_002430605.1 Opitutia bacterium UBA5964 | reverse complement strand
CCACATTTATCCTGTGTTGAGGAGGGCGAGTCGCCCTCCCTCCTTTTGCCACTAGTCGACGATGAAGCACAAAAAAGCCCTTCCGTTTCAGGAAGGGCTTCTTAAAATATTATACCGCTAGGATTACTCAGCTGGCTTGGTCTTTTTGATGCCGATCACGCGATCGCCTTCTTTCCACTCGCCGCGCTTGCGGAGTAGGTCCACGCGTTCGAAACGCTTGAGGACTGTTCTGTTTTTCTTACCGCCGCCGCCGGTGGTTGCTCTGAAACTGTTGTGTTGTGACATGGTGTGCTCTTGGTTGAAAGTGAAAGCGGAGGAATAAATGGGCGCGCCTGCGAAAGATCAAGGCCTAATCGCAATTTATTTCGGGTATTTCTGTCGGTGCAATGACGCAATGACTAAAGTAACATTTTTTGAGGAGTGCGGCCACACCGCTCTGACTAGAGCGACTGCATCGTTCTGAGGTATAAACGGCAGTTGAGCTCCGTGATTTTAACTCATCGCAGGCATCTTGCATTTGGCAGCTTACGCATCGTTTAGGTCGACCGAACGTGAGGCTTTACAGTTGGCACGAATCAAGCCAAGCAAGTTGTGGTTAATTATGTTTGCACCCACTAAATACCGATTTGAGCAATTAAGGATCGCACGACACTTGATCCGTTGGTCGCTGCTGGTGTTGCCGGTCTCGGTGGCGGTGGGCGCGATGGTCGCGTTGTTTTTGTGGCTACTGGAGTCGGCGACGCAGATTCGTCAGGCCAATTTGTGGTTACTTGGTCTATTGCCACTGGCTGGTGTCGGTATTTATTGGCTGTACAGCCGATACGGTAAAAACACTGAAGCGGGTAATAATTTAATCATGGATGAGATCCATGAACCTGGCGGAGGAATTCCGTTTCGGATGGCGCCGCTGGTGCTCGTGACGACCGTAATGACGCATTTGTTTGGAGGTTCTGCCGGGCGCGAGGGCACGGCGGTGCAGATGGGCGGCAGTGTGGCCGATTATTTCGCAAAGAAATTTGCTCTTCGCCATGAGGATAAGCGCATCTTGCTGATGGCTGGTATGGCCGCGGGCTTTGGCGCGGTATTTGGCACGCCGGTAACGGGGGCAATTTTTGCCTTGGAAGTACTGGCTGTTGGACGAATTAAATATGATGCGCTCATGCCGTGCTTGATTGCGAGTTTGGTGGCCGACATCACATGCACTTCGTTTCCAATTCATCATACGCATTATTCGATCGGCTATTCCGCCAAGGAGGCGATGGGGGCAATGTCCTTTATCTCGTTTGATATGTTGTTGTTACTAAAGGTACTGATCGCTGGGGCTTGTTTTGGTCTGGTCAGTTATGGATTTGCCGCGTTGTCGCATCGCTTAAAAGCAAAGAGCCAGCAGTTGATTGGCCGCAAGTGGCTGATTCCTGTAGTAGGTGCAGTGTTGGTGTTGGGCATTAGTTATTGCTTGGGCACGACAGATTATCTCGGTCTTGGCGTGAGTTCGCCGAACGCAGACGGCGTGAGTATCGTGTCGGCCTTTTCCGCGGGCGGTGCCGACTCGTTTAGCTGGTTTTGGAAGCTGTTGTTGACGGCCATCACATTGAGTTTCGGCTTTAAGGGTGGGGAAGTGACGCCGTTGTTTTTTATCGGAGCAACCTTAGGTAATACGCTCGCGATGCTTTCGGGCGCACCGGTCGATCTGTTTGCTGGGCTCGGCTTTATTGCGGTATTTGCGGGAGCCACGAATACGCCGCTGGCGTGCACGATGATGGGGATCGAACTGTTTGGTGCTGAGAATACTATTTATTACGCCGTCGCCTGTTTCACCGCGTATTACTTTAGCGGGCATACTGGCATCTATACGTCGCAGCGTGTGGCAGTCTCCAAGTTTCACAACACTGAGAGCAGGGAATCGACGCGGCATGAAATTAAAACGAATCAACGAGATAATGGCTGCAGACCAGCCATCGATTAACGCTATGAATCTGAACGAACAATTTGAGGCACCAATTGAATTTTTTAATCGTCACAGTGGCGTGGTGGAAACCGAGTCAGTCTATGGAGAGGCATTCTTGCGCTGGGCGTATGGCAATCCTTTGGGTCGTCTGACCGTGGCGGTTGCTGTGAAGCGATTGTGGTTTTCGCGTTGGTATGGCTGGCGCATGGATCGCCCTGTGAGTCGCGAGAAGGTGGCGCCGTTCATTCGCGACTATGCGGTGGATGTCGAAGAATTCGCGGCAGATGCGGATAGCTATGGTTCCTTCAACGAGTTTTTCTATCGCAAGCTCAAGCCAAGCGCGCGGCCGATTGCCGCGGGTGATTCCGTAGCGGCGTTTCCCGCGGATGGGCGACATCTGGCTATTGCAGACGTCGGTTCGGCAGACAGTTTTTATATCAAAGGGCAGCGCTTCGATTTAGCGGCTTTTCTTGGCAGCGCTGAGCTAGCGACGGAGTTTGCAGGCGGCTCGATGCTAATATCTCGGCTGTGTCCAGTGGATTACCACCGCTTTCACTTCCCTGTTTCAGGTCGAAGCGGAGCAGCTCGTATTTTAGATGGTAGTTTGCGCTCAGTCAGTCCGTTGGCGCTACGCCGTAAGCTTTCAATCTTGTGGGAGAATCGCCGCATGATCACTGAGGTCGAGTCGGGTGCGTTTGGTAAGATGATCGTGATGGAGGTCGGTGCGACCTGCGTCGGTGGCATGCATCAGACTTACCAAGCCGAGACACAGGTCGAGAAGGGCGCGGCCAAGGGGTATTTCTCTTTCGGCGGTTCGTGTGTGACGACGCTATACAAGAGAGGCGCGATCCGTTTTGACAGTGATCTATTAGAGCAAGCCGCGCTCGGCCGTGAAGTATATGCTAAGATGGGCGAGCAGTGTGGCGTCGTGGCGTGACCTTCAGACCTTAGAGACTCCAAAGATAGCTCTTTTCCGTAGCGAGCACCTCACCATTTGAGTTCTTAATCGTGAACCGCCAAGCCGCAGGAATGGCACTCTGATTCGGCCAGTCTTCGCCTGTTAGACCGATGAAGATTTCTTTACTTTTCGGTATTTTCGAGGGCAATTGAAAGGTGTGTTCTTGTGCATCGAGCGACTTCGGTGTGTAGAATTCGCCTTCGATGTAGCTGCCAGCGGGAAGGTCGCGCACGTCCTCGTCGAGGATCAGCACGAAATAGTAGCCCGCACGTTCACTTTTGTCAGTGCGAATGATGACTCGATTTCCGAGGTTTTCCTTGCCAGTCAAATACTCAGCAGCGCGTTTAAAGGCCTCTGCCTCAATATACCGTGGTTTGATGTCGAGGATATTGACGCTCGTGAGCACAGGCTTCTTGGTGGAAGCGCAAGAGATGCATAAGAGGCTGAACAGGACAAGTAGAAGTATACGCATGCTTGTGTAGATTCGTGAGGGTCGAGAGCTTGTCAATAGCCGCGTGCAAGCTAACGCATGTTTCACTGCAGCATTTTTTGATTGTTTTAGATCTGTTCGCAATTAAGTCTTAAAAGTCTTGTTTCTGTATTACAGCGAAGCTTACATTTCGTTCACTATCAATCAACTATATCGACTTATGATGCGCCGTATTTGCCTGTTACTCTCGTTACTGTTTGCCGTTCAATTTGCTGCCGCTGCTGATGAGGCTAACAGCGCTCACTTGAAAGGCATCTTTTCGTTGTATATGACCGTGGATACATCCATGGCTTCCGACATTCAATCGAGTGAACGTCTCGATTTAAATGATATTATGGAGCTCCAACTCCGACGTGGTAAAGTCGCGCTGAATACCTATGTGTTGAACCAACCGGAGGTGAATATCCCGCTCATTCGACTTTCAATCGACACCTCCAGTCGCATTGCTTCCGGTGAATTTGAGTTGATCGTGCAAGTGCGCGATTTCGTGACGATTGATCGCAATGGCGAAAAGACTGTCGCGACAGTTTTTGAAATGCGCCGCCGCGGCAGCTCCAGTTCTGGTTCGAAGCAAGTGGAAGTTATTAAAGCAGAGCTGCGCGATATGATGGGCGACTTCGTCACGACTTTTTGCGAGGTCAACCCGAAGAAGTAGTTAACAAAAAACTAGAGCGAGGGTTTTGCATTAAATGATGTAGCAGCTCGTTGATTGCACTATGTTTTATAAGATGTTCTCTTTGCTCGTCAGTAAACCATCGGCTTTTTGAATTTACCCAAAACATCTGACACGCTTACAAGTCGACTCCCTGCAAACCTCTCGACACGTAAAATGCTAGAAAACCCACTTTCGTGTCAGACCAGTAATTTTGTCGATCCAGTAGGCTGACTCTTTTTGCTAGGCGAACGGCATTCTTTACGATACACCTGCCGCTCTATCTTCGCCGTACCGTTAAAGGGCGGCCGCATGCTTCGGGAGAGATCCGACTTTTTTAGCATGCACTTATTATCCAAGCTGCAGTCAAAACTGACTCAGCTATCCAAGAGTCGCATGATCGGAGAATCGTCTATTTAAGACGGCCAGCGCGCCTCAATAATCAAAGTCAATCGTTATGTCATTTTCTGAACTGGGACTCATTCCCGAACTCGTTGCAGCCGTTGAAGCCAAAGGCTACACCATACCTTCGCCGATCCAGGCACGCGCCATCCCAGCTGTGCTGGATCGCCGCGACGTCCTCGGCGGCGCACAAACCGGCACGGGTAAAACCGCCGCCTTTAGTTTGCCCATGCTGCAGATTCTTTCCGCATCTGAGTTTAATGGCCAAAATAAGCGTCCACGCGCACTCGTCCTCACGCCTACTCGTGAGCTCGCCGCGCAGGTGCATCAGAGCATCGTCGATTACGGCCAGCATGTAAATATGCGCTCTTTTGTGATTTTTGGTGGCGTAGGTTTTCAGCCGCAAATCAATGCCATCCGCCGCGGCCTCGACATTGTCGTCGCCACTCCAGGACGCTTGCTCGATCTCTGCCAACGTGGTGAGTTGCAACTCTCGGGGATTGAGATGCTGGTGCTCGACGAAGCCGACCGCATGTTGGACATGGGCTTCATCAATGACATTAAGAAGATACTGCAAATGATGCCAGCCAAGCGTCAGAACTTGTTCTTTTCGGCGACGTATACTAAGGAAGTCAAGAAGCTTGCCGACTCCATGCTACATAACCCCGTCGAAGTCGAAGTCGCGGCGCGTAATGCCACTGCAGATCGCGTCGATCAAGAGGCGTATATCGTCAGTCAAAATGCAAAACCACAATTTCTTGCCGAAATGATCGAGCAGGGGGAGTGGACGCAGGTACTAGTCTTTTCTCGAACCAAGCATGGCGCTAATAAGCTCGCTACGCATTTGGATAAGCAAGGCATCAGCGCTATGGCGATTCATGGCAATAAGAGCCAGTCCGCTCGTGAACGGGCGCTAAGCATGTTTAAGTCTAATAAGATCCGTGTGATGGTCGCGACCGATATCGCTGCGCGTGGTCTCGATATCGCTGACTTGCCGCATGTGGTGAATTACGAGCTACCCAATATTCCCGAAGACTATGTGCACCGCATCGGCCGCACTGGTCGTGCCGGTAAGGCGGGTAACGCAGTCTCACTGGTCAGTGATGTAGAAGAAGGCTACCTCTGGGACATCGAAAAGACGATGAAGAAGAACATTCCACTCTTCAGAATCGATGACCGCGGCGAAAAGATTGCTGTGCCACGCCCAGCGACACGCTCGAATAAATCACGCCCCGCGCCAGGTCAACAGAACCGTGGTGGTGGCGGACGCTCGCAAGGTGGCGGCAGTCGCCCTCAAGGTGGCGGTCGTTCACAAGGCGGTGGCAGTCGTCCGCAAGGTGGCGGC
>DJBY01000029.1:52162-53742 GCA_002430605.1 Opitutia bacterium UBA5964 | reverse complement strand
CAAGGTGGTGGCGGTTCAAGTGGTTCGTCGCAAGGCGCAGCGCCGAGTCGTTCGCGCGGCCGCAACCAATAATTTCCTATTACAGGGCGGGCTGAAAAGTCCGCCCTTTTTAATGTCGAATCGCTTGAGGCTTTAAGTATGGCCTCCGTTGTTAGGCGGGGAGCGTCTCGCTGGCCTGTATTCCATCTCGTGGTGTTCGTGCTTGCGCGAGCCTGCGTGGGAGATGCCCTCGTGTTGAGGGCGCGAGCAAGATCGCACACCACAGTGTTGCTAAATCACCGTGCCGACGCTTTTCGTTCGCCAAGACGGCAGCTGCCATTTAGCGGATTAGGGTATGAGTTCTATTGACGATCTTTTACAGACAGTGTCGGCCCTTCGGCAGCCAGATACGGGGTGCCCTTGGGATATTGAGCAGACACATCAATCGATCACCGATTGCCTGATCGATGAGTGCTGTGAATTACTGCAGACCATAGATCGACTCGACATGCATCATATGGAAGAGGAGTTGGGCGATGTGCTGCTGCAAGTAGTGATGCACGCGCAGATGGCGAAGGAGGCGGGGCATTTTGATTTTGAAGCGGTGTGCAAGGTGGTGAACGATAAATTAGTCCACCGCCATCCGCATGTGTTCGGCGCAGGTGCTTTGTGCAATTCAGAGGCAGTGCTCAAGCAATGGGATGCGATTAAGGCAGAAGAGCAGAAACGAGGGCCTGAGCAAGCGGGACGTTTTAAGGATTTGCCGAATCAATTGCCAGCTCTGATGTATGCGCAGGATGTCTATAAGCAGATTCAAAAACAGAAGATGGACGCTTCCGATGTGATCGATGCGGGTGGCATTGCGCTGACAGCGCAGGCGTTGGCTGATGATGAGTTAGCGCTCGGCAAGCAGTTGTTTGAGATCGCTGCGGCCTGTCGGATCAAAAAACTTGAACCTGAGACAGCGCTACGCCGCTATGCGCAAAACGTGGTCGATCAGTTAGAGTCGAACGATACGGTGTAATGGGAGGGTCGAGCCCCGCTAATTCTGATAAATGTTTTTAAGCCTTAACAATGGTGAGTCTGTTTCGATCGCTGTGCGGCGCCGCAAGGGCACGCGACATTTGCGGCTCAGTTTGAATCATAGTAATCAAGCGGTGGTTTCGGTGCCCTGGCGTTGCTCGGATCGGGAGGCGCTAAAATTCATAGAGAAGCAACGTGACTGGCTGCAATCGCAGTTGGCAAGCGTGCCGCGGGCGCGCTCGGTGCTTGATTGGTTTACTCAGCATCCGCAACTGACGGGCAGTGGCGATCGCTTTACCGTGCGCGTTGAATCGACGGAGCGCCTGCGGGCGGATTATATCTTTGATCAGGGCGGGGCAGAGATCGTCTTGCGCGTTCCACAGCAGAGTGACGATTCCGACGGTGCATTGTTGGCCTTGGTGCGACGTTTCGCGAAAGATGCGATGCTGTGCCGACTTTCGTATCACGCCAAATGCTTGGATTTGAAATTTTCCAAACTCAGCGTGCGCGACCAAGCGAGTCGCTGGGGTTCGTGCTCATCGAGTGGGGGGATTTCATTAAATTGGCGCTTGGTGCTG
>DJBY01000029.1:38119-51939 GCA_002430605.1 Opitutia bacterium UBA5964 | reverse complement strand
GCGTTTTTGGATGTTGCTCGATCAGTATGATCCGAAGCGTGAGTTACATGAGGCGCAACTCGATGCGTTGACCGCAGCGATCATGCGTGTGGGGCGCTCGTAAGTTTTTTGTAGGACGTGGTGCTTACTATGTGCTAGCAGGAGACTATCCGCCACCGCACTCGCGCTTGAGATTTTGCGCCAGTCACACGACTGATGCGCGCAAGCTATGCCAACGCTGGCAGTATAGCCATTTGCACTGAGTGCTTCTAACGCCTTGTCTTGTGGCTATTTTGAGTTAGATATAACGGCGCAACTAACGATCTGATTTTTGCCTGTGTGTTTCCACTGAAACTTACTGTATGAATGTGATCAATAGCGCATCATCGTAAATGTTATGAGTTCAAATGATATCGATCCATCCGTTCATAAGCACACTGGCTGCACCCGACTCTTAAAAGCTGGCGCCTGTTCGCTAGCTGGCTTCGGTTATGCGATGAATGAAGCCGCGTTTCGCTTAGAGGTTATCGTCGGCAGTATCCTCATTATTGGCTCATTATTTCTGCCACTGACCCTAGTCGAGCGTTTGATTCTAATTGGTAGTGTGTTACTCGTATTGATCGTCGAGGTCTTGAACTCTGCGATCGAAGCGGTGGTAGACGATATTTCACTAGAACGCCGTTCACTCGCTAGACAGGCGAAAGATATGGGCAGTGCTGCGGTCTTTATTGCGCTCGTTAACTGCGGCACCTGCTGGGCGACTGTGCTTTACTCGAATTGGTAGGCGCTCGCCTCCTTATTTATGCAATGCGCGGCACGGCGTGTGCTTTCATATCAAGCAGCCTATCGGCAACACGTTTCACCCGAGACCACCACCGAATCATTAAGACGACGGATGTATTCCCATGCGAAGCACCAAGGTGCGGGTTAAAAGATACATCCCAATCAAATTCAATGTTGGACGTTCGATGTTGGACGTCCAATATTCGTCGCAATGCTGCACATCGTCTTATTTAATCCGGAGATCCCTCAAAATACGGGCAATATCGGCCGACTCTGTGCTATTACTGAGACGCGCTTACATTTGATACATCCCTTGGGGTTCACCATCACCGATAAACATCTCAAGCGCAGCGGCATGGATTATTGGCACTCGCTTGATGTGCACCATCACGCAGATTGGGCAGCGTTCAAGGCAAGCGAATTTGGACCTAGACGTATGTGGTTGTTTACCACTAAGGCAGATCATGTGTATTGGGATGTGCAATACGCAGAGGACGACGGTCTGGTCTTTGGCAGCGAGGGGCATGGTGTGCCAGACTGGTTGCATGTCGAACTGGAAGGGCAACGCCTGACCATTCCACATAAAAACACGAATCTCCGCTCGCTGAATCTTTCGACTTCGGCTGGCATTGGGACTTACGAGGCATTGCGGCAACTCGCCGTAGGGTAGGGCGTTGAGCCATAAGCGGGAGCGTATGCACTGCTAAAATACTAACAAAAGGGCTCGCCGTCCCTAGCGCTTATGAGCCGTTGCGATCGAACTGGATAAACGCCTCGTTATTTAAATTCTGCCGGGGTATCGATCAGCGCACCGAGGAAAACGAGTTCGGTTTCGCCCGTATTGCGGATTGCCTGAGTCTCACCGTCGCGTGTGATTTGTAACGTGCCTGGTGTAAAAGGATGTTCGACGCCATTATCGACCACGATGCCCGTACCGGAAATGCAGTAATAGAAGTCCTCATCGCCATTGTGCGAATGCGCGCCGACGCTGGCACCTGGTTCTAAGCGCACGAGGCCGACGCTCTTGATCGCGCTACCAGGGAATAGATCCAACAGTTTGTGCGCGTAGGCTGTTCCCGTGCCGCCTCGTACATCTTCAGCAACTTCTGGGACAATCTCATGAACATTCGTAATCATGCCAGCAGTTTAAATGGTTCTGCCTGTCTGTCATTAAAAAAATCCGCAAGAATCCTGGGGGCGTTGTATGACTGATAAGGCCAAATGACATAGAAAAAAGCAACTATAGTTCATCCTGTGCTACTGTTCTTTCCGTTTCGTAGTGAGGGCAATGGTCCTGTTCTGATTGATTCGATAAAGTTATTTAGTGGATATCAAAGAATCTATAATAATTTGTTACTTTTAGTCATAAATAACGTAAATTAAACTCGATTTGTTATTAGACATCATTTATCTAAATTATGAATGAAAGCACTTATTGTAGAAGATGAAGAGTTGGTTCGTGAATTGTTAGCCAGTGTCGTCTCACGTGAGTTTGAATTTGACTACGTCAAGGAAGCAAGTGATGGCGAGTCGGCATGGGCGCTTTTTGAGAAAGAAAAATTCGATTTTGTCGTACTGGATTTAATGTTGCCCAAACTTGACGGCTTGAGTCTGGCGCGTCGGATACTCGCAGTGGCCCCAGATGTTCGAATCTTAGCGCTTTCCAGTGAGTGCGATGACTATACGATTCGCGAAGTCACCCGCAGTGGTATACTCGGTTTTGTGCATAAGCGAGAGATGTCGCTCGAAACATTATTTACCGCATTTAACGACGTCTCCGCTGGAGAGATTTTCTATTCAGATAATGCGCAAAAGATCATTGCTGGCATGTGGCAGGATCCGGATGCCTATTACAAAGTGTTGTCGGATCGTGAGTTGCAGGTGCTGCGCTTGATTGCGCAAGGCCATGACCATGTGAGTGCGGGTGAAATATTGGGTATTAGTGAGTTCACCATTCGTCGCCACAAGCACAATGTGATGAAGCGACTTAACATCAGCGACGAAGCGAGTCTCGTGCGCTTTGCCTTCGAAAAAGGCGTCGTCAAATCTAAAGGCGGCCTCGATTGGACCGCAGTCTCGCACCAGAAGCAATAATTCTTGTAGCGGTTGGCAGGCGCATTTTTCTAGTGTAGCCGCGCCGCTCTATTGGCGCGTTCACATTTGTGTCACTGTTGCAACTTTGGTACTGGCAGTGCCATTGGAAAGTCCAGTTATCATGGACCTAGATGATAATGCTAGATAAACCGGCTCACTACGAGTCATCGCAGTGACTGGCCTTATGTTAGGACTCAAATCGTGTAGCCTGGAGCATATCAAATAAGCTGGAACATGATGTGCTCGACTGATTGGAACGTATGGGCGCCGGGACTCGAACCCGGGACCCTCGGTTTAGAAAACCGATGCTCTATCCAGCTGAGCTACGCCCACATATCGTTCCGCATTCGCGAGAATCGACGAACAAAGCAGTTTTGCCTGAACAAGCAATACGATTATTCGAGCTTGAGGCGTGGTATGATCCGCTTTGGCCAAAGCGCGCTACCTTTGTTGTAGCCACTCAACCAACTCGTGATCGTTGGTGATCGTGGTGCCCTGTTGATATTCGGGGGCGAGCTGTTGATGGTAAGCGCATTGGTTGTAGCGTTTGCCATGCAGTAAGACTTTAGCGCGTTGCCCGGGCGCGCGGACGATGCGGCCAAGGGCTTGGTGAATACGGCGCATGGCGGGGATGATATAAACATCTGTGAAGGCTACGTCTCTTTCGGTGCTGGGATGAATCTCCATCTTGGCGTCTTGGATGGCGTTGACTTCTGGCAGGGCGGGGCCGACCACCATGGCGATGTCGATCCGCCCGCCGAGCTTGTCGACGCCTTCGGCATAGCTGGAGCCTAAGATCAAGAAGAGGGCATCAGCCATGAGGAGCGCTTGGTCAATGAACGTTTCTTGTTCGGCTAGGTCGACGCCGCGCGGTTGCACTTGAATACGGGCCGCTGGATTGAGCGCCTCGAGGTAGGCTTTGATGTTTTCGGCGTAAAGATAGGAGGCGAAAAAAACGGCGACGGGCACGCCGGGGCTTTGGTCGATCAGTGCAGCGATCGTGCGTGCGGTGGTTTCGTAATATTTGTCGCGTTGTTTGTAGCGGGTGTCGACACGGGTATCGATGGCAACGTCATAAGCATCCTCGCGCCACGGTGCATGGCCGAGCGCGAGCGTGGCGTTGCCAGGGGTAAGGCCACAGCGCTCGCGAAAATTCTGAATTGGCGCGAGGGTGGCAGACATTAGAATACTGCCGCCGAAGGGAGCGACGCAGTCTGCGATCCAGTTGCTGGCGTTAAGACAGGTGGCGCGGAGCGTGCCAATCGAAGGTGACCAGTACAGCCATTGATGCGCCGGCTCGGCAAGGCGTTGTGCCAGATCTGGAATGCGCCAAACGATGTCGATGGCGAAGGGTGCCGTGGTTGCGTAATCGAAATGAGCGTCTTTGAGTTGCCGCGTAAAATCTTCGCACAAGTCGAGCGTTTCGCAGAGCGCATCAGAGTGGAGTGGCTCATTGGCGGTCAACAATTCGAGGCAACGGATGAGCTCTTCGCCAATGCTGAGAAGATGGTGCGGTGCCCCTGCGCTGCGTAGTTCTTCGAGAGCGAAGAGCAGGTCGGCTGCGCTGAGTTCGACACTGAGCGCATCGGCCGCGCGGTCGGGGAGATTGTGCGCTTCGTCGACGATTAGTAATGTCTTGGCGGGATCGAACCCATGCTGCTCCATAAAGACGGCACGGCTGGCGGTTGCGAACACGTAGTTGGTATCAGCGATCCAGACCTCGGCGAATGGCAGGCAGCCTTTGGTCAGCGCATAGGGACAGACGCCAGTGGACGCGCCGATGTCTTTGCTGCGGTCAAGGCTGAGGGTGCCGTCTTCGAACAGGTCTGGCGGGTAAATGGCAGCGGCCTGCCAGCTTTGTCCGATCCGGTCATTGCAACGCTCATCGCCGGTGCAGGTGTGGGCGGCGCTTTCGATGCGGTGCTCCGTGCGGTTACGCATCTGGATGTAGCGCAAGTTGTCGCCGATCATACTGCGAAGTTGGCGAATCGTTTCGAGCTGACCTGTTGATTTACTGGTAAGGTAGATCGCACGATCATAGACGCCGTTCTGCATTTGACGTAGCATATGTTCGAGCACAATGCCAGTTTTGCCAAATCCAGTGGGCGCTTCGAGGAGCACGGTTTTGCTTTGTAGGGTGGCGTGGTCGAGCGTGGCGAATAGCTCAGCCTGTCCTTCGCGTAAGGTTTCGAATGCAGGCCGCAGCTCGACGCCTTGTAGGCGCAGTTGGCTAGTGCGTCGGTCTTCTAGGAAAGGGAGCAGCGTATCGAGTTGGTCGGCAAAGGCGCGCTCGTCGTCTTCGCTGAGTGGCACGATTTGTTGTCTGCCGGTTTCGATCTCAATGAAGCAGAGCTCCGCACAGAGCGTGGTGTCGGCATACTCAGGGAGTACCCGAGCGAGGCCTAGGTAGATCGCGGCTTGTGCGAAATAATCAGGGTAGCGGCTGGCGAGTTCTTCCGAACTGGCGGGCAGACCACAGCGGATCGTTTTAACTTCGCGGATGCGTAGTTGCTCGGGATCCGGCAGTAGCTGATCGATTCGGCCTTGGATTTCAAAGGTCCAATCGCGATGCAGCCATATCGCTTTAAGTGGCACTTCGAAGCGTGCGTCGGCGTGGCTTTCGCGCGTTTGGTGGGCGGCGGTGGTGTGCCATTGTTGACCGACTGCGGCACGCCATGAACTAGCCCCATGCCCATCGCTCGACGGCACCTGACGAAAGGTCGCGAGTTCGCGCACGCTCAGGCGGACAGTTCGGGCGAATGAATCAATATGCATCGCCCGTCATGGCTGACAAATGACGCGTAGAGGTCAAGCCTTGGCGATGGCAAGGTGAGGTTTGCGCGATTCAACTAGCGAGCGATCTTCTGCCGAAGCGTCGGGATGGTGCTCGGTGGCATGGAGAAGATATTCGGGTCGATCGTTTGATTGGCGCTAAAAGTCTCAAAGGTGATCGTGCCGAACGCCGAATTTTCGGCGAGCAGTTCGATTTGCTTAGGCAGGAGCACGCCGTTGACTGTCGCGAAACGTGTGGCGCGGTAGTCCATGTATTCCTCGATTCCAGCGATCGTGCCTTTGCCGCCCCAGCGGGTGAGGAGATGCTTTTCTTTATCAAAATAAAACCAGCTGCGTATATCATTTTTACCATAGCCAGTGATAATGTAGGCAGGGCGTCCGGCAACCTTGGACATGCCTTGATATTTAAATGTATAGTCGGCTATGAGTGGTGCGACGAAGGGCTGAATTAGCCAATGCTGACGCGCAAAATGTATAGCGTCACGACCACTGAATGGTTCAGGGTATTCCTCTTTTGGCAGGAGCTCTTGTTGCCAAGTATGCACGCCATCGAATGAATATAGCGTCTTGTACTTGCGGCCGAGGTGCTTCCATGTGTAGGTGAGCTGGCGACGGCCATCCTGTGTTTCGATCAGGAGAAAGGATTTCAATTTACCCGCCTCCACAATGCTGCCGGTGGCTGTGACGTTTTCAAGGTCGATGTAAGCTTGCTTGCCGCCTGAGACCGCCAGGCAATTCCTGATTAGCTGCTTACTTGTTATGTCGGTAAGCTGCGGGCGGGTAATGGCGACCTCTGCTGGCGTGTCTGTCGGCTGTGTCTGAGCTTCAACCGACGAGAGCACCAGAAGGCCGAGAGCAAAAGCGAGAGGGCATAAATATGAACTTTTCATGGTGTCGGGCGTTTATTGTTCGTAAATTTCTTATAATCACAACTTGATTCAAATATGCGTATTCTAATTACTGGAGGTGCCGGGTTTCTTGGCAGTCATTTGTGCGACCGTCTGTTGGGCGATGGGCATGAAGTCATCTGTATGGATAACTTCTTTACGGGACGTAAGCGCAACGTGCAACATCTGATGGCAAACCCGATGTTTGAGCTAATGCGTCATGACGTGACGGATCCGTTTAAAGTCGAAGTCGATCAGATCTACAATCTCGCCTGCCCAGCTTCGCCGGTGCATTACCAGCACAACCCGATCAAGACGATTAAGACATCAGTGATGGGCGCGATCAATTGCCTCGGCTCTGCAAAGCGGGTGAATGCGCGTGTCTTCCAAGCGTCCACCTCTGAGGTGTATGGTGATCCCGATCCGTCGATGCACCCACAGCCAGAGTCCTATTGGGGCAATGTCAATCCGATCGGCATACGCTCGTGCTATGATGAGGGCAAGCGTGCCGCCGAGACTTTGTTTATGGATTATCACCGCCAGAACGGTGTCGATATTCGAATTGTCCGCATCTTTAACACCTATGGCCCGCGCATGTGCCCAGATGATGGTCGCGTGGTCTCAAATTTCATTGTGCAGGCACTGCAGGGGCACGACATTACGATCTACGGCGAGGGGCAACAAACGCGCTCCTTCTGTTATTGCGACGACTTGATTGAAGGCTTTGTGCGCTTAATGAATCAAGACGAGGTGATCGGCCCAATGAATATCGGCAACCCCGGTGAGTTTACGATTCTGGAGTTGGCACAAAAGGTGATCGCTCAAACGGGCAGTCAATCAAAGATTATCCACCAAGCCTTGCCATCGGACGATCCAAAGCAGCGCCAACCAGATATTCGTCTGGCGCAAAAGGTGCTTGGTTGGGAGCCGAAGGTATCCCTAGACGAAGGCTTGAAGCCGACGATTGCTTATTTCGATAAGGTCTTGTCGGAAGGGAAGTAGGCGTTCGTGCCAAACGCCATCCGTTAGCGTAGCTCCGAATCGATGGCGCTTAGGGGCACGCGCCGCTAGCGTGACTCAACGCAGAGCAAGCGACTCATATTTTCGTGCATGATCGCTGCGTATTCCTCGGCGTTTAAATCAGCTTGGTTTTGTATGACATCGATGAACGTGCTGTAGTCGGGCGTCTTTTGCGCGCGCGGATACACACGCAGCGGGAAGTCTGAGCCAAATAGGATCTTTTCTGCGCCGACGATTTCAATTAGACTTCGAAAGATCGACGGCTTGTAGAGCAAGGGCGTGGCAGAGGTGTCGTAGTAAACATTTTTCAAAGCTTTACGCAGGCGTGGATTGAGTTCGAAGAAGGCCAGTCCACCGCCCCAATGAGCGAGAATGAGCTTCAACTGTGGGTGCGCTTGAGCCATGCGCAGAAAATCGTTGAGCGGGGTAGGCACACTGCCAGGGTGATGGTGGCCGACGGCTTCGGTGGCGTGGCAATTGATTGGCCAGTCGTGTGCAACACACCAATCCGCGAGTGCTTGCCAGCCTGCGCTGCTAGAGTCGAAATTCTGAATGCCTGGGTGCAGCTCGCCAACACCATGTAGGCCGAGTGAATGGGCAGCTTCGCATTGTTTGATAACTGACTCTGCGCTGCCGCCTGGATGGATGGAAGCAAAGCCGATAAAGCGTTCGGGTGCGGCTTGTACGCGTTCAGCAATCACGGTATTCTGCCAGCGACAGGTGGCTTCGTTTTGCCAATACCAACCGAGTAGGACGGTTTGCGCGACATTGGCTGCGTCCATCGCTGCTAACGCTTGCTCGACCGTCGCCCAGCCTTGAATGGAGGGGCGGTCGAGCGGAGCGACTAGCTCAGCCCAGTGTGGTTCGTTCTGAGCCTCTGCCCATGCACGCGGAGCTGCCGCTAGTTCGGCGGGGTAGCAATGACTGTGGCTGTCGATGATTTTCACGGGGAGTGTTGGTAGTGAAGTCTAGGTCATTTGATTGACGAATCAACCTGCAGGCGGATTCCTCTCGGCGTAAAGCCAGTCGCTACGAGGTCCAGGAACTGCCAGAGTTGGGAGCGAGCGGGTTTGTCCCGCGATGGATTTACAGCCGAACGGGTAAACCGCGGCTCTGCAGGTGCTCTTTGGCTTGGCGAATCGTGAAGGTGCCAAAGTGAAAGATCGAGGCAGCGAGCACGGCGCTGGTTTTGCCTTTGTCGATGGCATCAGCGAGGTGGTCGAGGGTGCCTGCGCCACCGGAGGCGATGACGGGCACTTCGACGGCTTCGCTGACTGCGCGGTTGAGCTCGTTGTCAAATCCGGCCTTGGTGCCGTCAGAGTCCATACTGGTCAGGAGGATTTCGCCTGCGCCAAGTGCGACGACTTTCTTGGCCCATTCGACTGCGTCGAGTCCTGTATTATTACGACCGCCATGGGTGTAAACTTCCCAGCGATTTTCGTCTTTAACACGTTTGGCATCGATTGCGACGACGATGCACTGGTTGCCGAACTTGGAGGATGCTTGGCGGATGAGATCCGGATTAATAATGGCTGCAGTGTTGAGGCTGACTTTGTCGGCCCCAGCGTTGAGCATGTCGCGAATATTTTCGACGTTGCGCAGTCCGCCACCGACGGTGAGTGGCATGAAGCACTGGTCGGCGGTGCGCTTGACGACATCGATCATGGTGTTGCGCTCGTCGCTGGAAGCAGTGATGTCGAGGAACACGAGTTCGTCGGCACCTTGCAGTTCGTAGGCTTTGGCTTGTTCAACGGGATCACCGGCGTCGATCAAATTGACGAAGTTTACGCCTTTGACGACGCGGCCTTCATGAACATCTAAGCAGGGAATGATTCGGACTGAGAGCACTTTTGGGAATTAGGAATTAAGAATTGGAATTAGGAATATGGTCCAACTAGGTTCGCAAAGTACAACCCTAATTCGTCATTCCTAATTTTCAATTCCCTTCTTACTCGTCGGCAAAGGTGATGTCCGGCTCAAACGAGAGCGCGAGGCGGTACTGTGTGCCAGGACGCATGATCAATGGATGATCGCGCTCAAGGATTTGCAGGTAGTGCATGTTGCCGTAGTAAGTGCGGTATTCCGGATCTTCGGTAACGACGTCGAGTTCTTTCCATTCTGCCTGGAAATCATCCTTCACCACGTTGGTGCGGTGGCCTTCTTCGCCAAGTGCGAAAGAGGTGCCGACGCGATAACGACTGTGCGGCGCTGCGATCGCGAGAATGTAGCGCATGCGGTCGAGTTGCACTTGCTGTTTGACTGTAAAGCAGAACTCGCAGGCAATAGTGCCGCCCTTAAAGGACCACATGACCTTACAGCTACCTAGACCAGGGACGATTTTTTCGTCTGTGGTAATGAGCTCTGGTTGGTCATACTTGAAAGTCAACGCATTGCGCAGTCCCATCGCAGTGGTGCAGTTCTTGCCATAAAAAGAGGGCACGATGACATGCTCGCCAAAGGTCAGCTCGGGCATCATGATCGGTAGATACTTATGAACTGGCCAGTCGAAGATGCCTGGTGAGTGAGGGAACGCGAGGTAGTCGGACGTGCCTTTGCCCTGTTCGCCAGAAGCGATCAGTGGCAATTGAACTGCTAAGCCGGAATCAGGGTCTTGGTAGACGAACAGGCCTTGTTCCTTTTTCTGCGACTTGTCGAAGCTGATAAAGCGAGCCACCTTACGTGGTGCGACCGGCTTGGATGGAGCGGCGCTGCCTTTGGTGGCGCGTGCGAGACGTGCCCATTGGCAGAGATAGCGCGCGGCATCAAAGTTTGCCATCCGTGTCGTGTGGTATGGCACGGTGTCACGCTCTTCGTCGCGGATGACTAGGTAGCCGTGCTCCTGGTCGAGGTAAGTCGCGAAGAAATTCATGAACAAACGTCGCACGGTGTCTGTGTAGAGATCACGCTTGTCGTCCGCTATCCATCCATCACGGAGCGCTTGCAGAATAAGGCTGATGCAGTGCATCTGTCCATATGCGCCGAGTGAGCGTCCGTAAGCGAACCCACTGCCGTCTTGACGTACAAGATCGGGGATCATCTTTAGGTATTTCTCCGAATAAGTGCGCAGGCTAGGTAGCTTGCGCTCACGAAGGTGAAGATTTGAGTGAAGCTGAAGTGCTTGACGGATGAATACGAAGCTAAGAACACCGTAAATATCGAATGCGCCGCCGAGCTTGCCTTCTTCGCCACTGGCGTCGTCGAAATAGCCTGTTGAAGAGGTCGATTCGATGCGTTCAAGGAAGCGATCAATCAGGCGTCCAGTCTCATCCTTCTTGGATAGACCGAGGCTGAAGCGAGTGACTGCCTTCGCGATGTTAAAACTCTGAAAGTGGTTGTCGTAGTCGCTACGCTCGAGCAATTGCTTGTCGAGTTGCTCACGAGTCGGGTCGAGCAAGCGCTCCCACAATGGGTTACGATCCTTGGCCGGACCGAAGGAGAGTAGGCCGAGCGCAGCGTAGGCCAGACCGTTTTCGTGTCCATCCTCTGTGAATACCTGTGCGGTGACGCAACGGGCGGCGAGGTCAATTAGGTCGTGCTCGCCGAGTGTGGTCTCGTTGGTCGCTCGGTAATACTCGCCAATCGCAAGAGCGGCGTGTCCGGGTTCGTCGAGGCGACTGTTTTCACCAGCAACAGGGGATATAGTACCCTGTTCGCTGATCGATTCGAGATTGTGACCCAGAATTGACTGGGCCATATCGAGGCACTGATCTGCAAAATTTTCCATTAATCGAAAGGCGTCGTTTTAACGCGAAGAGCTGGTTTTGATGCTCAGCGCAGGTGGGCTTGTCAATAGCTTTCGGGGAAGTCTGCAATTCTGTTTTAGTAAAGCGAAAGTCATTGACCTTAGATTGCTGATTCATTGGCTGGTAAGCCTCTGTTAGGTGCGTTGTTCAGTTACCTCAGTTTCACTGTTATTTTCACCCCCCAATACAATCTTACTATGTCGACTGACCCTTCTACGATGGAATCCGTTTCGCACGAAAACCGAAAATTTGCCCCGCTGGCGGCTTTTTCAGAAAATGCCCACATTGGCAGTATGGAGGCCTATACTGCGCTGTATCAGAAGAGCATCAAGGACCCCGAGGCCTTTTGGGCTGAAGCTGCAGAGGATCTGCATTGGTTTAAAAAGTGGGATACCGTGCTCGATGCCTCCGAAGCACCGTCCTATAAGTGGTTTGACGGTAGTCGCACCAACCTTTCTTACAACTGCCTAGATCGTCATATTAATGAGGGGCGTGGCGAGAAAATCGCGATTCACTGGGAAGGTGAACCAGGCGACACGCGTGCTATTAGCTATGCACAGTTGCATGAAGAAGTCTGTCGCTTGGCCAATGCGATGAAAGCCAAGGGCGTGCAAAAAGGAGATCGTATTGGGATTTACCTGCCGATGATTCCTGAGTTGGCGGTGTCTGTGCTAGCTTGTGCACGTATTGGTGCGGTGCACTCAGTCATTTTTGCGGGCTTCTCTGCAGATGCCATTCGCGATCGTGTACTCGATAGTGAGACACGCATGGTGATCACTGCGGATGGCGGCTATCGTCGTGGTAAGATTCTAGAATTAAAGAAGATCGTCGATGAGGGCGTTGAGAATTGTCAGTGCATCAAAGATGTGATCGTGGTACAGCGTGGTGACGCACATCCGATCGATTGTCCGATGAAGGATGGACGTGATTGTTGGTATCATGAAGTGGTCGCGGAGGAGAGTGCGGATTGCCCTGCTGAGGAGATGGAGGCAGAAGATCTGCTGTTTTTGCTGTATACCAGTGGTACGACGGGTAAGCCCAAGGGCGTCATGCACACCACTGCAGGTTATCAGGTGTTCAGTTATCTGACCTCGAAATATGTGTTCGATTTGAAGCCGGACGATGTGTACTGGTGCACTGCGGATGTCGGATGGATTACCGGACACACATATATTATTTACGGCATCATGCAGAATTGCGCGACACAGGTGATTTATGAGGGTGCTCCCAATCACCCAGATGAAGGGCGCTTCTGGGAGATAATAGAGAAATATAAAGTATCGATTTTCTACACTGCACCGACAGCGATTCGTGCCTTTATGAAATGGGGCGACCAGTGGCTGACCGGTCGCGACCTATCTTCCTTGCGCTTGCTAGGAACTGTGGGCGAGCCGATCAATCCAGAAGCATGGATGTGGTATCACAAAATGATCGGTGGCGAACGGTGCCCGATTGTAGATACGTGGTGGCAGACTGAGACTGGTGGGCATATGTTAACGCCGATGCCTGGCGCGACGCCGACTAAGCCAGGTTGCGCGACGCTGCCTTTTTTCGGCATCGAGCCGGCGATTCTTACGGATGACGGTGAGGAAGTCGATGTGGGTATCTTGGCAATTAAGCAACCCTGGCCGGGGATGCTGCGGGGGATTTACGGTGATCCGCAGCGCTTTAAGGAGGCTTACTGGTGCAAGTGGGGTGGCCAGTATTATTTCCCTGGTGATGGCGCCCGTCGCGACGAAGATGGCTACATCTGGATTACCGGTCGAGTGGATGACGTGGTGAACGTATCGGGGCACCGTATCGGCACTGCTGAGTTGGAGAGCGTTTTTGTCGAGCATCCAGATGTCGCAGAGTCTGCAGTGGTGGGTGTGCCGCACGAGATTAAGGGCCAAGGCCTGATCGCTTTTGTGACTGTGATTGACGGCCGCGATTACGATGATCAGTTGCGCAAGGAGCTCGTCACTATGATCGACAAGAGTATTGGTAAATTTGCTCGTCCTGAGCGTATTTTATTCTCGTCCGATCTACCGAAGACACGTTCCGGTAAGATTATGCGCCGCATTTTGCGTGACATTGCAGAGGGTAAGGAACTTGGAAATACTACCACACTTGCCGATCCGAGCGTGGTAGAGGCTTTGCAGGCGCAGTATGTTGCAATGAGTCAGTAACTTCTGTTTGATTTAAAATCGAAAAAGCTCTGCTAGATTTTAGCAGAGCTTTTTTTTTGGTTTATCGTCAGTGGGTAAAGGAGGGAGGGCGACTCGCCCTCCTTTGCAGTAACACAGGTTAAAAGAGGGCGACTCGCCCTCCTTTGCCGTAACATAGGTTAAAAGAGGGCGACTCGCCCTCCTTTGCAGTAACACAGGTTAAAGTAGGGCGACTCGCCCTCCTTTGCAGTAACACAGGTTAAATGAGGGCGACTCGCCCTCCTTTGCAGTAACACAGGTTAAATGAAGGACGACTCGCCCTCCTTTGCAGTAACACAGGTTAAAGTAGGACGACTCGCCCTCCTTTGCAGTAA
>DJBY01000029.1:20843-37854 GCA_002430605.1 Opitutia bacterium UBA5964 | reverse complement strand
CTTTGCAGTAACACAGGTTAAAATGAGAGCCTTCGTTAGGCTTGCATTTCCTGCAACTACATAATTAGAGTATAACTTTTGATTAATCCGTGACTTATTACCGGTAACATTAAATCTGCTAAAATCCTATAGACGTTATTATTTATAAAATAAACGTTCTGCTAAGTTCAGTAGGCCCGACCATTACAGACACCCAAGATGCTAAATAAAATTACGCCAAAATGGACCGTCAGAAAGAAAATCACGGTAGGATATGCACTCGCGTTATTGTTTATTGGGCTGGTAAGCATCAACTGCTATCGGTGTCTGATTGAGCTGACTAGGGCGGCGGATCAGATTGGTCATTCCGAGTTGGTACTGCACGCGCAGGCCAAGCTAATCTCAGGCTTGAAGGACGCCGAAACGGGGCAACGCGGGTACCTCATTACAGGCGAATATCAATATCTGAAGCCGTATAGCAGTGCGAAGCAGGAAATTAATCAAAATCTTTTAACGCTCTCTTACCTGACCCAGAATGACCCCTATCGGCAAGAATCGATCAAGTCACTTAGGCAACTGATCGATCAAAAGTTTGCAGAATTAGAGGAGACCATTGCCGCGCGGAGAACAGAGGGCGTTGAAGCTGCCTTTAAAATCGTGCGTACCAATCAAGGCCAGATATTAATGGCTGCAATCCGCAGTGTGATGGAAGAGCTGGATTTAGCAGAAAATACAGTGCTGCAAGCGCATGAAGTTACCGAGCAGGCCATGATTAAACAGGCCAAGGCTACCCTCGTTTTCGGCGCCCTTGGTGCCTTCATGGTAGTGGGAGCTGTCGGCTACACAATTTCCAGAAACATCGCGAACCCACTCAAGCAAATTTCGAAGATTGCGAGTAACATTTGCGACGGTGACTTCAGTGCCCGGATCGTCGTTCAAGGCCGCACTGACGAGGTCGGAGTTCTCGCTGAGACTTTTAATGCAATGACAGCCTCGCTACAGGCCACTAAGCTCAAACGGGATGAGGCACTGTTGCAGGCCGAGTCTGCCAATCGAGCCAAGAGTGAATTCCTTGCCAATATGAGCCATGAGATCCGCACGCCCATGAATGGGATCTTGGGCATGGTAAAACTACTGCAGCACACTGAATTGACCATGCATCAGCAGGACTATACTAGCAAAATACAGAACGCCAGCGTATCGCTGCTGACCATCATCAACAACATTTTAGATTTCTCCAAAGTTGAAGCTGGTGAGATGTCGCTGGAATCCAAGAGTTTTGTGTTTGATGAAGTCATGCGTGATATTAGCGACATCCTGTCGGCTAATCAAGAGGTAGAAAAAGTCGAAATAATTTACGACTTTGATCCGAAGATGCCCACTAATTTGATCGGTGATTCTATGCGCATACGTCAGGTGCTGCTCAATCTGGCTGGCAATGCGATCAAGTTCACAGGGCAGGGCGAGGTGGTGCTGCGCTCTCGCGTTGTTTGCCAAGATGAGCGAACGCTGGATGTCGAGTTTTCTGTGACGGATACTGGCATGGGAATTGCCGCTGACCAATTGCAACACATTTTTTCCAGCTTCAAGCAGGCTGAGTCCTCGACGTCTCGCCGCTTTGGTGGCAGCGGCTTAGGATTGGCCATTTGCAAAGAGTTGATCCAACTCATGGGGGGCACTTTGCAAGTGGAGAGCGAACCGGGCAAGGGCAGTCGCTTCTTCTTCACCCTGCACATGCAATTTGACCCAATAACCATGCCGGTGGCAGCTACGAAAACGATGCGAGTGTTGGTTGTGGATGACAACGCTCTGGCTAGGAATGCACTGCAAAGCTTGGTTCGGGTGATAGGCTTGGAGTGCGACTGCGCCAGTAGTGGTGAGCAGGCTCTACAAATGCTCCAGCAGGGGGATGCGCCCGCCTACCAGGTGGTACTGATGGACAGCGTCATGCCGGGCCTGAGTGGCCAAGAGGCCAGACGTCGCATTCGCCATCTCTTCTTCGGGAATCAGCAAAACACACCTGTGATAATCATGGTCACTGCTCAGCAAAAGCTCGGGGCGATCCCAAAGGAAGACCACGACGCCAGCGACGCTTACTTAGTCAAGCCCATCACTGCTGGCATGCTCTCGGAGGCGATAACAAAAGCCACATCCACATCTCCCAAGTGCAGCACTCGCACAAGCATGCTACAGAACACCGTGCGCCTGCGGGGATTAAATTTGCTGGTGGTAGAAGATAACTTACTGAACCAGCAAGTCGCCAAAGAGTTTTTGCAAAGAAACGGGGCCAGGGTGACGATTGCCTCCAATGGAGTAGAGGGTAAGATGCGTGCGCTGGCAGCGAGTATACCGTTTGATGCCATTCTAATGGACATGCAGATGCCAGGCATTGACGGCCTAGAGGCAACCCGTCAAATCCGCCAACATACTAGAATGCATTCAGTTCCTATTATCGCGCTGACTGCGAATGCGATGCCAGCAGACCACGAGGCCTGCATTGCAGTGGGCATGGTCGACCATATTAGTAAGCCGATTGAGCTGGAGCAGTTGCTGGCAACGATTGAGCGCCACATAACAGTCTGTCAGCTAAATGTTGGTGACTCAGCAATCAAGCATCCGACCAGTAGCGCAGCTGCTGTAATTGATACTGCGCAAGCGATCGTAGCATTGGGTGGCGGACGAGATTTATATATTACGCTGCTGAAAATTTTCCGGACCGATTCCTTGATCCAATTGCAGGGGATTAAGGAAGGTTTGCTACGAGGTGAAATTAAGGCGATAGAGTTACACCTGCACACACTCAGAGGTATGGCGGGAACCATGGGCGCAATTACCCTGCAAAAGCTCATCGCCCAAATTGAAAAAGAGCTAAAGCACGCATCAAAAAGGCCTTCTACCGAAGCGGCGCTCCTACTCTACGAAATGGCGGAAACTTCCCTAACCGAAACACTTGACCTATATGAATTAGAGTTCCCGCTCGAAGGGATGAGCTGAACTGGCATCTAAAGTGGTCCACTAACCTACGGCCTCGGCGCGTCGAAGAGAGCACAGTGCTCCGCGGCACAGCCAGGTACTCCGGTCTCAGAATCGAAGCCATAGCAGTATCGATTTGGCTGAATTGAGCGGATTGTATATTTCTTTGAATTTCAATTGAGATTCTTTCGCAAGTAGGCGAGTTTGCTGGCGTGAATGATGCACTGACATTTGATTACCGCCGTGTGCGGACCGATTTTCCGATCCTAGCGACCGAAGTGCGCGGCAAGCCGTTGACCTATCTAGATAGCGCGGCGACTGTGCAAAAGCCACTTGCTGTGATTGAAGCGGTGGACCGCTACTACCGTGCGGAGAATTCAAATATCCATCGTGGGGTCCACTACTTGAGCGAAAAGGCGACCGATGCCTATGAGGCGACCCGCGCCAAAGCGGCGGCCTTTATTGGCGCGGCGGATCCGGATGAAGTTATTTTTACCAGTGGCACAACTGAGGGGATTAACCTGATCGCGCATGGTTTTACTGAGTCCGTGTTGCAGGCTGGGGACGAAATTCTGATCACGCATATGGAGCATCATGCCAATATTGTGCCTTGGCAGATCGCGGCACAGAAGACGGGGGCCGTGTTAAAGGTGGTGCCGGTCGATGATGATGGCGTACTCAACATGGAAGCTTATGCGGCATTGCTATCGGAGAAGACCAAGCTCGTCTCGGTGGTACACGTGTCCAATTCGCTTGGTACCATCAATCCAGTCAAAAAAATGATCGAGCAGGCGCATGCGCTGAACGTGCCAGTGCTGGTCGATGGGGCGCAGTCGACGCCGCACATGCCAGTGGACGTGGCGGATTTGGGTTGTGACTTTTTTGTGTTCTCCGGACACAAGGTCTGCGGCCCGACTGGAATCGGCGTGCTGTGGGGTAAACGTGAATGGCTAGAGCGACTACCGCCGTATCAAAGTGGTGGCGATATGATCGAACGGGTCGATTTTGATGGCACCACGTATAAGGGCATCCCAGGGAAATTTGAAGCAGGCACACCGCATATCGCGGGTGTGATCGGTATGGGCGCCGCCTTCGACTATCTGAACGGATTGGATCGTGCGGGAGCCTTGCAGCACGAGCTCGCATTGTTGAAGGCGGCGACTGAGCAGCTGACGGCGATTGATGGATTGCGCATTATCGGCACGGCGCCAGAGAAGGCTTCGGTGATCTCGTTCTTGATCGATGACATTCATGCGCACGACATTGGCACCTTTCTCGATGCGGGCGGCATTGCGATTCGAGCAGGGCACCATTGCACGCAACCACTGCTGAAGCGCTTCGGTGTGCCTGCGACGGCACGTGCATCGTTCGCGTTCTATAATGATTTCGAAGATGTCGAACGTCTGGTCGCTGCTCTGAATAAGATGAAGCAGTTTTTCTGTTAGTCGTTACCTTCTAGTCATTATTCATAAGTCATTGAGCGAAGCGTAAAATGTCGGACGATCTTCACGACCTCTATCAGGATATTATCCTCGATCATAATAAGCGGCCGCGACATTACGGCACATTGGCAGACTACACGTATACCGCGGAAGGTTATAACCCATTGTGCGGCGATAAGATCACAATCTATCTGCTGCTTGAGGAAGACCGGATCAAAGCCGTGCGCTTTGAAGCAGCGTGTTGTGCGATCTGTAAAGCATCGGCGTCGATGATGACGGAGGTGCTCGTCGGGAAGACACTGGTTGAGGCTGAAGCGGCATTTAAGCGAGTTGGTGAACTGTTGTCGTCCGAGCTCAATCTGGAAGCTGATTTGTCGGTCGATGGCGAGATTGCAGCCTTAGCGGGTGTGCGCAAGTTCGCCGCGCGGATCAAATGTGCAACCTTGCCTTGGCATACTTACATCGCAGCGTTGAAGAGCTAGGCTAAGACTGAATCGACGGATCGGAATCGTGGTGTGCGAGCTTGCTCGCGCCATCAATGCCTGACTGATTCCATTTTGTGCAGTGGCAACGCAGGCCCGCGCAAGCGCGGACACCACATACAAAGACAGGCAGGAATGCCGGCGTCACAAAGTCTACCCCTTCAGATGCTTGGTAGTTGCGATGACGAAATGATCAAGGCTGGCGTGCTTCGATTCAAAGCCGACGGAGAGGCCGAGTTCTTTTAAGCAGTTGGTCGTGACGGGGCCGATGCTACCGAATGCCGGCTTTTTCGCATCTGGCTCCAACTTAAGCGCTGCGGCTTGATCGACGAACGACTTCACTGTGGACGAACTGGTGAACAGCACAGCATCGGCACCTTCCTTGCGGAAGCGCTCTGCTGCTGGGTGCTCACTTAGGTCCGTCTTGGTCGTTTTATACAGCGGTAATGTGTCAACGATCGCGCCGCCTTCGGTCTCGAGACGTTTGACCAGTGTTTCGCGGTTTTGATTTCCAGTGACGACGAGCATTTGGATACTTTCGATCCCTTCGTTTTGGATAAAGGCGTCGGCGAGGGAGTCGCCATTGGCATTCTCGGGAATGAGGTCGACCTTAAGATGGTGTGATTCGATCGCGCGTGCGGTGGCAACGCCAACTGCGGCAATCCGCATCGGACCGAGACATCGAATGTCTTCGAATGCTTTATAAAACAGGTCGAAGAAAGCCGTCACACCATTGACGCTGGTGAAAATGATCCACTCGTAGATCGCGATACCAGCCAAGATTTCGGCGAGTTGCTGAGGGTTAAAGTCAGGTTGGACTTGGATGAATGGCAGCTCGATGACTTCGGCGCCGTTGCTTTCCAACAATGCGGTGAGTTGACCGGCTTGATCGCGGGCTCGAGTGACGACGATCTTCTTACCCATGAGCGGGCGCCCTTCGAACCACTCGGTCTTGGCGCGTTTGGTAACGACATCGCCAATGATAATCATGGCGGGGGTGGAAATGCCGGCCGATTCAATATCGCTGACGATGGAGTCGACTGTGCCATACACAGAGCGTTGGCTGTTGAGAGTTGCCCATTGGATGACGCCGACGGGCATATCACCAGCCATGCCGCCTGCTTTGAGCTCGCCGAGAATACGGGGTAATTGGCCGAGGCCCATGTAGAGGCAAAGCGTACCGTTGGTCTGACCGTGTTGTTTAAAGTCGATATTGATCGACTGTTTCTCCGGATTCTCATGGCCGGTGAGAAACGTGATCGACGAGCTGTACGAGCGGTGGGAGAGGGGGATGCCTGCGTAGGCAGCCGCTGCCAGCGCTGCGGTGACTCCAGGGACGATTTCGTAGGGAATTTTATCGGCTTCTAGCTCTGCGATTTCTTCGCCGCCGCGACCAAACACAAATGGGTCGCCACCCTTGAGGCGGACCACTTGCTGGCCCTTGTTGGCACGTTCGACTAAGATCTCTTCAATCTCATCCTGCGGAATCGAATGTAAGCCAGAGCGCTTGCCGACATAAATACGTTCGGCATCAGGTCGTGCCCAATCCAGCAGCTTGGGATTAGCGAGGTAGTCATACACGAGTACGTCGGCAGTTTCGATGAGTTCGCGGGCGCGAACAGTGACTAGACCTGGATCTCCGGGGCCTGCGCCGATAAGATACACTTTTCCTGTTTTGGTTTGAGAAGACATTTTTTGTAAGAAGTTAAAAGCTATGACTAAGGGAATTCGCTGGAGGGAAATGCTCTGTCATTTCAAGGTGCATTATGTGGCAACGACGGAGCGTTGCCCTCCAGGGAAGAATGAAATTTACTGTTCGAATTTAAGGTCAGAGAAGATGCACTCGATAATCGCATCGATCTCGTCTAGTGAATCGAGTTCGAATTCGAAGCTGGTGTGACCGATTTCCGAATGGAAGATGTAGAAGGTGCCGTCAACGTAGTGCGCACCTACAGGCGTTTGACAACCACCACCGAGACGACGCAGGAAGGCACGTTCTAAGGTGACGGCGCGCTTGGTCGTTTCGCAGAACAGGTGCTCGAAGCGTGACAGATCGGCTGCGCGGCATTGGATGGCAATGGCAGCTTGGCCCGGGGCAGGCACGACTAGCTCGATTGGCAGCTCGACGAATTCAAGGCCTTCATGTGCAGAAATCTCTAAACGATCAAGTCCCGCGGCGGCCAGCAGAGTGGCTTCGGCCTCGCCCTCAACGATCTTGCGTATACGAGTAGCGACGTTGCCGCGAATGGTGGTCCACTCCGCTTGCTCTTGCAAGATGCCGACTTGCGCGCGGCGTCGCGGACTACTGGTCGCAATCGTTTTCGGTGCCGGTTTGCCGCTGCGGTGAACCAGCACATCGTTGGCGCGGGCACGCGGCATATAGCCAGCGATGCAGAGATCAGCTTGAAATTGCGTGGGAAGATCTTTGGCGCTGTGCACCGCGATGCTTGCGCGGCCATCGAGTAGCGCGTCTTCGAGCTCTTTGGTGAAGAGGCCGATGCCGCCGCGCTTCTCTAGCGACCAAGTGAGGCGTTCGTCGACTTTAGTGCTCAAGCGTAATTCCTCGAATTGCTGGTCGGGGAGTGCCTTCTGCAGCCACGCTCGTACCATCTCGGTCTGTTTGAGGGCGAGTGGGCTTTTGCGAGTGGCGATCTGTATTGGCGTTGCCATGGGCTTCGAACGATGAACATCGACCGTTCAACAATGAACGTCGAATGAATATTGCGATTGTATTACAAAATAAAAAGCGGTCGACGGTATAAACCGACGACCGCTTTGAATTACAAAAATGAACTACAGTTTAATTGTAAGAAGCTTGTGAACCGCCGATATTGCGTTTCTTGACCCAAGGCATAAGAGCACGGAGGCGCTTGCCAGTCTTTTCGATGGGGTGTGCTTGGCCGTCCTTGACGAACTGCTTGTACCTCGGAAGACCCGCCTTGTATTCATTAACCCAGTCCTTAGTGAACTTGCCGTTTTGGATTTCCTTGAGGATCGTCTTCATTGCTTTCTTGGAAGAAGCATTGATGACGCGAGGGCCACTGATGTAGTCACCCCATTCAGCTGTTTCAGAGATGGAGAAGCGCATGCCGGAGATGCCCGACTCAACCATGAGATCGACGATCAGCTTCAACTCGTGCAAGCACTCGAAGTAAGCCATTTCTGGTTGGTAGCCGGCTTCAACGAGCGTTTCGTAGCCAGCCATGACGAGTGCAGATGCACCACCACAGAGAACGGCTTGCTCACCGAAGAGGTCAGTTTCACACTCTTCCTTGAAAGTTGTTTCGATCACGCCGGCACGTGTGCCGCCGACACCCTTCGCCCATGCGAGCGCAATCTTCTTGGCATTCTTAGTGGAGCCCTTGTTGATCGCGATCAGTGCGGGGACGCCCTTACCTTCGACGTATTGGCTGCGAACAACGTGACCTGGGCCCTTTGGAGCGACCATGATGACGTCGATGCCCTTAGGTGCTTCGATCAGACCGAAGTGGATCGCAAGACCGTGTGTGAAGGCGATTGTCTTACCCTTGGTAAGGTTCGGTAGAATGTCGTTTTCGTAAACTTCAGCCTGCTTCATGTCCGGCACTGCGATCATGATCACATCAGCTTTTTGCACCGCTTCAGCAGTTTCGAACACTTCGAAACCTTGGCTTTTAGCGACCTTGACGGACTTGCTCTTCTTGTAGAGGCCGATGATTACATTAAGACCGCTGTCCTTCAAGTTTTGCGCATGGGCGTGGCCCTGCGAACCGTAGCCAATGATGGCAAGGGTCTTCTTTTTGAGTACTCGGAGATCAGCGTCCTTGTCGGTATAGACTTTAGCAGGCATATTTATCGTTGTTTGTGGAAGCTAGATAGCTTCCGGGTTGTAAAAAAATGGAAAGGAGGGCGGATTATCCGCGTTTGAGTGCGAGGTTACCAGTGCGTGCCATCTCACTGATGCCATACGGCTCAATCAGACTTAGGAAGGCTTGCACCTTGTTGGAATTACCAGTCATCTCAATGTTTACTGAATCTGCAGAGACATCGATAATCTTCGCACGAAAAATATCACAAACTTGCATGATCTCGGAACGTTGTGCTGCGGGTGCATTGACCTTAAGAATGACCAACTCCCGTTCTGTCGCTTGACCGCTCGAGAACTCAGTCACATCCAACACGTTGATGAACTTGTTGACCTGCTTGATGACCTGATCCAAGGAATCTTCATCGCCAATAATCGTGGCAGTGATACGTGAAAAACGATTATCAATCATCGGACCCACATTTAAAGTCTCGATATTAAAGCCGCGACCGCTGAACATACCAGCAATACGGGCAAGGACACCGAACTTATTTTCAACGAGGATGGAGATGATGTGACGCATGATATAGGAGCCTCGCGGCTCAATCTTGAAAAATGGTAGACGGCGAGGGATTCGAACCCACGACCCCCTCGGTGTAAACGAGGTGCTCTAACCAACTGAGCTAGCCGTCCTCAAGTTTGGAAAGTCGAGAAACATGTGACGGATGGTAGGTGAATCAAGCCTTATTTTAGCCGAATAGGCTTTTTCTTTGATTTTTTTATATACTGGTAAATGAAACAAGAAGTGTTGCCTTCCAATCAATACTAAATGAGATGGCGGCTAAATGGAGCAATCACCAATAAAATTGATATACTAATAAATGAAGAAACGGGATTTCATATTTGCGTTAAACTGTATTCTTTCGGTTCTCAGTGTCGCTTTTGCTGCTCAAATCGCAGTCATCGTGGCGGATCCGCAATTCAGTGGTCATATTAACCAAATTGCGCCGGTTTTTGGCGTTGCGTTCGGGATCGTTTGGCTCGGTGGGATGCGCTATCTCCCTGCGGTATTTATAGGTGCCTTACTGCCTGCGCTGTTTGCAGAAGAGAATCTGCTAATGATATTGAGCGTACCGATTGCGACCGTCACGGCCTCGGCGTTAAGCCTGCGTATTTTAGAGAGTCTGCACGTGCGCTTCAACATGGAGCGCATCCGAGATGCGCTGTTGATCTTGTTCATGGGGATCATATTGAGCACCTGCTTTGGAGCTGTTGTTGAATCTGTATTTCAATGTCGTAGCACTGGTGGGATACATTGGAATGATTTTAAAGCGTTGTTTTTAACCAATTGGTTGGCTGCAGCTGTGGGCTCGATCATCATAACTCCGTTCATTTTGACTTGGGCGGATCGAAGTGGCTTCAAGCTCGTAGGGCGGCAGTTTATTGAAGTCGGCCTGTGGCTTATAGTACTGTCAGCTTTCGGCCTTGTTACTTTTCAAAACTGGGCTCCAACGGACGTGTTATTTTACCCGATGGAGCTGGCCATCTTTCCGATCATGGCATGGTCCGCGATTCGCTTCGGCCTTCGCGGTGCGTCCGCTGGGGTTTTTGTTTTGGCGCTACTTGCGGTGTGGTCACTGATTCCTATTTTTTCTGCCGAAAGCACCTCGATCAGTCAAAGCCCTACGAATGTCTGGATTTTTGTGGGTATCGTTTCGATTACTTCCATCTGCCTCGCTGCGGTGATGACTGAATTACGTCACCGCGAAGCGCAAATTTCCGAGAACGAACGCCGCCTAAGTGCCTTCACGGGTGCGTTGCCTGATATCGCTTTCGTGTTTTCACGCGAGGGGATGATTGTAGATGTCTTTTCAGCCAATTTTGCAGTCATGTCGACCCATCGAATCACAAATACAGAGAGAGTCATTGGTAAGCCTTTGGCGGCTGTGTTTGATGCGAATGCGTGTCGTGATTTTCTCGCTACGATCTCTGAATCGTTGGATTCAAATTCCGTGGAGACCTTGGAGTATTGCCTCGAGTCAGTGGATGTCGGGGAGCATTGGTTTGAAGCGCGAGTCTCACCAATGTCTACGGGTGAGCAACAAGCTGATTGCGTCGTCTGGGTAGCGTATAATATATCAACAAGGAAGGCCGCAGAGGCTGCGATTAAGCAGCGCGATGTGGTGCTCAATGCGACCGCCCGAGCTAATCATGCATTGTTGACGACAGTTGATTTTGATAATGCGATTGATCTGGCAATGCGCGAGGTTGGCATTGCTATGAATATTGAACGTTCTTTTGTCTTTGAGATTACAGGCGGTTCTAGCGAATCCTATCATACCTTTAATCCTCGTTTTGAATGGCTGAAAAATGATTCATATCAAAGCATCCTGGAGCATCGCTCTCTACAAGACGCACCTTTCGAAGACTTTTTCCCTGGCTGGTATGAGGAGTTAATGCAGGGCGGAATCATTCAAACGATAGGCGCAACTGATGGTCATCTTGATTCAAAGGTATTCCAAGAACTGGAGAGCGAGTCCTTATTGGTAATTCCGATGTGGATCGGAGGGCGGTTGTATGGATTCTTTGCCATGGACTATTGCAGTGAACAGCATCAATGGAATGAGTGCGAGATCGACGCTGCCAGAGTGTTAGCCTCAAGTATCGGAGGCTTAATTCTGATGCAAGAGCGTGAGGAAGAATTACGTATCGCTCGTGACCAATCCGATTCGGCGAGTGTGGCCAAAGGAGAGTTCTTGGCAATGATGAGCCATGAGATACGCACTCCTATGAATGCCATTATTGGTTATACGGATCTAATGTTCCAAACGAATTTGGATGATGTGCAATCCGAGCAAGCATCCATTATCAAACGTAGCGGCAAAGCGTTGATGAATTTAATCAATAACATCCTTGATTATTCAAAAATTGAAACACACAAAATGCTACTGGAGTCGATAGAGTTCGACCTCGAGCAGATCATGTGTGAGGCGCTAGAATATGTGCTGCCTGATGCTAAAGAAAAAAAATTACAGATTGACTATGAGCTAGGCGATGGGGTCAGTGAAATCTACATGGGTGATCCGCATCGCATTCGACAGATTTTGATGAATTTGACTAGCAATGCAGTCAAATTCACGAACGAGGGTTGTGTATTGATGAGTGTAAGTTTGGATCAAGCAAAGTCCATCGATGGCATCGATATGCTTCATTTTGAAGTGCAGGATAGTGGCTGTGGAATCGCAAAAGATAAGTTCGATCAATTATTTAAAGCATTCACGCAGGTCGATTCATCGACGACTCGAAAGTTTGGAGGTACTGGGTTGGGGCTTGTTATTTGCAAGCGCTTAGTTGAGCGAATGAATGGGGAGATTTGGGTAGAAAGTGCCGTGAATGCTGGATCGTGTTTTCAGTTTACTATACCACTGCCACGCCTCAAGCAATTGAACGTGAATTATCCGGCCTCAGTTGTTCGCAAAGAGATGGGCAGTGAGTATGCAGAGCAGATACAGGCAGATTTCGCACACGAACACCCGTTGAGATTACTGATTTGCGAAGATGATGAAGATAATCGATGGGGCATTAAATCGCTGCTGGAACTACTCGGCTATGAACCACAGGTTGCTCAAGATGGCGTTCAGGCAATTGAGCTTATGAATCGCGAGGTTTTTGATGTTATTCTAATGGATGTGCGACTCCCCGGTCAGAGTGGTATCGAGTTCACGCAAGCCATTCGTAGTGGAAAATTCAAGCAACAGGATGCTCAACAGTATATCATCGCAGTGACTGCGTTTGCTATGAATGAAGATCGTACCAAATGCCTTGCTGCTGGAATGAATGATTACCTGAGTAAGCCAGTTGAAGTCGCTAAATTGAAAGATGCGTTGATTAGGGCGCATCATGCGTTGATTAGCTGAGCTTGCCGCGCCTGGATGCTGTCGAAATGTGGTCGCTCGTATGAAAATAGCACTCGCACAATTCGAAGTTAATAGAGGTGCGCCCGAGACCAATCTTGCGAGGATTCGTGAGTTGGTGGCACAATCAACAGCTCAGGGAGGACAGGTCGTCTTTTTACCAGAAATGTGTACCACCGGGTTTGATTGGAGTCGCAACCTTGAATTACTTAATCAGGCGGCTGAGCACCGTGCTCAAATCGCAGCATTAGCGGTCGAGTTTAATGTCGCCATCTGTGGTTCGCTTTTAGAACACACCGAATTGGGACGAGCGGCCAATACCTTGTATTTTTTCGAACGAACTGGAGCGATCTTAGCGCAGTATCGAAAGATTCATTTATTCACACTGTTTGGTGAAGAGAAGCATGTACAGGCAGGGGAGGCTGTTGTGACCGCAGACACGGAACTTGGGCGAATTGGTTGCAGTATATGTTACGATCTAAGGTTTCCCGAGCTATTCCGCAAGTGCGCGCACGACGGCGCGGTGGTTCAAGTGTTAGCTGCAGCATTCCCGCATCCGCGTCTAACCCATTGGCGCACTTTAATTCAAGCCCGTGCGATCGAGAATCAATCCTACTTTATTGCTACCAACCAATGCGGTATCGAACGACATGGCTCAAGTATTGGAGAATGCGATTATTTTGGGCATTCAATGGTGGTCGATCCGTGGGGGGAGATTGTACTGGAAGCGAGCGAGTCGGAAGGTGTCTATCTTACCGATATCGATATCGCCCAAGTCGCGAATGCCCGCAGTCGTCTGACGGCCTTCAAAGACCGACGTCCTGAGTTATATTAACGCCTAGGCCTAAGCGGTCACTTTTGCGATAAACGCTTTGCGGTCTTCGGCTTTGAAAAAGGCAGTGCCCGCTACCAGTGTATCTACGCCACGCGCAGTGCAACTTCCAGCTATGCTGAGATCGACGCCACCATCAACTTCGAGGCGATAGTTCAGCGCGAACTCGTCGCGCCATTTAGCAATGGTCTCCATCTTCGGCAGGACATCCTCACGGAAGCTTTGTCCGCCGAAGCCAGGCTGCACGGTCATTAACAAAACGATGTCACACTCTGCCAGAAAGGGTTTCGCGGCCTCGGCCGGTGTATCCGGATTGAGTGCCACGCCGCATTTACAGCCACGTGCGCGTATGTGCTTCAAAGTCTCAACGATCGGATAGTCCGGCTCCACATGAATTGTAACTTGATCGGCACCCGCATCAATAAACGCATCGACGAACTTGTCTGGATTATCGAGCATTAGGTGTACATCGAAGAATAAGTCCGAGGCCGAACGCATGGCCTTCACCGATTGCGGACCGAAGGACAGATTCGGCACGAAGTGTCCGTCCATGATGTCGAGGTGTACCCAACTCAATCCAGCGGCTTCGATTTCTTTCAGGCTGCTTTTCAGGTCAGCGTGATCGCCTGCGAGGATCGACGGGGCCAAGATCTTTTCGTGTGAACTTTGCATGGGAGCTATACTTTGGTGGAATGGAAACGCTGGCAAGGTCAGCATCTCTCTTTTATCTATTGCCGTTAAGGAGATTGTACAGACAGCATCAGTCGATTTCAATCTGACTCGGATCGAAGTCGACTTTTGGGTAGGTGAGGTGCAAGTCGTCAAGGCATGCGACAACGATTCGTGCGACGAGTAAATTGCGAGCCCATTTTTTATTAGACGGTATCACATACCACGGCGCATCTGGCTTGCTAGTCTTTTCGAAAATCTCCTCATACGCGGCTTCATAAGTATCCCATTTACTACGTGCGACGATGTCGGAGTCGTCGAACTTCCAATTCTTTGCCGGTACATCTAGCCGCTCCTGTAAGCGTTGTTTTTGAGTGGCTCGATCAATGTGTAGGAAGAATTTAAGAATAATGGTATCCTCATCAACGAGTAGTTGCTCAAAGTCATTGATGTGGCGGTAACGCTTTTTCCAGACTGATTCAGGCTTCAAGTTGTTGACCCGAACGGCCAGCACGTCTTCGTAGTGGCTACGGTCGAAGATCATAATTTCGCCATTTGCTGGGGTGTGCTGGTGGACACGCCAGAGGAAGTCATGAGCGGCTTCGCGGGCCGTTGGTTTTTCAAAGCCGGAGACATGTACACCTTGCGGATTCACGCCGCGGAAGACGTGCTTGATAGTGCCGCCTTTGCCGCTGGTATCCATTCCCTGTAGGACGATTAGCAGTTTGTGTCGACGATCGACGTGGAAGCGTTGTTGTAAATCACCCAAGCGCAGGTGCAATTCGCTCAATTCAGCCAATGCCTTGATTTTGCTCTCTGGCAGATCACCGCATGGGGATGCATTGATCTTAGAGAGCATTTCATTCTGTCCTTTTTGAACGAGGTAGTGCTTGAATTCATTTAAGCTCATGAAGTAGGTGTGTATTTAGAGTATGAGGATTACTTGCGGCTATAAACGAGCACGGTGCCGGAGTCATGCTCAAACAGCAGGCCTGTGAAGCTGCGGCCAGACTGCTGGTAGTATTGTATGAAAGTGTCGTAGAATTCATCAGGAATAAAAGCAGGGATGCTACCGCCTGAGACACCTTGATTCGCAGTCTGAAGGATGACTGCCCGAAAGCTCGCTGGGGCTGTTTGGTCGGATCGGACGACTGCAGATACAATGACAGAGACATTTGTATTTAGATAGGTTTCGGTGTCCGCCAAGTAGAATGCTGCAGTTTTTAGCGGTGGGGGTGGCTCATCTGTAATCACTTGAGCGCGGAACACGTCGATTGTGTTCATTGTGATGCCTGGGATTTTTGCCAAGTCGTCCACCACTGCGATCGGTCGGGCGGCGATGATATAACTGGCGAGGGCAGGGCCAATGCCCGGTAGTGTTTCGAGTTCAGCGGCGCTGGCGGTATTGAGAATGAGCTTACCGGTCCGACTAGATGTCGTCACGGCTGCCAGTGTACTGGCTGTAGGCGTTTTGTTTGTGCCAGTGCCTTCGACGTTTGCGCCGAGTTGATTGAGTCCTGCGAGCTGGAGCGATCCGGTCGCGTCGCCCCAAATACCAGTCATGCTACTTTGCGCAGCGCGTTCGTATTGCTTGAGTTGGCTTAGGTAAGAGCGTGGCGAGATGCCGTCGGGCCAGCTACCTTTTGTTGGCATACCATAAATGCGGGCAAAGCCATTACGAATCAACTCAGAGGAAAGCATCTGATCATTTTTCCGAACTAAGGCAAAGAAACGCTGCTCCTTGCCGCCGCGCGCATCTGCCCATTGTGTGATCACGGTGAACTCGCCTCGTAAGAACTTTTCCGTGAAAGCGGCGGACTGTTTACCCGCGGCCATGACGACTGCTTCTGGGATTGAAAAATAGCGTGCCTGATCGCGCACCCGAGCCATGTAGGTCCCATGGGTTTCTGGGCAATCAACAAAATATAGTCGAGCAATGAATGTCAGATCCTGGTGCTGAACTTTAAAGCTGTCGCCGTCATTGATCGGAGCACTGACAAGACGGCAGCCCTCGAGCACTTCCCATGCGCCCGATGCCTTAACATTTGCCCGCATCGCCACAGTCAGCATCATGCTACACAAGCCGATTAGGACAGAGAGATACAAACGCATGATTTATTTCTAATACGAATACACATGGTGGCAAGGTTTCGCGGCATCATAATTTGCTTTTGTCGAAGGCTTGCGAATCTGGCGGTGTTCCTTTTGCTTCGATAGCTGTGCATGATATGATTCAAATTAATGAACTTCAAACCGCCTTGCGAGCATTGCTGCCTGTTGCAGTTGGCTGTGGAGTGCAGCAGGCTGCAGGCGCAGCTGAGGCTTTTCAATACAAGGAAGAGGGCCAACACATGGCTAATGCCGGGCTTGCGCGTCGCAATGAGTTCATCTCAGGTCGTCGCTGTGCGCGTCTGGCGTTGGCTCACATCGGCCAGGCTTCGTGCGCATTGCCGACGGACGCGGATGGACTGCCCATCTGGCCAGTTGCTACCATTGGTTCGATCACGCATTCGCGTGGCTTGTGCTGTGCTGTTGCGGCCTTTGCCGATGAAGTGATGTACCTAGGAGTCGACCTCGAGAAGACGAATCGGCTCAGCGCACGGGCAATGGAGCGAGTGGTGCATCCGCTTGAAGCGGCTACTGTTGGCGAAGATCAGGCACTTGGCAGCTTACTTTTCAGTGCAAAGGAGGCATTCTTTAAAGCTCAGTTTCCAGTTTGGAGCGCTCAACCCAATTTCAAAGACATTGCCCTGCAAATCCATGCCGACACCCAGCAACTTTCTGTTCTCAAAATTGCCTCGAATTTGCCTGCGCAATTACGTGATGCCACGCATCGCATGGAGTTCCGCTATCAGTTTTTCGGGGATTATGTGGTCACGCTGTGTTGGTTGAAATTATAACCAAGGGTGAGGCAAGGAGTTAATCCGTAGAGCCTA
>DJBY01000029.1:17087-20637 GCA_002430605.1 Opitutia bacterium UBA5964 | reverse complement strand
TCAATATCTCCACGGGCCAGTGACTTCCACAGCTGCAATGCCTTGGCTCTGAGTATTCCCGTCATGAAACGTGGCTGATCATCGTCGTCTTCCAGATTCTCATAAGTAACAATGCCGCTAGGATAGAGCGTGAGCGTCCATCCACTCGGATCATGCACGAGTGAGAGGTCGGGATGATCGGCCTCTTCGAAGTGCGGCATGTCAAGCTGCGCAATTAATTGCTCCATCCGTGCTTCATCCGGATTTAACTCGGAGACACCGTCCATGTCAGTAGTATGATACAGGTCCATTCGTCTCACTCGTTCTATAAATCCTTGTAGAGGATTTTAGAGTTTCGACCGTTTGCATGGTAATGCGCTTTTCGTGTTGCTGGCAGCTCTTCGGAACTGCCTTCTTGAAACCCGCAGAGCTTGGTGAAGAAATTCGTCGCTTGAGTGGTCATTGCGATCATACGCTGTGCGCCGCGTTGCTTGGCATCGAATTCCGCGTATTCAACCATCTGCCGACCCACGCCTTTGTTTTGATAGAATGGTTGCACATACACGCTACCAATTTCGATCACACGACTGTCTTCATAGCCTTGTAAATGAACGCAAGCGACGATGCTGCCATCAATTTCGTATACCAGAAAGTCTTCGATCGCGGCTTCGATCTCTACTTGCGAGCGATCTAGTAGTGTTTCGGAACGCACACCATTTTGAGTGATATTGTAAATAGAATAGGCGTCGACTTTCACCGCACGACGAATCGATTGGTATACATTGCTGTAAACCATCGTGCCAATACCGACCTTATCAAAAATCTCATTGAGTAGGGCACCAAATAGGCGGCCATCCAAAATGTGTGCTCGCGGGACACCCGCCCCAATCGCTTTTACTGCATGCTGTGCCTTACCATGCAAACGCACGGAGATCCCAGACTGCTCATCTTTCAGTAAGGCGCTGAGATCCGCGACTGGTAAGTTAGTAAGCGGTTGCCCGTCGACCATTAGTCCATCCCGTGTGGTTAAATAAATCAACTTCGATGCGTTGAGCTGTGATGCAAGTTCGGCAGCCAATAGATCGGAGTTGATCCGCAATGAGGTGCCTTCGCGGTTGAATGCGATCGGCGTGACGATCGGAATCGTGTTGGCTTCCAAAAGACTGTTGAAAAGTGCGGTGTCGAGCTTATCGACGCGACCACTGAAGAGCTGATCTTCGCCTTTGATGATGCCAATCTCCTTGCTGCGCACGCCATTACTCAATGCGCAACGTAGACCGTTACGGGTGAGACCCTGCATGATGCTCAAGCTCACCAGAGCCGAGACTTCGGTCGCCAAATCGAGTGTTTGCGCATCGGTTTTTCCTTCGCCATGTGCGGTCGTGATCGGGATTTGCCGTAGGGCTGCAAGGGCGTTGAGTTGTTGCCCCACACCATGCACCAGCACCACCTTAATGTTAAGCGAACGCAGTACCGCGATATCTAACAGGACATTCTGAAAGTTCTCATGCGCGACGAGACTACCATCCAACGCGATCACAAATACGTGATCACGAAACATTGGGACATACTTAAGAATGCCACGTAGATCCGTTGGTTTGATTGTGCTTTCGCCTGCGTTTTGTGCGGTCATGGATGTGTCGAATGAGTGTGCGGTTATGATTATCGAGGATGCATCTCTAAAATGGAATATTATAATTAGTGTTACTTCATCCAGCAGAAGCTTGCAAGGCCTAGCCACACTACGTCACTCTATCGCTAAGCATGGCAACCGATCCATTATCCGCTATCCCTGAAGCATTTTTCGAACACGTCGAGAGCTTCCTTGCTTGGCTAGAGTTGGAGCGTGGGCTTTCTAGTAATACTATATCGGCCTATGCGCGCGACCTCGCTCAATACACGCAGCATCTGAAGAAACAAGGCGTCGCCGATTGGGCCACCGCAGGTGAAAGCGACTTGAGTGCATGGACCGCTCATCTGAGCGAGGCGGGATACGCGCGCAGCAGTCAAGCGCGTAAACTCTCTGCCATTCGAATGCTGGCTCGCCATCTCGTCCGCGAAGGCATTCGTCCAGATGACTTTACCGAATTAGTATCCACGCCAAAGCTTTCTCGTAAACTCCCCGAAGTACTCACGCATAATGAGTTGAAGCACCTGCTCGAAGCGCCGACCACCAATACGCCACACGGCTTGCGTGACCGCGCGATGTTGGAACTTTTTTATAGTAGTGGTCTACGAGTCTCCGAACTTTGCGGCATCTTACTGCAAGCCATCAACCTCGACGACGGTTACGTCCGCGTATTCGGCAAAGGCTCCAAAGAACGCATCGCTCCGATTGGTAGTGCTGCTGTCGCTGCGGTACGCGATTATCTGGCAGGTGCCCGACCTCACTTTGTTAAGGCCAAGACTGGCAGTGAACTTTTCCTTAGCCAGCAGGGTAAAGGAATCTCGCGCAAAATGATCTGGGTGCTGATCAAGCAATATGCGCTCAAGGCAGGCATAAAAAAACCGATTAAGCCTCACTTACTGCGCCACTCCTTTGCGACTCACTTACTCGAAGGTGGAGCCGATCTGCGCGCGATCCAAGAAATGCTCGGGCATTCGGATATTTCGACGACACAGATTTATACTTCCGTGCAGTCGGCTCGACTAGCTGATGAACATGCGCTTTACCATCCGCGTTCGAAAAACGGGTAGGTGTTTTTACGGCCTGCAGATTCAATCAAGTAGGGCTTTCCAGGCCATGTGCACAGAGCGCAACAGCCTAACCGTCGAATCTGTAAATGCCGTCGTGTGGCTGAGCTGAAAAGATGAATTTTGCAGAATCCTGACTTGTGCCTATTATTGTAACAGTTTCCAATTCATTAAAAATGGCATCGCTCGGATCAGATTATTCAGAACCTGCTTGGTTTAAGGAAGCACCACAAGCGCCCAACACCGAAGATATTACCGCTCAAGAGTTGTCACAGTTCTTGCGTCGTAAGGCTGCGCGCCGCCAGGTGAGCGAAGACTCGACCGCTAGGCAGGCGCCACGCGTCTATTGGCACCTCGGCAGCGAAGTCGCGTTTTTCGAGCGCATGCCACACCGCTTACCTACCAGTCCGCCACTATATGCGCGGACCAGCGTCTTTACTTACGAGCGACCGCAGCACTCCGGTCAGGCACTTGCCGAATGGATTCTCGATGGTGAGTGCCTGCCGACGATTGGGGCACGCTTTCGGATATTTGACCTAAAGTCGGTCAAGTGGATTGGTTCCGGCCGTGTTGAGGACGATCGTGATACTGCCTATGCGTTTCTGGTGGCAGGGCTTTGGTCTGATTTCTATCAGTTTGAGAAGGACTGTAGCGGCTTGGTGTTGGTGATCTTTGACGGATAGAAAACTGTGCGTGGTGTTGTATCGCAAGCTGTGAAATTTCAAGGACTGAGGACTCGCCCTGATTTGCATCAACATTAGCTCAACCTCGGTGACTCGCCCATTCTGCACAGCTCTCGACAATGCAAATATGCTGTTAGATATGTAGCGCAGTGCACGACGCGAACTGCAACGCGGGTAGGTGGGGGCAAGCACCG
>DJBY01000029.1:9499-16828 GCA_002430605.1 Opitutia bacterium UBA5964 | reverse complement strand
GGGCGACTCGCCCTCTTTTGCAGTAGCACAGGATGAATGTGGGCGAGTCGCCCACACTCCTATTGCGGAAACACAGGATGAATGTGGGCGAGTCGCCCACACTCCTATTGCGGTTAATTGCTCAAACAAGCCCATCATCTGAGATCCATTGCCTCTCAGATGAAGCGGGCTGTCGATTCAATCGAGACATTCCCGGTAATCGACGATGAACCAAAAAAAAGGCCAAAAATAAATTTGGCCTTTTTCTTCACTACTCGGGGAGGGACTTGAACCCTCACGCCCTAAGGCACCAGAACCTAAATCTGGCGTGTCTGCCAATTTCACCACCCGAGCAGAAAAAAAGCATTAAAGTATGTATGTGGTCTCTAAGGACCATGATGTCAATTCTGCTGACTGGTAAAGTGGCAGTGCTGCCATTTCACCTTGTCCTCTCGCAAGCAAGAATCGGGATACCGCCCGCGCACAAAAATAAGATGCTGTATGTGGCTACTAGTTTGTAGCTTGTCAATATCTGCTTGAAAAGAATGTCATTTTTCAGAAACGGTCGACTATCGCAGCAACACAAACGCGAGTAGTGCGATAAAAGGCAGCGGATAGCTCCAGCGGAAAAAGTGATTCAGGCTCAGTGCTTTAGCTTCGATGCCACGACTGCCAACGTGGTGAATGATGACTACTTCGACTAGGCCTAAGAGCACCATCAATGTTGATCCAAGTAGGAAGTAATCCATGGTGGTTAAATAAGGCAGATTAGGTAGCTCTCCTTTGATCACGAATCGATGGGCGATGAGTGTGAGCATGGATGTGACTGAAACACTGATGCGCGGGTTGATCGAAGCGGGAGCTATCCAGAACACCAACCAGGCCATACAGACGATGATCGTGGCAGAAGACAATATCGTGCCAGCATAGTAGCCGACTAGCCGCTGGACGGGGAGTTCGAGGCGAATTCCGGGGAGGGTAATGTCCAGGCTAGGAATGCTGTAGGGCGCCTCAATCAGACTCACATCGCCAACGGCCCAATCTGAGATTGTCAGGCGTTCGGCACGTCCTGTCCAGGAATCATCGTGGAGCAGATGCACCTCGTTAGTCCGATAGCCGCGTGCGACGAATTCGACGATCAGAGTTTGCTGGTCATTTGGAAATCGATGCAAATCAAAGTGTGATGTGAAGGTGCCAGTTAATCGTTGGCGATAGTTGACTGTACCATCGGCGAATACCTCGACGGTCTCCGGCAAGCTGATTGTGGTATTTCTTGAATTGGCGATTAGGATCTGCGGATTCCAAACTTGCTGTAACGGCAGAATTTGAGCTTGGTCGTGGTCGTGTGCGAGGCGTGGGTCGCGCCAAGACAACAATAGGGTTAAGTCGCCGGTGAATGCTTGCTCGGCACCTTCAATTTTAAGTATGTCGATGATGTAGACAGACACATACACCTGCGTTGGCGCGGCAGGGGGCTCATGCTTTATGACGATACTGTCTGCGGCAGTCGAAAGTGAGCTGAGTAGGCAGCTCAGAACTAGGACAGTTAAGAAGTGTTTAAAGATCATCCTTAGCGGTTATGGTTCAAGTAACTTACGATACTGGAACTGCCGTAAAGGTCAAGTGGCTCGCTCGCTAGCTACTAATCGCGGAGATCACATCCTCGACCCGCTGAGCGGTTTTGATCTGCTTGCGGCGGCGCTCAGAGCGGCAGCTTTTGGCAATTTCTGCCAATGTGGAGAGATGTCCTTCAGTATCGCCGGACGGGCTGAGTAGGAAGAATACAAAATCGATCGCTTCCGACTGGCCGGCTATTTCAAGGCCCTTGGGCAGTGTAACGACGTAGCAGATACGGTGGTTCAGCTCAGCGCTATAGACGTGCGGTATTGCGATGCCGTGGCCAAGGAAAGCGGGAAAGAATTCACCTTGCGCGCTGAGGTCCTCTAGGATTGTTTCTGCAGTGATCCCTTTGACGGCTTCGGTCGCTAGATCTGCCAGTTTTTTATAGAGTTGCTCAATCGTCTCGCACTCGATCGAGAGATGGCCACCGCTTTGAAGCGCGCGCAGTAGAAAGCCCTCAGAGCGGCGCAGGCAGATCACTTCATCGTCTTGTTTGACCATCTCTTTGAGGGCGGTGTCTTGCGGCACTGCTTTGAGCTGCTTGCCACGGCGAATAAACAACGGATGCCAATCGCCAGAGGGGAGCGTCATCCCGTCTTCCCATTTGACAGATTCGAAACTACTTTCCTCCTGTAGCAATTCGCTGCCGATCACAGCAGGACGAGACAGATCGCCAAACACCGACAGCCCAGTGAGCTGATCTTCCTTGGTCGAACTATCTGTCGGGATCCAGCCGAAGACTTTCTCATTGTCGAGCTCATGCGCCCAACGCTGCATGAGGAGCTGATTCAGCTCAACATTGTCGGTCAAGGCTAGCACGTAGCCAGTGCCAAACAGTGCTTGTTCCTGTTCATACAGCTTTTCTGCTTCCATGCCATCGCGATGCAGTGCCGGTAAGCCTTCCTTTCTGGCGAGACTGATATTACGCGCATTGGTATCTAGCAGGATGACATCCTGCTCATCTTCACGTATCAGTTGACGCGCGAGTTCCCGGCCAAAGTGATGTGCGCCGATAATCACCCAGTCATTCGGTGCGGGGCGTTGCACACCTAGCACTTTTGCAACGAGTCCCGCTGAAAGCCCCTGAATCAGCACGGTCGCACAAATAATGGAATAGACGAAAGACTCCATCAGCGCCGCGCCCTCGGTGTCGCCCTTTGCCTGAAGCGACAAGGCAAATAACGAAGCCATCGACGCGGCCACGACCCCACGCGGTGCCACCCAACTCAGTAGCGCTTTCTCGCGGATGTTCAGCGTCGTGCCCCAAGACGAGAGGGCGATGCTAATCGGACGGATCAATAAGATCACCGAGCATAACACCCAGCCGCCGCCGTCGGTGAAGAAATCGACAAACTGTTGTAGCTCGAGTCGTGCGACTAATAATAAGAAAAGTAGGCCGATGAGTAAATCAACGATCTCGGCCTTGAAGGCTTTAACCTCACGCAACTGCCGCGGCTTCTTCAGTCCAACAATCAGTCCAGCAATGGTTACGGAAAGTAGGCCCGCTTCTGGTTTGATCAACTCGGTCGCACCGAAGATGAGCATTGCACTGGCCAAGGCAAAGGCATTGACAATGTTATCCGGCACCCAGTCGTTTTTCATGAACCAGTAGATCAGATAGCCGCCGAGGAAGCCGATGCCCGCACCACTGACGATGCGGATCAAGAAATTTGGCAATGCCACCGTACCGCCACCTTCGACGACCCATTCGAAGCAAAGAATGGCAATGAATACACCAATTGAATCAATCAACACCGCTTCCCAGTGGAGGATGCTGCCGATCTTTTGATCGACTCGTATTCTGCGCAGTAAGGGCACGATCACAGTTGGTCCAGTCACGATAATCAGACTACCCATCAGCAATGCGAAGGAGGGTGAGATATCGAATACCAGAAAGGCAGTGAGCGCTGACCCCAGCCACGTGATAAGCACACCAATGGTGAGTAAGCGCTTAATGACAGTCGAGGTGTGTGAGAAGTCCTTAATCTCGAGCGTGAGTCCGCCTTCAAATAGAATCAAACCGACTGCTAACGAAACAATCATCGGCAAGAATTCGCCTAGTTCATTCGGATGGAGCACATCCAGGCCCTCAACTCCGAGCGCAAATCCACCAAGCAATAAGAGCACGATTGTCGGCAGGTGGAGCCGACGCGATAAGACTGTGAGTAAACAACCCGCACCGACTGCTAGGCAGAGCGCCCAGAGTGCATGTTGTGTGGTAGCCAATGCGAGATGCGGTATCATATTATCTATTAAGTCTTACTCCAAATCCTTGTCTAAATCCTAAACATCACTGATTCCGTGAGCAATTGCCATGCCGATTGGCTCGCGTTCGACTGGCAGCAACAGGTCGCGCACTTAATGCTCGAAATTCTGGCACATACCTAAGGCTGGCGATACTTCGGAAGCCTTGCCGATCACTTGCGCGGGCACTCCAGCAACGCTAGTGTGAGGTGGCACATCCTTGAGCACTACGCTGCCAGCGCCTATTTTCGCCCCTTCACCGATTTCCACATTGCCGAGGATTTTGGCGCCTGCGCCGATCAGCACGCCAGAGCGTACCTTCGGGTGACGATCGCCGCGCTCCTTGCCGGTTCCACCGAGGGTCACTTCGTGCAGAATAGATACGTTGCTTTCGATCACAGTGGTTTCGCCTGCGACGAAGCCTGTAGCGTGGTCGAGTAAAATACCACAGCCGATTTTGGCCGCTGGATGAATGTCAACCGCGAAGGTCTCGGAGATAAGACTTTGCAGGTAGAGTGCGAGCTCCTTACGGTCGTGCTGCCAGAGGTAATGGCCGACCCGGTAGCAGACCAGTGCATGAAATCCTTTAAAATAGAGCAGGGGGGTGAGCGCATCAGGGCAGGCGGGGTCTCGCTCATAGAAAGCAATCATATCACAAGCGACATGTTGCAAAATCATTGGCTCCTTCATGAAGGCGTCGATGAACACTTCGTGCAGTACATTGATTGAGGTCGAGTGGTTGACCAACTTGCGGGCCAGGCGATAGGTGAGGCACTCGGCAAACGAGCTACGATCCAGAACGGTCTCGTCCAGTAACGGCTTGAGTGCCGGCTCTCGGGCGACAATTTGTCTGGCTTCGTGGCGGATCTCGCCCCAGTGGGCGTCGAGGTCGATTGGTTGCATAGATTTATATTGGGTAGCGTTTACTAGTGCGAATGCGATACGAAACCGACGCTACGAGCTAGCCATCAGTTTCACACGGCAAAAAGTACCTGCCGCATAGACTTCCTTTGCATCGCGAAATTGCAACTCATAGTCTCGGAAAAAACGCAACATTTGGCTGGGTGATATTTCACGCGCAACCGACGTGCCAGTGTCGTATCGCGATTTACAGCAATCAACTGCGCTCGGGTAGTGGTAGCGGCGCGTGTTAGACTGATGCGCGTTGCAGCCAGCCCCGCAGGCGTAATTTACTTAGACCCTACTGGCATAGCTGAAAGACTTGCTTCAATTCGTCCCAATTCGGGTCGTCCTCGACGGTTAAGTCGATGGGCAATTGTGGGATGGTTGAGAGGGCTTTGTTGATCCGGATTCCAACTTCGCTGACGTCGGAGAGATAAAAATTCCATTCCCTTGACCCTGAACTAGTGAAGACGAAAGCGAGAATCGCTAGGCGATCTGGATCGAGTGCATCAATCAGCATGTCTTCGAAGTCCTTCATGTCGGCGCTCTGCGTGTCCGTGGGCATGCCAGTTGCATCGACTGCCTCAAATTGCCAGATGATTGCCAGCCTTCTAGGGTAGTCTTCGTTGCCCAAATGTGCCCGTAAGCTTGGTCTAAAGCGCAAGACCGTTGGCTTCTGCGGATTCTTCCCTTTGGCTATATTCCAAGCGTCTGTGTTGGCGGCTTCTATTTTCATTTTTTATGCAGGTAGTGTTTTATAGGTCTCTTAAAACCTATACTGATTAAGTTGCAGTTGCAGATGATGTCACTCTTTTTGGGCAGTCGTGCGTCGATGGTTAATGCTCTGCAGGTAATTAACCTCTAGCGAGCAGACAAAAAAGGCCGCCCCTTGCGGAGCGGCCATTCCGATGCAGTTGAGACTACACCAATTCTTCGACGCCAACTTCGATGCGTTTGCCGTTCACATTAAGGGCGTAGCGTTTGACCTCACCATTACCTGCGGAATTTGCAGTTGCCGCTTTGGCCGCGGGCACACTGACCTTTGCCGCTTTGCCTTTGTTTTTAAAGTGGGTGTCTAGCTGCTGTGGGAACATCGCGTGGATAACACAGTGCTCATCGTCGCTAGGCATATTCTTCTTCTTGAGCTCGTTACGAAGGTCGTCCATGTGCTTGTGCTTCGCATTCGGGCTTTCGACTGGGCGGCAAGTGATGGGCTGTTTGCCTGCTTGTTTGGATGCGAGTTGCTGGAGTTCGGTGGAGACTGCCGCAGGTGTGCGGCCGTAGTAACCGAGCGCAATATCAGCCGCTTGTGGTGAGATTTGCTTCCAACGACCAAACTTCACATTGAGGAAGGCCTGCATACCGACAATCTGCGAGGTCGGTGTGACCAGCGGAATCCAACCGAGAGCTTCTCGTACTACTGGGATTTCGCGAAAAACCTCTTCAAATTTATCTTCCATCTTCTGCTCTTTGAGCTGAGTACGGAAGTTGGAGAGCATACCGCCCGGCACTTGGTATTCGAGTGTATCTGTATCGATCACCTCATTCTTGTGGTTGGTGAACTCACTGAGCTCTTTGTAGGTACCCTCTAGGTAGTGGCGAATGCCTTTGAGTGCCTTGTGCTGCTCTAAGCTGGTGTCTGGGCAGCGGGCATGGCCATTAAGCAAGGCAAGCATACGGGTGGTGTCTGGTTGCCCAGTGCCATTTGCAAATGGGCTGATGGATAGGTCGATTGCATCAACGCCCGCGTCAATCGCAGAAATATAAGAGCTTGCGCCGAGCCCAGCGGTGTCATGGGTGTGCATCCAGACAGGGATATTCAGGGTCTTTTTGAGGCCGTCGATGATCTCGAAAGTATCCATTGGAGAGATGAGGCCCGCCATGTCTTTTAGTACGACTGCGTGGCAGCCTAAGTTCTGCAGCTCCAGACCCATATCGATGAATTTTTGCGTGGAGTGAACCGGACTACTGGTAAAGCAGATGGTGCCGTGCGCTTGTGCACCAGTCGCGCGAGTCGCATCGATCGCGCATTTCATATTACGCGTATCATTGAGCGCGTCGAAGATGCGGAAAATGTTCATGCCGTGGTCCGCACTGGTCTTTATGAAAGCGGTGACCACGTCGTCGGGGAAGTGTGCATATTGTACAATATTTTGCCCGCGCAGGAGCATCATATGCGGCGTCTTGGGGCAGGCCTTTTTCAAAGCATCGAGGCGATCGAAAGGAAACTCGTTGAGAAAGCGCAGGCCAGAGTCGATCGTTGCACCGCCCCATGTTTCCAATGCGCCGAAGCCCCAGTTGTCGAGCTGCTCACAGACTGGCAGCATTTGCTCAGTCCGCATACGAGTGGCAGCGAGACTTTGGTGCCCATCACGAAGCACATTGTTGTTTAATTGAACTTTATTCATGTCTTTATCGAGAGATCTCGAGCTGTGGTTTTGTAGAAAAGTACGTGCAAGGTTATTGGGCCAGCCGAGCAGTGACTAAAGGATAATGAAATGATATATAATAACCACGTTTCTGCGGGTGACGCTTTTTAGGTATGACACGACGGCAAAAAAAAAAATCAGCTTGGTACGGGAT
>DJBY01000029.1:2636-9242 GCA_002430605.1 Opitutia bacterium UBA5964 | reverse complement strand
GATACAGTGCTGTATGCCAACTGCCACGCAGGCTGCTTTGACTTCTGGAGTCACATCTACCGTAACTGCAATGATCGGGGTAGATTGGTTTTTGTTCGTTGTGCTGCGTATTAGTTTGGACGCTTCTGTACCGTCCATCAGAGCCATCGCCAAGTCCATTAAGATCACATCAAACTTGGTTTGCTTGCACAGTTCGACGGCTCCTGTACCATCGATCGCTTCGGTTACTTGGCAACCGTAGGACACAAGTAAAGCACGAGCGATAAATCGATGATCTGTTTGATCATCGACAATCAGAACGTGGCAAGGAACCATCAGTTTGCGTGACATAGGCAGGGGAGTCGAACTGGTTGATTCAATGGCACGCTGCTTTACCTCTTTAAATGTTAGGTGTAAGCTGAAGGTTGAGCCCACGCCCACCTCACTTTCCACCGTGATGTCGCCATCTAAAAGGGTGATTAACTTTTTACAAATAGCTAAACCTAGGCCTAGGCCTTCGTGCTTACGCGTGTAGGAGTTATCAGCTTGGTTGAATGCATCAAAGAGCTTTTGCTGATTTGGATCATCGATGCCGATGCCAGTGTCTGCGACTGCGATGATAAAAGAGTCACTGTTGGGGGCGGATCGCTTGAGGGTGACTGAGATAGTGCCTGCGCTGGTGTATTTACAGGCATTATCGAGTAGTCTATCGAGGATTCGGCGTAACAGCGCGCGGTCGCCTTCGACCCAACAATCACCTGCAGTGCCTAGCTCGATCGAGTCGGCAACGAAGCTCAGATCCAGAGAACCTGCAAACACTTGAGCATCACTCACTGCTAGCTGACAGAGCCCTGCCAGGCTAAATACCTCCATGCTTGGCTTGATCTGCCCGCGGTTAATTCGCATATATTCCAAGATATCTTCAATGAGGCATAATTGACGGTTAGCTGCTGTGATGATCGTTTTGATGTAGCCAGACTCCGGCATGGTGGTGAGATTCTGCCGTAAAATTTCAGCAAAGCCCAATATCGGATTGAGTGGCGTGCGCAATTCATGACCCATGACTGAGAGGAACTCATCTTTTGCTTTGTTAGCAGCTTCAGCACCTTCTTTTGCATTGATCAGCTCTGCTCGGGCCTGTTTTGCCGTCGTGATATCTTCGTAAATGCCGAGCAAACCAATCACTTCGTTTGCAGAGTTACGGAGCGGGACCTTCGACGTACTGACCCAGAACGAACTGCCATCGGCTCTTTCAAGCTGCTCTTCGTAGTTCAGCTTCGGTACACCGTTTGTAATCACGGTTGCGTCATCTTGCTGAATGAGTGCTGCATGCTTGTGCCATAAAAGGTCTGAGTCGGCTTTTCCGATGAGAGCGTCCGCAGATGTTTTGCCGGCATCCTTTGCAAACAGCTCATTAGCTCCCATGAAGACGCTATCTTTGTCTTTCCAGAATACTCGAGCAGGGATCGTATCGAGCACGTTTCGAAGTAGGCTCTGTGATTCGTTGAGCTTAATCTCGTTTTGTTTTCGTTCGCTGATATCCATCGCAGCACCTAGGTAACCAGTCGTCGCACCTGTTTCGTCGTGTATTGCTGTAATGCTCAGCGTGACGGGGAGATGTTGGCCATTTTTACAAACGTACGTCCACTCACTCGACTCTTTCCCTGATTTGAGGAGGCGCTGCATGTATGCTTCGATCCCGTCCTTTTTCGCGTCGCTCAGAGGGATGCCGCGTTCTGCCAACTCGGACTCTAGGTGCAGTACCAATGGAGTCACTTGCCCAAGCATTTCTTGCGCACTGTAACCGAGCATAGACTCCGCGCCTGTGTTAAATACGGTTATAATGCCGTTTAGATCGGTTGCAATAACCGAGACCCCGCTGGTAGCATCAAAGATGCTTTTCAATAGATTCCTAGAAGCATCATGCGCTATCCTTGCTGCCTTACGCTCAGTAATGTCGAGGTGGGTGCCGCTCATGCGCAGGGGCACGCCAGCCTCTGACCATTCGATGATTTTACCACGTGCGTTAACCCATCGCCAACTGCCGTCTTTGTGTTGCTGCCTAAATTCGGCATCGTAATATGGCAAGACACCCGAGAAGTGTTGTTGAATGAGTAATTGGGTTTTTTCTAGATCATCGGGGTGCAGGTTTTGTTCCCATGTGTTAAAGCTGATCGGCTCCAGATCTTCGAGTTTATAGCCGATGATCTCTGCCCACCGCTCATTGAGAACTAGTTCATCGGTTAGCAAATCCCAATCCCAAGTACCTGCTTCGGTGCCCTCAATGATATTTAGGCTGTGAGCGTATCCTTCGCGAGTCGACTCAGCAATCGATTTACGCATGTACTCCATGTGCGCATTATCCTGTTTGTTCAGCAGGTAGAGTGCGACTCCAAGTAGTGGAAAAGCGAATACTGCGCATGTCAGCATGATAAGAAAGACGTGTGCGTATTGTCCTGTTACTTTAAACTCGCCATTATGAATCCAGAATTCAATTAAGCCGACTAGAGCGATCCCTAAGCATATCAATGATCCAAGCGTGAGTAGGTAACTTTTACTGGTAGGATTCATATTTCGTTTTTGGTTAACGAAAGTAGGGTGATAGAGCGATCAAGAAGGAACTGGTTGGTATCTTTGATTAAAGCTATAGTTAACGTGGTCAAGAATGACTACTTGATCAATGATTAATTACTTCCTTTGCGGGTCTAGATTTCTCTCGAGCCGACGTAAATACGTACCACTCTTTTTGTAATCGAACAAAGCACCTCCCAGGGAATTGTTCCCGCGAGGTTACTAAATTCACTGGCAGTGATTTCGGCCGCTTGATTAGTGCCGATCAGAACTACGTGATCACCTGGGCTGATTGTACGATTCAGATCGCTGACATCGATGATGGTTTGATCCATTGTGACACGCCCAAGGATCGGGCAGTGCTGGCCGTGTAACAGAACAGTTCCAATGTTGCTCAACTTAAGCGGAATACCATCTGCATAGCCTGCAGTGAGCACAGCGATACGTGTGTCGCGTTTGAGCGAGCAGGTGCGACCGTAACTGATGTCTGTACCTGCAGGCAGGTCTTTGACGATGCCGACACGAGTATGGAAACTAAAGACAGGCTCGACTTCAACGCTGCCGAGCAAGGAGTCTGGATAGGGGGGGACTCCAAATTGGAGCAATCCGATGCGAACCGCGTTAAAGGGACTATCGCCGCTCAATGTATTGAGACTGGCTGAATTGTCTGCATGTATCAATAAGCCAGTGGTATCTGTTTGGTCTAGAATCGTTAGGAAACGCTGGCGTTGGATGCGGGTAAATTGGCGTTCGCTGTCGGCGCTAGAGAAGTGCGTGTAGATCCCCTCAAGCTTGAGGTTCGGCAATTCACGAATAGTGCGAAGTAGGGCGAGGGCGTATTCGTGCCAAATGCCAAGTCGTCCCATTCCAGTGTCTATTTTTAAATGTACCTTAATCTGCACATCGCGAGACGCACCCAGTGTATTAAAGCGCGCAGCTTCCTCTGGGGTGCTCACTGTGCCGATCAGATCGTAATCGACTAAGAACTGGTCTTCCTCTGGAAGTAGCGGGCTAAGTATGAGGATCGGCCAGCCCTTGCCCATGTGGCGAATGTCAGCGGCTTCGTGCACGTTGGCGACGGCGAAATAATCGACTCCGCTCTGCATTAAGCGGCGCACCATTTGCGGCATCCCGTGACCATAGGCATCTGCCTTTACCACGGCGACATAGCGGACGTCTAATGGCAGCGCGGTTTGAATGCGCTTCAAATTACGTTCAAATGCGGCGAGATTGATCTCCGCCCAACAGCGTTGTGGGGAATTTGGAATACGAGTTAAGAATAAAGGGTTAAGGCGGAGGTCTGCCGGAGAGGGCGGAGCAATTTGGACTTCAGCTTGAAGTCGGGGCACGGTGCCGCTCGGGTGTCCATTTTTGAAATACGTTCACGCCCGAAGCGTAGAGCTCGACGCTTTCGGTCGGCCGCAGTAGATGGCAGACTTCCGCAAGTCGGTCGGGACGATACTCGAGGGCAGTCGCATTGGCGGGAGGCTGTTGCCAGCCTTTGCGTTGAGGTAGGTGGTAAAGCGAGTCGGTCCAATTTGCGATAGTGGCGTCGTCAGCGACTTCTGTAGCCGACGGTTGGCCATTGCGGATCTTAACGGCATTCCAAGTGCCTTTTTTCCAATCCGATATCAGCAGCGCTTGATCAAGGCCCGGCGTGTCTGCGCAAATGAGTGCGGCGGTCAATTGTAGGCTATTGTAGGCGTAGTAGTGCGCCGATTCAGGGCGCAAGCGGCTCCAGGTCTCAATCGCCATTGCGCAGAGTCGCAAGCCCAGCACGGAGCCAGGTCCTTCGCAATAGATGAAGCTGCGTATGTCTGCCAGAGTCAGCTGTGCTGTATCGAGCGCGGCTTCGATTGCGGGGAAGAGGCTCTCCAGTGGCGCACCAGCTTGCTCTGAGCGGGCGAGCCAATTGCCATTTGATCCTAGCACGCCCGCAAAGACCGCTGAACCACTGCCATCGATGACGAGCGTGGGTGGTGTCGGTGGAGACGTTGAAGGATTGATTTCCATTACTCATAGAGGAACTGAAACCATCTGGACTGGCAAGTTGAGAGTTCGTGCCAAGATCGCAACCTACGTCGCAGCGTCGGGACGTTGCAGATCATCCTGGCTATTGCTTTGCTAACACACTGTTGGGTGATGTATCAAAAAAGCTGCTGGCGTTGAGCCAGCAGCTTTCAGTGTAAAGGTGATACTTGGAAAGTTATTTGCGGAAGAATGTAGCAACAGCTTCGACAGCAGCGTCCTTTGCTCGCTGTTCTTTTTCTGCGGGCGTGAGGTTGTCGAGCACTTCACGCTTAGCGAAATCACGATAAATAACCTCGCCGGATTTTTTATCAATAATATCAACAACAATGGCGCCAGCTTCGTAGCCTCCTGGCAGATTTTTCTTACCCATTCGGCGGTGTGCCTCGCTGAGGATGTCTGAGCCAGAGGTGATATAGTAATCACTGATTGCAGTCGAAACGGCGGTGTCTTGCACGATCAATAGAAAGGCTACGATGAGCTCAGCATCTTGTTCTGATTCCTTCAAGCCATGCGCCTCAAATTCTTCCTTCAGGGCAGCTTGCAAGTATGCATTGACGCGATCTTCACGGTTAGTGAAGTCAGGGACATGCTTAGACTTGTGCTGGTATAGACGGAAGCTGGAGTAGCCTGCGCTGTTTCCTTTTGGCAGGTCGATTCTCTTGAACGTCGAGCAAGCACTGAGTAGAACGATGCCGAGGCAGAGGGATAGTAACGAGTATAGCTTATTCATATGCGTAATTTAATGTCTGGTGTAAACTTATAGGTAATTCAACCGGATTGTAAAGGCAGAGTCTGTTGTTTTACAGATGGGTTCAATTGATCGGGAAGGATGATTGACTCATAATCAATAACATGAGGAGACTGAATCCGTTAAAGCAGGCGTGGAAGCACATCGGCACTAGAATGCTCCCCGAACGTTCATACACACGCGCGAGGATAATGCCGACGACGACCAGTGGTAGGAATGACATTAGGTTGCCATGCATGACGGCGAAAAAGGCTCCGCTAATTATTTGAGCAGGAAGGATTGTCGCCTGGCTCTTTAAGAAGCGATAAATGCCGCCGCGAAAAATAAATTCTTCAACGATTGGCGCGAGCACCACGGCAAAGACCGCGAGCAGTGCAATTGCCGTAGGATCGCCACCATTGGTGAACAATTTGATGAGTTCTTGGGGAGGGAACTCGTCGATGATGCCGCGTTGCTGCAGTTCGGTCAGTAGTCCTGACCATGCGAAACTGACGATCCAAATAATCGGCAAATAACGGATAAATAGCGGTATCGCTTGCGCCAGAGACTGCCAGAGCGTCAAGCACTGACTGTTGAGTCGACCGGCAAAATGCTTTGGGTAAAATCGACGCAGAGCGCAGAAGGCCCCCAGCAATGGCAGTTGCAACAACAGCACCGCCAGCACCGCCATCCACGGTGTCAATGCCGGACGTTCAGTTGCGAGTGTATCCTCGCTGCTAACCAGATCGGCAGCAGTTTCTAATTCAACCTTATCGGCGATGGCCGTCGCTTCGACAGGATTCATCAAATGAATTAATTCACCCGCGAATAGTTGGACGACGACAACACTAGTAACCAATGTGCAGAGAAAAATGCCGAAGTTAATCCAACCAATCGGCCATCCTGGCACACCCGCTTCGCAGGCGAACTGGTGCTGATCGCGCTGCAGATGCACGATCCAGAGTACGGCACTGGTAGCTAGGATACCAACAAATATCAACCCCGCGAATATCGCGGCTGAGTCTAGATCTACGGGCATTTTAAATGATGATAGCTTGACCGTCAAAAACAGCACGGCCTGCTACGTAGGTCGCCTTAACTGAACCTTTCAGGGATTTTCCATGCCAAGGACAATTACGCGACTTGCTGTAGAACTTACCTGCATCAACCGTCCATGCTTCATCGGGGTCAAATAGGCAAATGTCGGCCGTTGCGCCAACGCTTAATGTACCGGCATCCAGTTTGCAGATCTCCGCAGCCTTATGCGTCATCAGTGCCACCACTTCACTTAAGGTCAG
>DJBY01000029.1:0-2402 GCA_002430605.1 Opitutia bacterium UBA5964 | reverse complement strand
TCGAATTCGCAATCTTTCTCGGTTGGCGTGTGCGGTGCATGGTCGGAAGCGATACAGTCCAACGTGCCGTCTTTAAATGCACCGATAATCGATTCGCGATCGGCATCCGTGCGTAGCGGTGGGTTGACTTTAAAATTCGTATCGTAGTCTTTCAGGTCAGCATCGGTGAACTCAAAGTGGTGTGGGCATGCTTCGGCAGTCACGGGTATATTACGCTCTTTCGCGCGACGAATAATATCGATCGAGGTAGCAGAACTAACGTGCTGCATGTGGATATGGGCGCCGGTCAATTCTGCGAGTAAGACATTACGCGCGACCATTATGTCCTCAGCAAACTTGGGCCAACCGCGCAGGCCAAGTCGGAGTGACCATTCGCCCTCATTCATCACTGCGCCTTCGGTTTGCGTCTCGTCTTGGCAGTGGTCCATAATCGTGAGATCAAACATCTTCGCGTATTCGACTGCGCGGCGCATGATTTCATTGCTCTGCACACACTTTCCGCTGTCTGTCATGGCGACGACTCCGGCAGTTTTCAACTGCCCTGTCGGAGCAAGACGGTTGCCTTCCATTTCAAGGGTGAGGCAACCGGTAGGATAGACGTTAATCACGGCCTCACGCGCGACCTTATCCATAATGCGCTGAATCGTGCCAGCGTTGTCACAGACGGGACTCGTATCCGGCATGCAGATGACTGAGGTGAAGCCTCCAGCCGCGGCCGCCTCGGTTCCGGTGCGGATGCTTTCCTTGTGCGTTTGCCCGGGATCGCGGAAATGGACGTGTATATCTACCAATCCCGGTGCTACCACCAGTCCCGTGGCATCAATCTTGTTTGCTAATCGCTTTTGATCTTCATTAAGAGCAGCTGTGACTTTTCCGTCGATGACGCAGACGTCGCCGATCGCATCGCGGTTGTTTGCTGGGTCGATCACTCGACCGCCAGTTATCCAAAGTATGTTAGGCATATGGAGTTGTAATTAAGATGAAGCAGTCAACCAGTGCAGGTTAAGCAGGAAGTTCGATGGGCTGATTTTTATAGGCACAACTACAGAGGTGCAGGACGGCCATGCGCACCACGATGCCGTTAGTGACTTGTTGCAAGATAACGGATTGCTCCGAGTCGGCGACTTCCGAGTCGATCTCGACGCCGCGATTGATCGGTCCGGGGTGCATGATGATCGCATTCGGCTTGAGCCATTTAACACGTTCTTTGTTGAGCCCAAACATGCTGGTGTATTCGCCGAGCGAAGGGAAGTGTGTCGAAGTTTGGCGCTCATGTTGGATACGTAGCAGCATCACGGCGTCTGCATCCTCCAAGGCTTCGCGTAAATTATGGCAAACCTTCACACCCATTGCTTCGAAGGCTTTGGGGACCAGCGTGCTAGGGCCTGCGATTGTGACCTTAGCTCCGAGTTTTTGTAGACAAATGATATTGGAGCGCGCGACTCGGCTAAAAAGTATGTCCCCTAGAATGGTGATCTTCTTACCGTCTAGGCTGCCGAACTTTTCTAGTAATGTGAAAGAATCGAGCAGCGCCTGGGTGGGGTGGGAGTGCGAGCCGTCACCGGCGTTGATCACAGGGATGTCGACCACTTTGCTCAAATAATTGGGAGCGCCGGAGGCAGAGTGGCGTATAATGATCATATCCGCCTTCAACGCTGCAATATTTTGCGCGGTGTCGCGCAGTGTCTCACCCTTGCTCAAGCTACTGGCATTACCAGTCATGGTGATGATATCAGCGCCGAGACGGCTTGCGGCAACTTCGAAGGCTAAGCGTGTACGTGTGCTCGGCTCGAGGAAAAGGTTTACGATCGTGCGGCCATCGAGATAGGGCTGCTTTTTATCATCGGCATCCATGGCACGTTTAAACGCGGTGGCTGCAGTGAAGATCGTTTCAACTTCCTCCCGTGAGAGAGGTTCGATGCCGATCAGGTCTTTTCGGTTCCAGGTAAGGCTAGTGCTCATGTGTAGTCTGGCTGGCACACGTCTATATGAGGTACCTCGCTCCGAAAACGGAAATGTGAACGGCAAACTGGAAAGGGCAACGAGAAATAAAAAAAAAACTGCGCTCTTGTTGACGCGGAGATAGCATGCAGCAAGCGGCTAGCCAGTTTGGCTGAAAAAAGCAGTCCTGTCGTGGTTGATCACCGTGCTCGGTTTTTCGAGAAAAAACGAATTGTTTTAAAGTCGACTTGACATTGATCGAGTCGCCTTACTTATTGCCCATCTTCTCAGGTATGGGCGCGTAACTCAGTTGGTTAGAGTGCCACCATGACATGGTGGAAGTCGTGGGTTCGAGTCCCTCCGCGCCTACCATGAGAAGTAAAACAGCCCATCTCCTTATTGGAGTTGGGCTTTTTTTTTACACGATCGATAGTGATCGGAGCGTGGGCGACTCGCCCACG
>DJBY01000037.1:7672-13761 GCA_002430605.1 Opitutia bacterium UBA5964 | reverse complement strand
CGGCGCACCATCACATACCCAAGAGCGAGCAGACCACCGAGCAACGCGTAGGTGCCTGGCTCAGGAACGACTGAAAGATTACCTGTGCTCTCAGAAAACTCGTAGTCAACGCCGTTTTCATTGATGCTCCAAACTCCGGCGGACTCATTAAAGTCAACAGCGGCAATAGAACTCGCCACAACGAAGGATGCGCCAAAGGTTTCATCGAGGTTAGCGATATCAACGAGATTCCAAGAGTCGCCTACGGTGGTTCCGGCTCCAGACAGGTTAAGACGAAGATCACCGTTAAGACTCAGGATTCCGGCTCCAAAAAAACCGTTATTGACCCCTGTGGCACCAATCGAGAAAGCCATCTGTGAGCCACCTAACAAATTCAAGGTGCTACCCGTGCCTATCGTAGTGTTGCCTATATATGTATTGTTATCGGAAAACTCCGTCGTGCCTGTGCCCGTTAGGCTGATATTCCCACCTCCCCTGATATCAGCGTCAAAGACTAATTTATCTGCGCCGTTGTGAACGATGTCTAAATTACTAGACAGTTGGACGAAACCTAGGTTATTAAAAGTCTTATCCCCAGTAGACGCAGCATCGATCGTCAGGGTGGAATTTCCAGAATCGGCAGAGAAAGTTAAATTACGAGCAGTGGTTCCACTCAAAGCGACCATTCCAACAGTGGTTGCTCCAAGATTCGTGCTCGTAAACTCGAGCGATTTGATCGTAACGCTCACCCGGACAATCTGATTCAATTGTGTAGTGCCTGCGATCTTGATGTCAGCAGTGTTATCAAAGGTGGGAGCGGTGGGATCGGAGTCCCAGTTGGGGACGTCGGCCGCGCCGGCCCAATTACCGGTGCCGGCACCACCCGTCCAAGTATAGGTCGCCGCCTGCGTGGATATCGTAGCACCTATGGTCGCTGCGGCGATTAGGCTCGATAGTTTCAAAATGTTGTTTGTCTTTTTCATAGTCTTCTTGGGGTTTATATTTTCGTTTTGTTTATTTGGCTGACGGTAGGATTGGCATTGAGCTGGTTTTATTGAGACGTTTCTGTTTCAATGAATTTGCGCGTAGCTGTCACATTTTGGTCGAGATGTTAATAATATCAGTTTTGAAAATCTTGTATATAGGCATTTATACCTATACGCGCTGATTAAATCTTGAGATACCTTTGAACGTAAGAAATTAAGAATCCTATGTGGCGACTCCAAACTCTACTAATAGCAACCCTCCTGACGGGTACACTCTCCGCCATCGCATCCGCTGGCAGGGATATAGACAGGCCTGAAAAAATGTCCCTGTCACAACTCGAAAAGAGATTGGCGGAAATCGATGCCGAACTCAGCCAACTTGCACCCACGAGCCTGCGCAGCGGCGTAGGAGCCGTAGGCTATCAGTCAGCCTATCACAAAAGCCCCAACAACACCGAGTGGGCTCAGATCGACTTGGGCGAGGAGTTCCTCATCGATCAGATCGTGCTGGTGCCCAACATTGTGCGCGATTCCAACACCGGACTCCAGGCCGAAGGTTTCCCGGTCGAATTTCGTATTCTGGCTGGCACCACGGACACGAGCCACGTGGTGGCATCCTTCACCGCAGCAGATCACCTTTTGCCGCGTATTGCCCCTGTCGCCGTGCCGATCGACCCCCTCAAGGCCTCGTGGGTTCGATTAGAATGCACCGTCCTTTCGTCCCGCAGCTGGTCGGATACACATTATACGCTCATGCTCTCTGAAATGATGATTTTCAGTGGCAGGACGAATGTGGCCTTGCTAAAACCTGTCCAGACCTCGTCGTCCCATCGTTCAAGATCAGGCCGTCACGAGCGATTTCTGGTGGACGGATTCGTCCCTTACCTCATGGATGCCACGCACGGAAACAAGAGTCTGTCCCGTGGCTTCCCCTTTAAACTCAAGGAAAACAGCCCCACCTTGACGATCGACTTAGGAGCATCATTTTCGGTCAATCAGATCAACCTTCATGCCGTCGATCTGAGCCACACCATTCCTCAATCCGTCACGGACGATTATGCCATACCCCAGCTGCTTCGAGTTACGGGAGCGAATCGCCCCGACTTCTCAGACCAGGTGCTTTTATTCGAATACGAAAGAAAATCCATCTATGATGCGGGGCCGATTATTATGCGTAACTTCCCGGAGACCCGCTGCCGCTATGTACTGATTACAGCCCTTGAAGATCCAACCATTACAGCCCCCCAGTTTCCCAAGAAAAAAACATCCCGAATCGGTTTTGCAGAAATCGAGATTTTCGCCAACCATCAAAACAAAGCCTTAGGCCGCCCGGTTAGCGCGGATCCCGATCTCAATGCTTCCGATATCATCCTTCAACGAATAACAGACGGAAACAACTTCTATGGAGAAATTTTGCCTATCCGGGATTGGATGGACCAACTCGCTCGCCAACATGACCTTGAAGTCGAACGCCCGCAAGTGACGGCAGAACGGTCCCTCCGTTATGCACGACAAAAAACCACCCTCAAGTGGTCAATCTGGACCATTGCTATCCTTCTAGGCGGCGGTATCGTTCTCGTGCTGATCGAACAGATCCTTCGCCAACGAGCCGTATTTAGAACTCGCGAGCGCATTGCGGCCAACCTGCACGATGAGTTGGGTGCCAACCTCCATGCCATTGGGCTATTGGGCGATACCGCAAAAAAAGTCGTTGATCAGAAAAACGCTTCGGAAGAGTGGTCAGATTTGATCGAGATCATCGACGATGTGAGAGACCTCACCGAGGAGACAGGGTCAGCCGCGAGATCCTGTTCCAATATGCTTGAAGCGCACGGACTCGACCTAAACTTAGTCGAAGAGATGAGGCGAACGGCAGACCGCCTGCTCGCCGATCTAGAGCATGACTTTTCCGTTCTCTCTGAAGATAGGTTGCACAGGGTCAGCCCCCGCAGACGTGTCGATCTCATCCTCTTCTACAAGGAATGTCTCACCAACATTATTCGCCACTCCGGCGCCACCGTCGTTTCGACCCAACTGAGTGCCGAAAAAAAAGAAATCAGCCTCTGCATCAGCGACAACGGCGGCGGCACCCAAGGCGAAGTCCCCTCCTCCCTGAAACGCCGCGCTCGTTTACTCGGCGGCAGCGTTACCGCAGCAAGCCTAGCTAATGGTGGAACGCTCATCTCGCTAAGCTTCCGCCCCCGGAGGAGGCTCCCCACGTGGCGAGTGTCAGACTTCATTGTGTCAAAACTTGAATCCCGAAACCGAAAAAATTAACTTAGCGAAAAATTAACTCAGCGAAAAGTCTAACTCAGAATCATTATGAAAAAACCGATTAACGTCATGCTGGTTGAAGACAGCGCCGCCTACCGCAAAGCGATTGCTCGCTCCCTGGGAGTCGAGCCCGACATCGAACTCGTCAGCGAATTTGGCACCGCAGAAATCGCCCTGCGCAGCCTGCAAGACACAGCAGATCAGATTGTCCCTGACGTCATCCTTCTGGATCTCAACCTGCCGGGTATGTCCGGACTGGAGGCCATCCCCTGGATTAAAAAATATGCGCCCAACACAGAGATCCTTGTGCTCACACAGTCGGATAGAGAATCCGATGTGGTGCAAGCCGTCTCAGCTGGCGCCAGCGGCTACCTCCTCAAATCCACGACACGTGACCAGCTTGAAGACAGCATCCGAACGGTCGCCGAGGGGGGCGCTACTCTGGATCCCGGTGTAGCGCGCTTCCTACTCAGCCGCATGCAGCAAACATCTCCTCAGCAAACCACCGAGGACGGCTCCCTCTCCGAGCGCGAGCTAGAAGTTTTAAAACTGATTGAAGAAGGTCTCTCGAAAAAAATGGTAGCCAATCAGCTTGGCATTAGTTCCAAAACCGTGGCCATCCACGCAGGTCACATTTACGAAAAACTCAACGTTCCCAATGCCCCCGCCGCCATCAGCCGAGCCTACAAATCCGGCATCCTGCCCGCGGACAAATAGAGAGTCGAGGTGACAAGCGTAGCCGAACTCCTCTCCCTTCCAAATGACATGGTTGTGCCTTATCCAAAAAGGTATGAGCCTTGAGAACCCTCTTACCATCCGGCAGCAGTCGGATGACTGTGAAATATTAACGAAGCTTACTGTAGATCCCAGGGGAGTATGAAGTCGAAATCAGTGATTTGCTCGACCTGTTCGGCGGGGGCTAGAATTAACCCAGGAGCGATCTTGGCATTGGGATAATTCTCCCGGAGGGATTTAAAGCCCCGTGCATCCTTGGGCTTAGGCCTGCTGTTGAGCTTAACCTCGATGGGATATAAAGTTGAGTCCCGTTCGATGATGATATCCACCTCGCTGCCACTATGTATTCGCCAATGGTAGAGCTGTGGTTTTTGCCCCATCGATGAAAGGAGTTTACGAATCTCTCCCATCACAGCTGATTCAAATAGAGAACCCATGAGCGGATGCCCCTCTAGAGCTCTAAACGATGAGATCCGATTGAGATGACAGGCAAGTCCTGTGTCGGCGAAATACCCCTTAGGCTTAGAACTTATTTTCTTTATGGTGTTACCGTGATACGCAGGGGTTTCGTGCCACTGAAATGTGCTGCTTAAAATTGATAGCCACCGCTTGGCTGTTTGGGGAGTCACCCCGACATCCCTGCCGAGTTGACTATAGTTCACCTCCTGCGCAGTGAGGGCTGAGGTAAGCTGAACAAACCTGCCGAACTGACGCCAGTCATCTACATCCAGCAGTAAACGAACATCGCGCTCAATATAGGTGCGCACATAAGAGGCTAAATAGTCAGGGATCAGGTCCAAAGGCAGACTATCTACTTCAGGGAGACTCCCGCGCCAGAGAATTTCATATAAGCTACGCTCTAGAGGTAAGCGCTGTTGACTGGTGTTTAAAAAATCCTGAGGCGAATCGAGGTAACGCTGAAGCCAATTTTCATCTGCAAGCGTTTCAGTTATTTCGCCAAGAGAAAAACCCTCCAAATCAATGAAGACCGCCCTCCCCGCCAGAGACTCTGATATTGATTTCAGGACCGACCACTGTTGGGAGCCTGTGAGGATATACATACCCGGCTGTTTATTTCGATCAACGATACGCTTAATAGTAGGCACTAGCTCAGGACTATACTGAATCTCATCCAGCACCAGAGGTGTGGGATGATTATTAAGAAATAGTTCGGGATCTGTTCGAGCGTTGCCAATGTCCATCACTGGATCAAACACGATATTTTCCCAGCTCGGAAAGTGCTCCTGTATGAGGGTGCTTTTCCCTACCTGCCTAGCCCCGGAAACCACCACCACAGAAAAGTGCTGCGTGAGAGAGGTAAGCTTATCGGCTAGAAACCTTTGCTTGTAATTCATCTGGATATACTATGACTCCATCATCAATTATCAAGCAAAAACATGCGATTAACTGGATAATCAATGATGATCTCAGAATTAACTGCCAACGAATGAAACTCCCCGCGGCAAGCGGCGGGGTATCGAAAGTCATACCGACTCCCCACCAGTTTGAGCTAAAAGGCACCACCCCGTCTCGCCTGCCCTGAGCTTGTCGAAGGTGCTTCGCGATCCCCCCCCTCCTCTCCAAGCATATCCTTATACATAAGTCTGAGGGACGTGAGCATGGTCAGGAAAGCCCCGTACTCATGTGTGATGTTTGTAGGACGTGCCTCTCGAAGAGGGCGCGTTATGGTGCAACCGAAGACTCAACACGGCCTTTGCTACGCAAAGAACCGCGTCCTACACCAGCATATGTTCCGACAATCAGACTTACTCACGTAAATTAACTCATCCAAAGATATGTAGAAGGATATGCTTTCTTCAGGAGGGGTGGATCGCGTAGCGAGACGGAGGGGTTTCCACGGTTATTTGCGTCAAGCTGCCAAACCACGCTTAGGCTTCCAGCGTCGCCTAAAGGCTATGCAGGACGCAGACGGCTGAGAACCCTTCCGTCTCGCTTCGCGATCCACCTTCCCTTGGCAGCCGTCTTCGCTCTAACCGAGCTACGCCGAGCCAAGGGGAAGGAGTTTTTTTGGTTCTTCGTCGATTAGAGGGAAAGGCATTGATGTATGCTGAGGGCGGTGGATTTGCTTCTGGCTCTTGGGAGGGACGACCTCCG
>DJBY01000037.1:0-7495 GCA_002430605.1 Opitutia bacterium UBA5964 | reverse complement strand
GGCTCTTGGGAGGGACGACCTCCGCGTCGTCCGGTAACGATGCGGGAGACGCTGACATGACTATCAGCCCATAGAGAATCTTTGATTTTCATGTGATTTCTAAACTGCTCGCGGTCGACACGGAGGTCGACCCTCCCCAACAGAATTCCCGCCACATTAGGCTCAGAGTGGTGCTTCCCCGGTAAATGACGATGAACCGTTTTTTTACCACTAACTTCACACATCGGATATGCTGCCAAGAGGAGGTGTCTTAGCTTGTGTTTTTCTCCGCCACCGAACGCCAGTGTTCACGTCCGAGGTTAGCGCGTGGATTTCCCTTTCTGGATTTCAGCAAGACGCGTCTCCATCCGCTGGACGCGTTCCGGAAACTGATCATGCAAATTGGTCCGCTGGCCGAGATCACTGGACAGATCGAACAACAAGCCCGGGGCATCCATGGAGTCGCCCTGCCACAGCTTCTGGTACCACTCGGGCTCGGAGGTGATTCCCCCCGGCCGTAAATAGGCCCACTGCCCCTGCCGAAGACCCAGCTTGCCATTGGCAGCGTGATAGACCAACTCCTTGCGACACGGTGCATCCGCACGCAGTGTCGGCAGGATATCCAGACTGTCTTCGGCAACGCCTTCTTCCAACGGCACGCCGACAATTCCGGCAATCGTCGCAAACAGGTCGGTCAGCGAAAGGATTGCATCAATGCGGCGACCGCCGTCGACGCCGCCCCGTGGCCAGGAGGCGATAAACGGCACCCGGTGCCCACCTTCGAGCAAGTCACGCTTCAAGCCGCGCAGCGGCCCGGAAGGATGGTGCTGATGCGATTGGATCTGCGCACGCATGAACGGAGCCGGGCCATTGTCGCTGGAGACAACCAACAACGTATTTTCATAAACTCCAGCGGCCTTTAACGCTGCCACAATCTGTCCGACCGCGTCATCTGTCTGAATAATATAATCGCCATACGGCCCTGCTCCGCTGACGCCTTGAAATTTTTCCTCCGGAACAATGGGCGAATGCGGCGAGGTAGTGCCGAACATCAGAAAGAAGGGCTCGGGGTTCTTGCTCTGTGTCTGAATGGTTTCGACCGCTTTGGCTGTAATGGCCGGCATCACTTTATCCAGTTGCCAGCCCTTTTCGCCGGGACCGACACCGTGAATATAGCCGCCCTTCATTGTTTGCTGCTTCATCAAATCCCGGCCGTCCACATCAACCGGATCACAGGTCAGCCGGTCATTTTCGATGAATGCGTATGGTGGCATGTTCGGTATATCATCGCCGAAATAGGTGTCAAATCCAGCCCCCAACGGCCCGCCCTGGATGGGCTTGGACCAGTCAAACAAATCACAGGTCGCCTTGCTGGTTCCTTTGCCGATGACCGAAACCGGCGGTTTTTCGCCGCCCTTCCACGGCCAGTCAAAGCCGAGGTGCCACTTGCCGACACAGGCAGTGGAATACCCGTTGGCTTTCAGAATCTTCGGTAGCGTGATGCGATCCTTTTCAATGGCGGATGCTTCCCACGGGTTCAAACGTCCTGCACGTAATTTACCGCGCCAGGCATAACGCCCTGTCAGCATGGCATAGCGGCTGGGGCTACAGACCGTGCTAGGTGCATGCGCATCCGTGGCCCAGACCCCTGCCCTGGCCAACGCATCCATGTGCGGGGTCTGCACCTTGGATTCGGGGTTCAGGAACGAGACGTCGCCGTATCCCAGGTCGTCAGTCAGCACGATCACGATGTTTGGGGTCGGTAGGCTCACCACAGGTGGTTTACCAGCGACCTGCAGCGAGCAGGCGGCCGAAAGGATGCTAAGAGCGGTTACAAATCTGGTGATCATAATTTCTTTTTTTAGGTTACTCCTTTACGTAATCGTTGCCCCACTGCTTTGAGAGTCTTTACGTCATCCGGGTGAATGGAGCCATCTGGCAGCGGTCCGGTATTCAACAGCAGGTTGGCCGGCATGGCTTTGGCATCAGCCAGCATCTTCATAATCTCGTTTGGTTTACGATGATGGCCTTCATCGGCGCTGTCGTAGCCCCAGGAATGGCCCTGCAGGGTATCGCAGATCTCCAGCGGCTTGACCGATTTTCCTTTCCAGTGGCGCTCGGGCGCCATGAAATCCTCGGTACCCAGATAGCCTTGTTTGTAGGAGATCAGCACCTGGGGCTGCAGGCTGCGAATCCGATCATAGAGCTCCTGAGTTTTGAGAACGTCCCGTCCTCCTGCCTGTTTCTGTGTATTCCGGGCACCGCCGATCCCATCGAGCCAGATGGCTGCGATCGGACCATAGTTTGTAAGGAGTTCCGTCATCTGGGCGCTCATGAAATCGACATACTTCTGGTAATCCACTTCCGCGGCGGGGAACAAGCTTTCGGGACCATGCGGATGGCGCCAGTCGCGGCCGTGGGAATAGTAGAGACAGAGCCCCAAGCCCTTCTGGCGGGACTGCTCCGCCAGCTCCGCCACCAGGTCGCGTTTAGCCGGACTGTTGGTGGATTTGAAATCACTGACCTTCGTGTCCCACAGGCAAAAACTGTCGTGATGGCGGGTCGTGATGTTGATGTACTTCATCCCGGCACCGAGCGCCATGTCGGTGATAAAATCGGCGTCGAACTTCTCAGCCGTGAAGCGATCCGCCAGCTGCTCGTATTCCGCGAGCGGAACATTGCATTGCTTCATGACCCACTCGGCTGGTCTGGAGTGCTTGCCCTGGTAATGTCCTTCCAGCAGACTGTATAAGCCGTAATGAATGAAAAGGCCGGATTCCGCTTCCTTGAACCAGGCCAAGGCGGCCTGGCGCGGATCTCGCGCATAAAGCGCTTCATATTCTTTGAGGTACGAGGGAACGTTCAACATGGATTCGCCGAAGGCGAAAGAGCCTGATGCACCCAAAGCTGCGCCAGCACTGGCTATTTTGATAAACTGTCGTCGATTTATATTCATGCTCTCTCCCGGCGGGGTTCTTATCTCTCTATTTTCGATTCCAAATCATCGATTCCGTGCAGTCCGGCTTTACTCGGCCTGCTGCTTACGCATGATCATTGCTTTCAAGTTGAAGTGCGGCGCATCACCGGCCAGTTTCTGCAGGGTGACAGCAGTATGCCCCACATCGGGAACGGTAATCTCTCCAACGTTCAGCGTCTGGTAATCGTCCCGGCCCGAAGTCGCCGGAATCGTAACGGAAAGTTTGCCCGCGCCGCATTTAAGAAGGAACCCGGCTCCATCGCCAGCGGGATCGAGCGCATAGATCAGTTCGATCTCGTAGACCGCATCCGCCGATACATTCTCGAACTCCCATACGGCTCGGCTGCGGTTCGAACGCCAGGTTCCCAGCGTCTGTCCCCCCGTCTCGGCCAGAAGCGGCCCTGGGCCTCGTCTGATCGCCGCTGCCTCCGCTGGCAGATACAGGTCGCCTTCCTTTAACTGGAGCTGATCCGCTACGCTGAACGCCTTGATCTCTCCGTCAAACTCCAGCCGGATCATCGGAACCAGCCCCGCCGGTTTCTGCCCAGGCAGAATGATTTCGACACTTTCTTCGCCTGAGGTGACCCGCAGATCCTGCTCTGTTGCCCCCAGCAAGGATGCGCGTGTTGCCTGCATGTTAACATCAGACAGAACCAACTTTCCGTCCGCAGGCCAATTAAATACATGCAGGTACAGCGACTGCCCTTTTTGCGTCAGGCGGCCCCAGGACGGTTGGGGAATTTCGGAACTGTCCGTGCCGTAGATGCCTTCGCCCGCAACCTGCATCCACTGCCCCATTTCCAACAGTTGAGTGGTGGAGGCTTCGGGAAAGGCACCGCCCGGCTTCGGGCCGACATTCAGCAGCAAGTTGCCGCCCTTGGAAACGATGTCGCTGAGCTTTTCAACGAGCTGCTGCGTCGATTTCCAGTTGGTATCGGTTTTCCTGAATCCCCAGGTGTCATTGATGGTCCAACAGGCCTCCCAGTCATAGCCCAGATCCATCCCCGGCGTGGTCTGCTCCGGCGTGCCGAAGTCGCGCTTGAATTCAGAGCGTTTTGAAACGCGGTTGTTGATGATAATGGAAGGTTTGAGCTCACGGATATACGCATAGAGTTCGGCGCCGTCTTCCAGGGTCCACCACTTTTCCCAATCCCCATCAAACCAGAGAATATCCGTATCATATTTTTCGATCAACTCGCGGATCTGGTCTTTCATGTACTGGAAATACTTCGCTTTGCCCCCGCTTTTCGAGAATTCGGGACCCTGCGTTGGATATTCCCAATCAATAATGGAGTAGTAGGTTCCGAAGCGGACCCCATACTTCTTGCAGGCAGCGCTGAGTTCCGCCAAAGGGTCAAAATCGAGCCCGGCCAGATCCTTGATGTCATAGTCGGTATACGCACTGTCCCACAGACAGAATCCGTCATGATGCTTGGTGGCGATCACGAAATACTTCATGCCGGCATCGCGGGCGCTGCGTATCCACGCATCCGCATCAAACTTGTCGGGCTGGAATTGTTTGCAGACCTCGCGGTAATCGGCTTGCGAAATCTTGGCATAATGCCGGATCCACTCCGCGTATTTCGGGACAGGTTTACCCTGCCATTCCCCGCTGAGAACCGAATAGGCGCCCCAGTGAATGAACATGCCGAAGCGCGCCTCGTTGAACCACGCCATGCGCTGCTCAAACGCCGCATCACTCTCCCCGACGGGATTCGACAGATCTACGGCTCCGTTTGCAGTCGTGCTCATCAGCAGTGCTGAACCGAGCGTTAATAAGGCTGTAATTTTATTCATAATTATATTTTCTGTTTTTGTAAGACAACGTTCTGAATCGTGGCGGCGACTTGATCTGCCAACACCTGTGAACCTTCTGTATTGAAGTGAACATTTCTTCGTCTCTGCAGTGTTTCCAATTTCGGCAAGGCCAAGCGGTATAGATCATTCACCTGAATGTTGTTGGCCTGCATGATGTTCAAGGCTGCGGCATTATATTTAACCGCATCTTCCGGTAAGCGACAAGGCTTCACACCTTTGGGATAGGGCGTGGTCGTGGCGAAGATGAGTTTGGAACCGGTCGCCTTCAGCTGCTGAACGAGGACTTCTAGGTTAGCAGTATAGGTTGCCAAATCGGCCTGTTGCGGATCGTTCGGATTATTTGAATTCTCCCCGGTCTCTGTCACGTGTTTCAGGTCGTGCAGTCCCCAGTTAAAATGGATGACATCCCATTGAGTATCACCCAACCATTCCTGCAGTTTTGCAAGCCCGAGTGTGGTTCCCTCCGCATTGCCCGGATTATGAATCACATTCGCTGTGCCCTTCAGTTGAGTGCGAACCTGCCCAGTGTAGCCGATCGAAATTGAATCACCGATGATCAGTACATTCGGCAGATTGGGGTCCATTTTTACCGGCTTCTCTTTGCGATTGTTTTTAGTCAGCTCCTGAGAACCCGCTTCTGGAATATACTGTTGGGCAACCTCGGTTCGTGCACCCAAGATAACGGCGGGCACGCCTTCCCCGGTCGGGTTCACCATCTTGATTGTGCCATCCGGGTTGAAATAGAGACGATCAAGACACACGCTGCGTTTATTATTACCCCCGCCCTCAAGGGCGCCATTGTGATAAAACAGATACCAATCGCCATTGATATTTATAATCGAGTGATGACTCGTCCAGATGCCCACCGACGTTAGAAATACCCCCTGGTATTTGAATGGACCGTAGGGTGAATCAGACGTCGCATAGGCTAGAGCACTCGGCTTGTATTTCTTGTGCTTATTCCCTGTAGAATAGGAAAGATAGTACGTGCCATTGATCTTATTCATCCATGCGCCTTCAAAGAAGAAGTTCGCGCCCTCGATGCTCCGGGGCTCTTCATCGAATTCTTTCATGTTTGCCTTCAGGCGTGCAACCATCGGCGACTTGGCCTGTCCGTGCTCACCCATTCCACCGAAATACATATAGGCGGCACCGTCGTCATCGATAAAGACAGAGGGATCAATCGAGAAACTTCCTTCAATCGGCTTAGGCTCCGGAATGAACGGGCCGGCAGGAGACGTGCCTGTCGCCACACCAATACGGAAATCTCCCGATTGGTCCCGGGCTGGGAAGTAGAAGTAATAGGTTCCGTCCTTGTAGGCGCAATCGGGAGCCCACATATACTCTTTTGCCCATGGCACGTCCTGCACATGCAGAGCGGTGCCGTGGTCAGTCCAGTCCACGAGATCCGTTGACGAGAATACATGGTAATCAACCATATTGAACCAGTCCGGGTTATCCTGGTCGTGAGAAGGATAGATGAACACCTTGCCCTCGAAGAGATGTGCAGACGGATCTGCAGTGAAGATATTTTTGATGATGGGGTTGCCCCCCTGAAGGCTGGACGCGAATGTCACGACAACAGCTAATGCGATTAGTACTTTTTTCATTTTGTTTATCTTTCTTTTTATTAAATGTGTAGCTTAGCGAGTCGGAGCGTCACCTTTTATCGGTCTATTTAGACCGTGCTGAGTCTTTGAGTTGCTTGCGAGCGTCCGGCAGGTTCAGCAGCAGTTCTGGCTTATCCTTGCTCCAGTACCACAAGCCGAGGGCATCGTAGCGCTTGAGCTGGAAAGGGATCAGCACCTGGTCGCGGTAGTCCGGCCAGCTGAGAATGTTCGGGGCTTCCTCTTTGCCACCACGCCAGATGCGCTCGGAAAAGCTGGCCAGACGCGGATAAGTGCGTTCGCCGAACACCTTCATGGTCGGGATTTTCTCACTCCAGGTGCAGGCAATCGCGCCGAGCGCGAGTTCGCGGGTGTGTTCCGTCTTGCCGAGCATATCGCCAAAGGGATCCCAGTTGTAGACTTCGGCTGGCGAAAGCGGCTTAGCCCATCCGCCCCCTAGATTCTTCATATCGAAATAGGTCCAGTAAGCTGGAGAAACGATAAAGGGCTGCTGCCTCTGGTTCAGTTCTTCATCGACCGTGTGTTTGATTCGCTTCCACCAGTAATTTTTACCGTAGCGCCACCACTGCACCACCGTATCTTTGTCATCCAATCCGTGCATAAAAATGTCGTCCCATACAATCGGTGTCTTCTTTAGGTCCTCTTTGATAAAGGTCGTGATATCTGTGGCAAAATCCAGTAGCTCGGGATCCGTGTACAGCTCCGTTTTGGCTCCGTAATTGACCTCATCAAAGCCGATGTGAATGTACTCGGAGTCAAACAGGTCGTTAATCTCGGTCAGCACCGTCTTGCAGAACTCGCGCCCCTTGGCATCGCCGCGGATTGCATATTTCTTATTATGCACGTCCTTCGGGTGATTCAATTCAGGATAGGCTCTGATGGCCGCACCCATATGACCGGGCATATCAATCTCGGGGAAAATCGAGACATAACGGCTGTTGCCGTAAGCGACGATTTCCTTGACCTCTTCCTGCGTCAAAAATGTGGCAGGCGCCTCAGGATCTGATTTGTTACCGATTGCGCCGATCGTTGTCAGTTTGGGATAAGCCTTGATCTCAATCCGCCAGCCCTGAACATCGGTCGCATGGAGGTG
>DJBY01000035.1:11361-30865 GCA_002430605.1 Opitutia bacterium UBA5964 | reverse complement strand
ATTGCGGATGAATAGGCACCAAAAAGCCCCGTCGGAAAACGAGGCTTTAAAGAATACCCAGACCGGGGGTCGAACCCGGACACCCGAAGGCACAAGATTTTGAGTCTAGCGCGTCTGCCAATTCCGCCATCTGGGCTCATTCAAATAATTGGCCTTTTATGGCGGTGATTTTTCGGAATGCAAGCTCTGGATTGGGAATTTAATCTAGAGAATAGTCATTGGATCGCTATTAACTAATTATATCTTGTAATTAATTAAATTAATTAGCATAAGCATGCTATGAATATACTATTTATTGAGGACGAGCGTGAGTTACTTGCGATAGGTACGCTTCAGTTGGAGCAGCACAATACCGTCTATCCTGCCTCTAATCTTTTGGATGCTCGTGCGATTATGGAAAACCCTGCGATGCTAGTGCATTTGGTGGTGGCCGATCATCGGCTTCCAGATGGGCAGGGAGTTGAATTCGTGATCGAGATGAAAGCGCTATTTCCCGATTGTATGTATACGATTGTTTCAGGCTGTTTGACGGATAGTAATATTAGTAAGCTTGAGGAGAATGAAATCACATACCATCGTAAGCCTTTGTTATATGGGAAAATAGCGGAACAGTTTCGCCATGCGCATTTGATGAAAGCGCCTTGTCGTGTGGCAGTCGCGGAGGCTCCGTCTGATGTGGTGGAAGAGATAGAGGCTCCGTCTGAGGAGTCACGCGAGCCAGAGGCGCCGAAGCGGAAGAAGTTGTTCGGCTTACTCTAAAAGTACACGACCTTAAGGATAGCGGCTGGGGTCTTTTTTTACTGCTAGGTCGTCAGTGCTTGTGGTCACGTGTATTTTTAAGTCTGCTTAGCAAATTATGAAAATACGTATTGAAGACGATTTTGAAGACGTGCTGATGAAAGCTGCCACTGGCTTGGGCCTAGGCAAGCAGGCACTTGCGCAGCAGGCTGGTCTACCTCTGGTAGCCGTTGTGGCATTGTTAGACGCTGAATTAGATGAGGTCAGCTTACGTGCTGTCGCCCCAGTGCTTGCCTTAGATGCGGACGCACTCGTTTCGATGGCAAATCGCGCGTGGCAACCTGAGCCAATTGAACTGGAAGGGCTGCGTTGCTATAACACACCCTTTCCTGTGGCTGGTTACGAAGCGATGACGGTGAATAGTTACTTGGTGTGGAGTCCGCAAACAAAGGTGGCGGTGGCGTTTGATACAGGGGCAAATGTGGATGCATTACTGGCCGACGTGAAAGCGCTGGGCTTAGAGTTACAGGCCCTAGTGGTCACACATGTGCATCGCGATCATATTGCCGCGTATGATGAGTTGCTGAGTCATATCGAAGGTGGCATTGCGTTTGCTCCTAAGCTCGAGCCATACGGTGAGGCGGACTTGCTTGAGCATGGTGATTGGTTGGAATTTGAAGGATTCGAGGTGCAAGCGCGGCAGACCAATGGGCATTCGGCGGGTGGGATGACTTATGTGATCGAAGGCCTTGGTGCGCCGATCGCGATCGTCGGGGATTCAATTTTTTGCCTGTCTCAAGGGGGTGCTCCCGAGCACTATGCTCAAGCGCTGGAGAACAACCGCGAGCAGATTCTGTCGCTCCCAGAGACTACGATCCTATGCCCAGGCCATGGGCCTCTGACGACTGTTGCCAATGAACAGGCGCACAACCCGTTTTTTCCTGAGTTTAAATAGGGCTGCCTGAAAAATAGCTGATAAGGCTTATTTTATTAAATTGTCTAGGGCCAGATTTTCCAGGGAGCCCTGAATCACAGCAGCATCGGATTGAGCGCAGGTCAATCACCTGATTGATAGATAGATAACAATATTTAGGAAAGTAAAGTGGCACTCGCTTGTTTTCGTTTGCAAAAGGATAAAGTTTCGGTTTCATGCCAGTAATAGTTTAATTGGACTGAATCATGAATGACTCAAATCACCTTCCCGAGATCGAACACTCCTATCGTATTCTGGTGATTGATGACCATCCCCTCATGCGTGAGGCTATCTCCAAGTGGATCGATCGTGATCCGGATTTAAAGGTCTGCGGGCAAGCGGAAAACGCGGCGGCGGGCTTGAAGGCGGTGGCTCGACTCAAGCCCGACTTGGTGCTGTCTGATATAAGCATGGAGGGGCGCAGCGGCCTCGAATTACTCAAAGACTTAAAGGCGATCGATCCGGATCTGCCAGTGGTAATGCATTCGATGCACAATGAGTCGGTCTATGCCATGCGCGCGATGCGTGCCGGTGCGCGCGGATATGTTATGAAAAAAGCCGATGGTTCTGAGGTCGTCAATGCGATCAAAGAAGTATTGGCGGGTGGTTCCGCTTTCAGTCGTGTAGTGAGTAACCAAGTGCTGGATGAGCTTGCGGGAAGGGCACGTGGCCATCAGTCTCCAATTGCTATACTTACTGACCGCGAGTTCGAGATACTGCAATTATATGGGCATGGCAAGACGTCTGGCGAGATCGCCCAGCAACTGAATATCAGCCCCAAGACAGTCGGTGCGCATCGTCACAACATCTGCCGCAAGCTCGAACTTCATTCGACTTCCGAACTGATCTGCTACGCGGCTAAATGTGTTAGTAACGACAGCGATATTTGAACCGCATTGTTGTTCCTTTCGAGGCTGGAACACGCCCGATGGTTTTCCGTTTCTTACCTTACCCGTACGTGCCCTGGGACCGTAGAAATGTGATGTATTTCTGAGTAGAGGGGTTTGTATTCAGTTGCGTCTAAGTATTTTGCCTAGATGGGTAGTTTAAATGACATGTTACGCAACGCTATTAACCTAATTGTAATGCGTTAGAGATTTGTGTATTATCTGCGCTCCAAAAAAATGATTAAGAAGAATCGTGGAGCTATGAAATATAACAATGACGCATCGAAAGTATCTGTGGTGACTGTATTTTTGGTCTATGACGAGGTTGATACTGCTCGCAGAATAAAGCTAATCTTTGATCATGCGCACGAAGAATCAGGTGAACTGTTGATATTTGATTTACGGCTGTGGCGTCTGGATATTCTTCAGTTTACGGAGTGTTGGGATCAAGCTCTAGCAGATTTAGCAGATGCTGATTTGTTCAGCATGTCTTTTAATAGTGAAAGCGCGTCAATGTTCTCAATGGAATTGATCTGTTTGATCGAGGAATGGTTCAACCGTGGGGGCAAAAGCAACTCGATTCTGATCGTTAGTCCTGACGGCGCGTATGACCACAGCGAGTTCGTCGCGGTACTTCAGAACTTGGGCCAACGGTGTGATTTAGATTTTAGCGCTTCGATTAATCATTCCGAACAATTGCACGAATGCGTTCTTCACCCCGTCTTACCCTCAATAAACCCCAGTTCTAATTTGCTCAACTAAATGAAAACCAACAAAATAAAACCATTATCAATGAATAACTTAATAGCAGACGCCGCCCCGCTACAAGTAACTTGGGCGCCAAGTCAGGTGCAATTCGGTGTGTCTGTGCCGACGGTTGAAAATCTTAAAAAACGTATTCAAAAAATATTGTTAGCGCTGCTCGAAGAAACTTGGCTCCCGATTACTTTGCGCGGTCATATGGCCGAGGAAGTGGCTGATTTAGAGGAAATACTTAATGGCCAGAATCTAAGCGATTCTTCGATAGTTACGAAGGAAGTGCCCTCCATCTCCTTCATGCTGTCAATGTATGGCAAGACTCACCCGAATTCTGAACTCATCGTTCAGATGAGAATGCTAGATCAAGAGCTGAATCCATCCGAATATTTGATGATTGCTAGCGATCAAAGGTGTGCCTCATAGCACTGTCTCTGCAGCAAAATCTGCGATTAGATCCAGTTAGCAGCGTTCGAGTAAACTCGCGCGCACGGAACTACCTAGCGGATCGTAAGCGGAATGACAAGTTCGGGTAGGCCGCTTGCGTTGATGAACAGGTGACCGCTGCCGACTTTGTCGCCTTCGATGGTGGCACTGACTGTGCGGGCACCTTCGGGGATGAGTACCTCCGGCATGATGATGCTGCCGGGGATGTCGGTGGTGACATTAATATAAAGGCCTCCGTAGGGGGCAGGATAATCGAGTGCAAAGGCGAGTGCTTGGCGTTGTCTAGGTTTGAGACTAAGCTGATTTGGTAAAACGCTGAGTGGGCTGGCTGGGTCGATGCGCAGGTAGCCTGCGGTCTGTGCACGTGTGGTGCTGCGCACTTCAATGCTGTAGCCGAAATCTGGCTTTAACTCTGGCACGAGGAATTGCAGTTTTGTGGAAGAGGTGAAGAAGGTTTCTGCGGGCGTGTGATCGACAAAAACGATATCCTCATTTGTAAAGCCCTGGCCATTGATCGAGACTCGAGTGCCGACAGCCGCGCGTGTTTTATCAATTGTCAGTGTGATCTGACTCGGTAGCTGAACTTGGTAAAGGTCGGAGATGATCTGCGCAGAGACGGGTGCTTCGTCCTCTTTTTGTGTGACGAAGTTGAGTACGTAGTAGAAGCGGGTGAGCTCCTTTTCGACCGGCGCTTGATAGTCGTATTCAAAGAGGTTTTGCACAGTTGAGGCAGCTGTCATTGCGCGCTGCTCGCCGTCGATCACGACGAAGGCTTCCAGGCTGCTCGGCACGACGGTCTTTTTCTTGACCTGCGCGTGAGCGCTTAAGGTGTAATTGCCAGTCGGAGAGGCGGGGGCGATGTCAGGCGTCGTATTGACGATTTTGACACTGCAACCAGTCAGGTAAAATGCGAGGACGAGGAAAGAGGAGAGGAAAATGCGCTTGGCTTTCATAGATCTTGGAAGAAGGTATGACTTCTCGCTATGTACCTGCAAGGAAAAGAGCTGAAAACTGTCAATCCCGCGCAAACTTCGCTGGGTCTCTACTGTCACGTCCCGTTTTGCGCATCGACCTGCGATTTCTGTGCCTTTTACCAAGAGAAGCCGCGGCGCGGCGACTTGGATCGCTATCTGAATGCGATGGACACCGAGTTTGCCCTAATTTCCGACAGCCGCACCGTGGATACTGTATTCTGGGGCGGCGGCACGCCAGGGTTGCTGTCGGCCAAAGATTTGGAGCGCCTCGGGCGGTCGATGCTGGAACGTCTGGGCAATGCACCTGCGGAGTGGACGATCGAGATGGCCCCGTCGACGGTTAAAGCGGATAAACTCGCCGTGTTGCGCGATCTCGGAGTGACACGTGTCTCGATGGGGGTGCAGAGCTTTGATGAGAAACTGCTGGAATCGTTGGGCCGTCTACATCGTCCCAATCAAATCTATAAAGCTTGGGGCTTAGTCGAAGCCGCTGGTTTCCCGCAGGCCAATTTGGATCTGATGTTTGCCATTCCCAACCAATCCATGCAGCAATGGGAAGCGGCGATTCGCGAAGCGGCTCGACTGGGGCCGACGCATCTCTCGACTTACTGTCTGACTTTTGAGGAAGACACGGCCCTTTATATAAAGCTATCTGAGGGGAAACTGAAGATCGATGAAGAGCGCGAGCTGCGGTTCTACGAACGAGGTTGGGAGCTGCTCGCTGAGTTGGGATATGCTCAATACGAAATCTCAAATTTCTCTAAAGCTGGAGCGGAATGTATACATAATGTTAATACTTGGCGAATGATGGAGTGGATCGGCTGTGGCCCTTCGGCGGCGAGTCAGTATCGGGGTGAGCGTTATCAACGTCCGTCAAATTTGAACGAGTGGGCCGCTGGGATGGAATCGAGGCAGCCGCATAAAACCGAATTAGTGTCGCTCGATGCTAGTATTTTGATGGCAGACGCGATTATCTTTGGACTGCGTATGAATGCAGGAATTGATTTGTCTGACATTGCGCAGCGCTTCCCCGCGCCAGAAGTGATGGTCATGTTAGAGCCATTGATGGGTCGCTTTGAGGCCGAAGGTCTATTGATCCGAGACGGGGCGCATGCTCGCTTGACTCATCGGGGCCGTCTGGTTTGCGACGCGATCGGCAGCGCAGTGCTAGAAGCGGTGGTCTAAGGTGTTACTACTCGTATCGTCGTCTCAGGTTGGTCGGTAGAATGCCGAGCTCTTCGCGGTATTTGGCTACGGTGCGGCGGGCGATCTTGATCTTCTTGTCGGTTAAGATGTTGACGATACCTTGGTCGCTATAGGGCTTGGCGGGTTTTTCCTCTTCTATAATCTGGCTAATCATGTCTTTGATCGATTTATTAGAGACTGATTCGCCGCTGCCCGCTGTATAGCCTGGCGTGAAGAAATATTTAAATGCGAAGACGCCATGTGGGGTACGAATGTATTTATTCGCGATGGCGCGGCTAACGGTGGTCTCGTGAACGCCGACAATTTGCGCGATGGTATTCATTGTCAGTGGGCGTAGCTTGGAGACACCTGCTGCGAAGAAATCGCTTTGAAATTTGAGGATTTCAAGTGTGATACGCTCGATGGTTTGTTGGCGTTGTTCGATCGAGTTGATCAGAAATTTCCCCGAACGCATGCGCTCGATCATAAACTCCTTCTCTTTTTTATTTAGGGTCCCTTTGGCCAGCATGTCCTTGTAGGTGCTACTGATGCGCAGGCGAGGGATGTAGTCTCTGTTTAAGGTGATCTGCCATTCGCCATATTCATCTTTGAATACGGTGGCATCGGGTTCGATAACTGCGTTTGAGTCTGGGCTGAAGCGTTTGCCTGGGGCAGGCTCAAGCGTCGCGATTTCTTCAATGGCATCTTGGATATCCTCTGCGCTGACGCCAAGCTTACGCCCAAGCTCAGGGATGCGGCGGCGAATGAGTAGTTGGAAGTGGTTGCGGAGGATTTGGGCTGCGATGGTCTTGCCTCGTCCGAGTAGTTCGAGTTGTGTGGCGAGACAGTCTTGTGTGTCTTTGGTGCCGATGCCGGGCGGATCGAAAGTTTTTAGCGTTTCGCTGGCCTTGCTAACTAAGCTGTAAGGGATGCGACTGGTCAGGGCGATGTTGGAGACAGTCTCTGTGAGGAAGCCATTGTCGTCGATGCTGCCAATAAGGTAGAGCAGAGCCTCGCGCTCTTGATCGGAGCAGTCGGTGAGTTCAGCTTGCTCGATGAGATGCTGCTGTAGGGAGACACTCGTGGTGAGCGAATTCATGAAGTGCTCGCGGCGCTCATCATCCTCGGAGGTGTGGCTCTGTCCTGTATTCTCCAGTGCGTAGTACTCGCGCATGTCTTCGCTCATGCGTTCTAGAGCGCTGAAGTCCTCTGGATTGAACTCGGTTTCTTCGTCTTGATCGAGTTCGTTGGCGTTAGGCGCCTCGCGATGTTCTTCGACGCTGATACTATCAATCGCCAGTTCTTCGAGCAGCGGATTCGCTAGGAGCTCCTCAAGGATCGAGGTGCGTAGTTCCACCGCCGGCGCTTGGAGAATCTTTAAGGAGTTGCGTAGTTGAGGCGCTAGGAAGAGCGCCTGCGCCTGTTTCTGTACTTGCTGGAACCCTTGTGAGCTCATGGTCGTTTAGCGACGTCGAGGGCTAGGCCTCGTCGTCTTGTTCGAGTCCTGGTGTCTCGCCTAGTGCCCAGCGCTTTGCTGCGCTGTTGCTGTTGTTGTTGCCAAATAAGTCTTTGATATAGCTAGCCAGCTTCTCACTGGTTGGTCCGTAGCCTTTGCCGTAGAGAAATACTTCTAGGGCAGTGAGCATACTTCGTGCGGTTTGATAGCGTTTGTCGCGGTCGCGTTGAAAGGTGCGTTGTAAAATGTCGTCGAGGCGCGGATCGAGACCAGGCCGCATTTCTGTGAAGTCGGGAATCGCCAACTTGAGGATGTTGTGGCGAGTGGCTTCGCCAGAATTAGCCTCAAAGATGTTTTCACCAAGTAGCATTTCCGCAAGGACAATGGCGCAGCTAAAAAGATCCGCACGGCCGTCGGTTACTTCGCGGCGCGCTTGCTCGGGGGAGAGGTATTCGTCTTTGCCGGCGATGACCTCGCCTTCCTTATTATACATGAGGTCGAGTGCTTTCGCTATGCCAAAATCTGTGAGCTTAACGTCGCCCTCATAAGCGAGCATGATGTTGCGCGGGTTCACGTCGCGGTGCACGATGCCGAGTGCGCGACCGGTGATGTCGCATTTTTGATGCGCGTAAGAGAGGCCGCGGCATATTCGCGAAACAATAAAGGCCGCCAGATCGGCGGGGATGGACTGGTGAGTTTCGGTGTGGCGACGGATGAAGTCTTCCAATGTAATGCCGTCCACATATTCCATCGTCATGAAATATTGCCCACTGACTTCGCCGAGATGATAGGTTTGGACGATGTTGGTGTGGATCAGGTCGGCGACTAAGCGAGCTTCGCCGATGAAATTGTTGCGAAACTCCTCGATTTTTGAGTATTCTTCCCGAATCAGCTTGATCGCCACTCGCTTGCTAAAATGGCCCGCACCCATCTGTTTAGCCTCATATACAATGCCCATTCCGCCCTCAGCAATGGTATGCACGAGTTCGAAATGCAATTCATTGAAGATCTGTTTTATCTTTGGCACAGACTGGATAAGAAGTCTTTTAAAAGTTTTTTCAAGTGAATTTATCAATCTAGCACGAAAAATGCTGCATGTCATAGATCTATGGTAGGTGTTAGTTGACAGTGGCACCGAAGCGCATTTGCTGTAAGGCATGATCACATTGACAGACAGTGCCGTGGCACAAATCCGACAGTTGCAGGCCGAGAAGGCTACCGAGGGGCAAAAACTCCGTATTTTGGTCGAGGCAGGCGGGTGCTCAGGCTTCGAGTATGGTATGTCTTTTGATAATAAGAAGGCCGACGATCAGGTATTTGAAAACAACGGTGTCGAATTTCTGGTTGATGAGACGAGTTTGGAATATCTCGACGAGAGTGTTGTCGATTTTGACGATGGTCTGACGGGCAAAGGCTTCGAAGTGCGCAATCCGAATGCCAGCAGTACTTGCGGCTGTGGCCGTTCGTTTAACTAAGGCGGTCTCAGTGGTTTGCCGCCGCTTCTGCGCAGCGAATGCCGTCGAGTGCGGCGCTGACGATGCCGCCGGCGTAGCCCGCGCCTTCACCACACGGGTACAGGCCCGCTATATCTGGATGCTGTAGTGTATCTGCATCGCGCGGCACACGCACCGGCGAACTGGTGCGCGTTTCAAAGCCGATCAAGTTGCACTCCTCTGTAATGTAGCCGCGCATCTGTTCACCGAACAGCGTTAAGCCGCGGCGCATGCGTGAGACGATCCATTCTGGCATGATCTCGTCGAGGCGTGCGCTTTGAATGCCGGGGAAGTAGCTGGTCTTCGGCAAATTTGCTGAGGTTTTGCCTTCTAGAAAGTCGGTCACGCGTTGCCCAGGCGCGACTTGACCGCCACCACCAGCTTGTTTGGCAGCGATTTCCAACTGTTTTTGAAATGCGATACCGGCGAGCACGCCGTGTTCGGCCTGAAAGGGGGCGGTGTCTTCTGGCTCAACGCTGACTACCATGCCACTGTTGGCAAAGGGGGAGTCGCGCCGTGCGAGACTCATGCCATTGACCACTACCTCATCGTTCTCAGTCGCTGCAGGTACGATGAAGCCACCTGGGCACATGCAGAAGGAGTGCACGCCGCGGTTGTCAATCTTAGTGGCGAGTCGGTAGCTCGCTGCGGGTAGTAGCTGTGGGCGTTCTTGCCCAATCGGATAGTGATACTGCGTGCTATCAATCAATGGTTGCGGGTGCTCGATGCGTACACCGACCGCAAAGGGCTTTTGTTCAAGACGCACATTTTGGGCATGAAGCTGCTGGTAAATATCGCGGGCTGAGTGGCCGGTTGCCAAGATCGTACGGTCGCTGAGGAACTCGCGGCCATCGACTGTGTTTACCCCGCAAATGCGACCATCGTTGAGAATGAATTGATTCACCTTCGCGCCGAAGTGGACTTCACCGCCAGCTTCGAGAATCGATTGGCGCATCGCCATGACCACTTTCGGCAGCAAGTTTGAGCCAATGTGTGGGTGCGCGTCGATTAGGATACGCTCGGGAGCGCCATGCGCGACGAGTGTCTCGTAGATATCGCGAATCGGACCGCGCTTTTTAACGCGAGTGTAGAGCTTGCCGTCCGAGAACGTGCCGGCACCGCCTTCGCCAAAGCAATAGTTGGAGTCCTCGATGACGGTGCCTTTTTTGAGAATAGGGCCGAGATCGAAGCGCCGCGCCGAGGCGTCCTTGCCGCGCTCTAAAATGATTGGCTTAAGGCCAAGTTCAAGGGCACGCAGCGCGGCAAACATCCCCGCAGGACCACAGCCAATGATGAGCACCGTTTTTGCATCCGCGGTTGTCCTGCCGTAGCGGGGCTTCAGCTCCGGCTCAGGCGGGAGAGCCTGATCGAGGCCGACTTCGATTCGTAGCTGCACCTTGATCTGCTTTTGGCGGGCATCAATTGAGTGCTTGCGTAGCCGCATATCGACGATCCGCTCTTCTGGCAGTGCGAGTTTTTCGGCGATCGCGGTTTTCCACGCCGATACGTGCTCCGATTCCTCGACTGGTAGGACGATATCAACAAGTGGCGCTTGGGCGGAGTCTTCTGGTGTGTGCTCTGGCATATTCAGGAGGGAGTATCTGTCCTGCACGAGCGACGACAACAAGTTTGTTTCCTAGAATTCAGAACGCACACTCACTCTGACGGCTTCAACTTAGCTGCCATAATATTGAAGGCTGCCACTCGCAATCACTCGGGCAGCATTGCTTGCAGCTTTTGCAGGGTGTGGATACCGGAGGGGGTTTCGAAGTACAGAGTGTCTTGCGGGGCCTCAAAGGTGCGGAGCTGTTCGGCATCGATCAGCATTAGAGCGGTTGACCAGGCATCAGCCAGCGCGGCACTGGGTTGCAAGATCCATGCGCGTTTGAAATTGTAATCGGGGCCGCGGCGTTTGTGGGGAGAGACGATGTGGCTGCCTTGGATGCCGATCCCTGAGGCGCTCAGTGCTTGGTTGTTTAAATTAATGGTCTGCTGATTGTGATCGCCGCTCAGTTCAATGGGCCAGGTCGTTGAGCCGAAGGCTAACTGCGTGCTCGCGCCTGCACAGAGCAGCGCCGATTCAATGCCCCAGTCTTCCAGTAGGGCTTTGAGTTGGTCGAGCGCGTAGCCTTTGCCAATGCCGCCGAGATCGATTTCTCGCCCGGCTGTGACGCATGTGATCCGCGGTCGATCTGGATCAATGCTGAGCGTGCCGCTAAGCGCTGGGACGCTACCGGAAGTCTTGTTTTTTTGATGCTCGATCAATGTCCCGAGGGTGATGTCAAACAGGCCACCGGTGTGCTCATGTGCTTCGGCGGCCAGTCGTAAGCAGTCATAGCAAGTCTGACTGATAAACAGTGTTTGACCGGTCTGCATATGGTTGATTCGAAACACATCACTGCCTTCGATGTAGCGACTGAGCGTGTTTTCGATCTCGTCCAGTAGCACGATCGCTGCGTGTGCGACATCATGGGCGAGTTTCGCATCTTCGGCGACGATGCGAAGCATGAAGGTAGTCTTCATCGCGTGGTGGTCGAATTGATGGATATGGCTCATTGTTCGTCGGTGCGCATCCAGTGCTGCCAAATGTCGTTGCGTAGATAGAGTGTGACGGCGACGTTTGCGCGTAGGCCGCGCGGGAGTTTTGTATGGGAGGCTGCGAGTAAATCATCGCAGGCTTGATCCTGTGCGGGCATCGCGAAAATGATTGGCAAGTTTGTGATGCCTTGGATCGGAGTCGGCCAGTAGCCAACGGTTTCGAAAGTGCGTAAATACCACGGCAGTGGCCAATACTCTTGACCGATTACGGCGATGGGGGAGAGCACTGGTGCATCGGCTAACGCGCTCAACTCTTGTAGCCAGCGTTCAATCTTCGGTGCATCTGTGCTGGTTGGCACATAAGCATAAGGATTGCGGCTGTCATTAGCTAGGCGGCCGCTGGCATGAATGCTTTGTTTGGTCTGGTAGGCGAGTCCAGTGAGTAGAAGTAATGTGAGTATAATGCGTGATCTTGTTTTTAAATCAGGCAAATAGCTAAAGGCATAGCCCGCAAGAAGGCAGGCATGTGCCCATGGCACCATCATCAGCCAAGGGGTTTTATAGCCGATGCAGCTGTAGATAATAACGTGACACACCGTCGCGACCGCCAGAAAGATAACCCCAGGGTTCAGCACACGCTTCACCACGGCGAATGCGATCGCGAGCAATGCAAGCAGCCCGATGAGTGCTTCGGTCCACCAAATGCCGAGCTGTTGCTTTGGCCATAAGAGAAGCTCGAAGTAATAGCCCATTCCTTTTTCGTGGCCAGCGGTGGTCTCGTAAACGAGGTAGGTGCGCACCGCGTCAATGATACCTTGCATGGAGCGAAAGCCATCGCTGTAAAAGTAGGCGGCGGTGAATGCTGCCGTGATCGCTAAAAACACGCTAGGCAATAGATAGAGACGAAGGTTGGGGCAGAGTTGTCGCGCGTCATTTGTTTGTTGTGTCCAGCAACAGAGACCTGCGGCTGGTAGCCACGCGAGTATCGAGATGGCGAAGGTTTCTTTGGTGGCAAACATCAGACCGATACAGAGCCCTGCAGCGATGCCGATGCGCCTACTCGGTTGTTGGCTGAGGCGAAAGACTGCTGCGCAGGCCAACATCGCCAACAGAGTTAGCAGACTCTCATGAATATACATGCGATTGTAATACACCATTAGCGGTGAACTCGCTAACAGTGCGGCGGCTGCCAATGCGCCCCATGAACCGATGGATCGTCTCCATAGTAACGGGGTAAATACCACTAGTAGGCCGGCAATGACAGAGCCGAGACGCAAAGTGGTCGTGGAGAGTTCGCTCCAGGAGTTTTCGGATCGGCTGCGCGCGATCGGCTGTGAACTCAGGCTGAGCAGCGGGCCATGGAAATGCTGTGGGTCAAACTGGTAGTCCTCGCCAGCTAATTGACGTGCGAGAATGCGTGCGCCGGTCGCCTCGTCGGCGTGGATCGGACGTTCTTGTAAGTTCTGCAGGCGTAACGTTAACGAGAGTATAACGATACCGATCCATGTGACGATTATGAGGAGACGTTGCGACATTGTGAGGTGGTTCTATATGAAGCGACTTATTTGCCGTCTGCAATCTTGCTTTGCCGTTGTGTTGATTCTGTAGTCACTATTACTTATCAACCGTGCCTACCTCAGAACAACAGATTGTATTGGTGACTCCAGTTTGGAACGACTGCAAACGGTTGGAATTGTTCGGTCCAAAGTTGGCGCAGGCGCTGTCAAAATCGGACTTGCTGGTGCGTTGGATCGTGGCGGATGATGGTTCGTCTAAGCTGGAGCAGGCTAAGGTCACAGCGTTGGTTGAGTGTCTGTCAGTCGTCTATTCGGATGTCGAAGTGATGCTGTTTGCCGAGCGCTCGCGAAAGGGCGGTGCGATTTATCAGGCGTGGGCTGCATGCCCCAATGCCGACGTGTTGGCCTTTGTCGACGCGGATGGTGCGGTGGATGCCCCGTCAATCCTTCGTTTACTTAGACATGCGTGCCAGTGTGGTCCTGATGTTGGTGTTGTTGGTGTTCGTCATGACGCAGTGGATACGCCGGTCCAACGTCCATGGCTGCGAGTGCTGTGCTTCCGCATGTTTACTAAATTAGTGCACGGCTTGGTGGGTCTTGAATTTGAGGATACGCAGTGTGGTGCAAAAGTAATTCCTGCAGCGGCGTATCGTGCGGTATCGAAGCAGTTGATGGAGCGCGGCTTGGTATTTGATGTTGAGTTACTGGTTGCGCTAGAGGCGCAGGGTAGTCGGATCGAGGAGTTGCGTATCCCATGGCGGGAGATGCCCGGAGGTAAGGTTAAGCCGCTGCGCGATGCATGGGGGATGATCGCTGGATTATTACGTATTCGAAAACGCCTGAAGGCGAATTTGTATTAGCACTGTTGAGCGGTTGTGCTGGTCACGTAGAATGCGTATGCTTGCTTACGAGTGGTCCTCGTCACGTCTTTGCCGATTCTTGACAAACACGGAGTTCGCGAATTCGCAAACCGATTTCGATTGGAACAGCCCCTTGATTACGGGCAATGCAATGAAGCTGTTCGCCTCTCGACTTACCTGTCAGAGACTGCTGCTTGGCTAACAGCGACAAAGGACGCATGGGCGCAGCTGAGTGTGCAGCGGTTTTCTGTCGTTCCAGTTACACGGCCTTTACTGTGCAAAGCACAGCAGTCGATACATCACGATTCACATAAATCTACAAGCTGCGGACGACAGCTTTGGCTACGCCTTGCACGCAGAGTTCAGTAACTGGGTAAAGCTCTGGATAAAATTTGTTTTCTGCTTTGAGGTACGGAGGTTCGCCGCCTTTTTGGATGTAGCGTTTGAGCGTGGTTTCGCCATCGATGAGTGCCGCGACGATGTCGCCATCATAGGCATCGCGTGGCTCAATGATCACCATGTCACCATCGTAAATTTCGGCATCCACCATACTTTCGCCTCGGACTTTAAGTGCAAAGCTGCGGCGACGGCTGGAAAAGCCTGCGCTCTGTATGTCGACTTGTAAGCGACCAATCTCACCAGCGGGTTCCACACGATCGGGATAGCCAGCGGCAATGTCGCCCATGATGGGAATGTCGACCACTTCGGTAGCGTCCTCAGGAATCTCGGGTATTTCGGGTGCATCTGGACGGTTGATGCGAAAGGTGCGGGCCTGGCCGGGGATGCGCTCAATCATTTCCTTTTTCTCAAGTGCACGGAGATGGCCCATCACGGCATTGGTGCTGGCGAAGCCGAACTTTTCTTGGATGTCACGAATACTCGGCCAGTAGCCGTTGCGCCATTCGTAATGCTCGATAAAAGTGAGGATTTCTTGCTGCCGAGTGGTGAGATCTTTCATAGTGTTCACTTGTTTAGGTGAACAATTGAGCATTGTCAAGTCGTGCTTTGTCAAACGATCTGACTTCTGGGTTTGAATCACTTACAAAAAGCGTTGAACAAACGAGGGAGAGCGCTTTGGTAAGACTTTTACATGGCACTCTATCCCAGCGACATATTTGCACCTCGGTTACAGCTGTTGCTGGCTGCGTCGTTAATTCTGTCGGGATGTGGCTCCGAGCAGCAGCGACCATTGATCGGTGTGGTGGCGCCGATTCCCGCAGATGCGTTGGTGGTTGATTTCCCAGCAGGGGAGTTTGACTCAACTATCGTCGAAACGCTTGCGGGTGATTTGGCGACGGTCAATCCTCTGGTCAACGAGACAATGGCAGGAGCGGCGGTGATTGGGCGTATTTTGGAAGGGTTGACCACGCTGGACCCGAATACTGGCGATGTGATACCGAATCTTGCCAAGTCATGGGAGATCTCGGCAGACAATCTTCAGTACACCTTTCATTTGCGGCGTGGAATTCATTGGAGTGATGGCCAGCCGTTTACCGCAGACGATGTTCTGTTTACCTGGGGCTGTTTTTTCGCGAAGCATCTGGATGCTGATTCTGGTGAGCCCGTGCTAGATGAAAATGGTCGTGTGAAATATCGCTACAGTTCGCGCTCTACTTTTGGACAGCTTATCAATGGGCAAGAGCCTCTGGTTGAGAAGTTAGACAATTATACGGTGCGCTTCACGACTCCAGAGGTGTATGCGCCTTTTCTATTGTTTGGTGGTGGTGTAGAGATTTTGCCCAAGCATGTGCTACAAGTGTCTTTTGATGATGGCACCTTGATGGATCAGTGGAGTGTGGAGACGGCGATCAATGAGCCATGGAAAATTGTGGGTCTAAACATGTTTGTGCTCGAATCGTATCGCCCTGGTGAACGCATCGTATTTGCGAAGAACCCAAATTATTGGAAGGTGAATACAAAGGGAGAGCGACTGCCTTATGTGGCGCGGGTGATTACCAAGATCGTGCAGGATCAGAATAGTAGTAATGTTGCCTTTGCGCAGGGCTTGACGGATTTTGAATCAATCGGGCCTGATAATGTGGCATGGGTGAAGCGTGGTGAGCAACGGTTCGATTATACCGTGCTCGACATGGGGCCTTCGAGTCAGACGAACTTTATCTGGTTTAATTTAAATCCTGGTAAGGATGCCGAGGGTGTTGCGTATGTGGAGCCGTATAAATTCGAGTGGTTTTCGGATCAGCGTTTCCGCCAAGCGGTTTCGCATGGCATTAATCGCGAAGGCATTGTTCGCGGGGTGTATTTTAATCGTGCCGATATTTTGCATGGCTACGTATCGCCTAAACGCAAATTGTGGTATAACGATGCAATTCGAAAATACCCCTACTCGCCGGAGACCTCGCAACAGTTATTTGCTGAAATGGGATTTACTTTAGAAGCGGGTCAGTTGAAAGATCCGCTTGGCAATTCAGTCGAGTTTTCATTGATGACGAACTCGAGTAGTGGACTACGTGTCGAGATGGCGACGGTGTTTAAGGAGAACATGGCAGCGCTCGGTATTGACGTCGAACTGCAGTTCTTAGATTTTAATACAATCATCAATAAGACATCAGATTCATTTGATTATGAAGCGTGCATGCTTGGCCTCGGCGGTGGAGCGCCAGATCCTTATGCGGGTAAAGATATATTGATGAGTGGTGGCCGCTTACATCAATGGTATCCGCAACAGGTTGAGCCTGCGACGGAGTGGGAGGCTCGCATTGATGCGCTGATGCTTGAAATTGGCCGGCATACTGATGTTGAGGTGCGTAAGAAGTATTTTTTCGAAGTGCAGGAAATTCTAGCTGAGCAACAGCCGCTGATCTTTCTAGTCAGCCCGAAGGACTTTGTCGGCTATCGTAATCGATGGCAGAATGTCGATCCCACTCCGCTCGGTGGGGTGACTTGGAATCAAGAATCACTGTGGGCGGAGCCGAATCCATGAGCGCATTTATTTTCAGACGATTCCTGACGCTGATTCCTTTGCTCCTAGGGATCACGATGCTGGTGTTTATTTTAATGAGTCTCGCACCTGGAGACTTTCTGACGCCCGTCAAAGCCCAACGCGATGTGCCAGCAGAGCTAATCCAAGCGATTGAAATCGAGTTTGGATTGGATCGTCCGTGGTATGTGCAATATTGGAAATGGTTGGGCAACGTGGTGCAAGGGAACCTCGGGCATTCGTGGGCTTATAAATTGCCAGTTGTCGATCTGATCGGACAACGCCTGTGGGCTACCTTCCTACTTTCAATGAGCGCATTTGTATTCGCGTGGGGCATTGCGATTCCGCTCGGTGTTTTGGCTGCGGTTTATAAAGATTCGATTTTTGATCGTATCGCTTCGGCGTTGGCGTATGCGGCGCTTTCGATTCCTGAATTCTTTCTCGCGTTGTTGTTTGTCTTTGTTGCGGCGCAAACGGGGTGGTTCCCGTTGGGAGGTGCCACTTCGATGGAGTATGATTATTTGAACTGGTTTGGAAAAGTCGGCGATCGGGCGTATCACTTAATCTTGCCGACTTTGGCACTCGGGATTGGTTCGATCGCGAGTATCATGCGAATTATGCGGGCTAATTTCCTCGATACGATGCGCGCGGAGTACGTGACGACGGCGCGGGCAAAGGGCTTAAGTGAATTTGCGGTGATATTTAAGCACACCTTGCGTAATGCGATCAATCCACTGGTGAGCTCATTTGGTTTCGCGTTCTCGGGGCTATTGAGCGGTGCACTGATGGTTGAGATCGTGCTGCAGTATCCTGGGATCGGGCAGCTAATGTATCAATCGATTCTCAGAGAAGATCAGTTTGTCGTATTGGCTTCGGTGATGATGGGGTGCTCGATGCTCGTGCTGGGAAATCTATTGGCAGACATTTTATTAGCGTGGTCAGATCCGCGTATCCGTTTGGAGAAGCAGAAATAGAATGAAACTCTTCAGTATATTTCGAGAAGTGCTGCGGCGTCCATTGGGGGCAGTTTCAGCAGCGGTCTTGGTTGCCCTGTATGCGGCTGCCGTCTTTGCGGATTTCTTCGCACCGTATGCGACGAATGAACAAGACCTAGAGCGCACCTATCATCCGCCCACAGCGTTGATTTTTCAGGATGGTGGCTTGCAAGTTCAGGCCTACGAATTAGTCGATCCGACCGAGGCGAAGTATAAAAAAGTCGTGGGAAAGGGGTACCCCATCGATTTCTTTGGCAAGGGTTTTGAATATCGTTTCCTGGGGATTTTTAAGACTCAGCGTCATTTGTTTACGATCCAAGAGGACGCTGGTCGAGTGTATCTGCTCGGTAGTGATTCAACTGGGCGTGATGTGTTCTCGCGGTTGATCTTCGGCTCCCGTGTGTCGCTGTTCATCGGGCTGCTGGGTATCACGATTACCACGACACTCGGATTTCTCGTCGGTGGCTTGAGCGGTTACTTTGGTGGTCGAATGGATTTTGTAGCGATGCGCTTAGTCGAATTTATGATGGCGATGCCAGGGCTTTATTTGTTGTTGGCTTTGCGCTCTGCGCTGGCTCCGCACTTCGCTTCCGATCAGATGTTTTTCGTGATCATTCTAATTCTGTCATTAATCGGTTGGGCTGGCACCGCCCGTGTGCTGAGGGGTATGACGCTGTCACTCCGGCAAAATCAATATGTGATGGCGGCTGAAAGTATGGGGCAGTCGCCTGTTGTGATCTTACGGAAGCATATTTTTCCCAACCTAGTGAGTTATCTGTTGGTGGCCGCGACCCTCTCGATTCCCGGCTATATTCTAGGTGAAGCGGCCCTGTCATTTTTGGGGCTAGGCATTCAAGAACCCTCGGCATCGTGGGGGCTGATGCTCTCACAAGCGCAGGATGTGAAGGTGTTTTATTTGAACTTCTGGTGGCTATTAACGCCAGGCCTTGCGATCTTCGTTACAGTGATTGCATACAACGTGCTCGGCGATGTGCTGCGCGACGTGGTCGATCCGAAAATGAAAACGCGCTAGGGGATGATGAAACGTGGGGATGTATTTAAAGCACGGAGGCACAGAGAAAATTATAAATCTGGGATAAAATATGAGTCATTTACTTAAAGTTTCTGATCTGCGGATCGCCTTTCACTCGCGTGGCGAATCCAATGAAGTCGTGCATGGGATCGATTTTTCAATCGACGCAGGCGGGAAGACGGTGGCGATTCTCGGAGAGAGCGGTAGTGGTAAGAGCGTCACATGTATGTCGCTCACTCGCTTATTGCCAGAGGCGCCGACCTGCACCGTCAGTGGTGAAATTCTGTTTGAAGGAAAGAATGTGCTGGAGATGGATCGCGAAACAATTCGTGGCGTGCGCGGTAAAGGCATCGCTTATATTTTCCAAGAGGCGTCAGCCTCGCTGAACCCAGTTTTTACCGTGGGGCATCAAATCGCGGAGGCGGTGAAGTTACACCGCGCAGATATCACTGATGTAAAGGGGCGCGTGGTGGAGTTGCTCGAGCTAGTGGGAATTCGCGATGCGGCGCAACGCTACAAGGCCTATCCGCATGAGATGAGTGGTGGTATGCAGCAGCGTGTAATGATTGCGATGGCGCTAGCCTGTGAGCCGAAGCTGTTAGTGGCAGATGAGCCGACGACCGCTTTGGATGTGACGATTCAAGCGCAGATCATGGATCTGCTACGTGAGCTGCGTGAAAAACTCGGTATGAGTATCGTCTTGATCACGCACAA
>DJBY01000035.1:5267-11152 GCA_002430605.1 Opitutia bacterium UBA5964 | reverse complement strand
CCGCAACATCCTTATACCAAAGCATTGATCGCATGTATTCCGAAGCTGGGAGCTAAGCAGCATCGCCTGACGACGATTGATAAAGAGATGGCACTGGATTAATTGTAGAAGCGACACTCTTGTCGCTGTATTTTCCGTAAGCTTCCACTTGGCAATTCGGCTGTCGTGTCGCTGCTACTTTACCGGAATCGCTTCTGCTCGGGCATGTAGTCGTAGCCAGCCGCTGCGAGTCGCTCGGTGAGGATGTCGGCATCGAGGTCGTGTGTTTTGCACAGTTCGTCCAGAGAGTCGCAGTGGTTGCGGATCACGGTGTTGACCACGCCGACTAGCAGGTGCGGGTCCATTGTCTGATAGGTGCTCAAGTCCATTGATTGGCAGGCTAGGCATCTGTGTTTGTGTGACAAGTGCAACTTGTTCTCGGAATCAAAGGTTGCGAAACAGCGATGAATGCGTACCATTCATCGAATGGAAATCTCTAAATCATTTATTACCGACGAAGGCGGCGCGATCAAAAGCGTTGTGATTGATTATGCGACTTTTCAGCGTATTGAGGAAGCGTTACTTGATAAAGGCTTGGCTCAGGCGATGCAGGAGGTTGAGGCAGAGGAGTCTGTTTCGCTCGAAGACGTAAAAAAGGAGCTGAGCTCATAACCCATGGAGGTTAAATTCAAGAAGAGCTTCTTGAAGGATTTGAAAAAACTGCCCTTAGAGCCGCGTGCTCGGGTTAAAAAGTTTATTTTCGAGGATTGTATCAACTGTGAGTGCATTGATGCCTTAACGCAGGTTAAGAAAATGAGTGGTTTTTCCAGTTACTATCGCCGACGTTTCGGCGATTATCGAGTTGGGTTTTCCATTGAAGAAGGTCAGATTATCTTTTATCGAGTGTTACATCGTAGGGAAATCTATAGACGTTTCCCTTGATCGATACTATGACCGACTCCCAATCAGCCCAATCGCCACTCCTTTCCGTTCGTGACCTTAAGGTGCATTTCCCCATTAAAGGCGGCATTCTGCAACGGACGGTGGATCATGTGAATGCAGTGGACGGTGTGTCGTTTGATGTGCCGCGCGGTAAGACTGTTGGACTGGTCGGCGAGAGTGGCAGTGGTAAGACGACGACGGGGCGTGCGATTGCGGGACTGGTGCCGATCACTGCGGGCTCAATTTGTTACGAGGGCCAAGACTTGGCGCACCTTTCACGCTCGGCGTTTTTTGCATACCGTAAAAAGATCCAAGTAATTTTCCAGGATCCCTTTGGTTCGCTCAATCCGCGCATGACCATTTACAGTATTATTGCGGAACCACTGGATATTCATTTTAAGGATTGGACGAAAGCTCAGAAGGTGGCACGGGTCGCCGATTTGTTGGAAAAAGTGGGGCTGAGTGCAGACTTTATGCAGCGCTATCCGCACCAGTTTAGTGGTGGCCAGCGGCAACGCATCGGTATCGCGCGGGCTCTAGCGGTCGAGCCGGAATTTATTATTTGTGATGAGCCAGTCAGTGCACTGGATGTGTCGGTGCAGGCGCAGATCGTCAACTTACTTCAGGATCTGCAAGATGAGCTGGGCTTGACCTATCTTTTCATCGCGCACGACTTGGCGGTGGTGGAGCATATTAGCGATCAGGTTTTGGTCATGACTGAAGGCAAGATCGTTGAGCAAGCATCGTCTGAGGAGATCTATAATAACCCGCAGCATCCCTATACGCGCAAGCTGTTGGATGCGGTGCCGAGCCTATAGCTTTTGCTTGCTACAGTGCGATATTTTACTTGTTTAATCACTCATGAAAACAATACAAAAATTACTTTTAGCGACAGTGCTTACAGTCGCCCTATTGGCGCTTTCCGGTTGCAATACTTGGAAGGGCTTGGGCGAGGACTTTCAGTCCATGGGTGAGTCCATGCAGAAGTCTGGAAGCTAGCTGGGCTCTTCTATTTTCGCTTAAAGTGGCGGGTTTTAGGAGCCGCTTTCCAGCAGTGCGGCCAGTAATTCGTCTATACACAGTGTGCTGACTGCGGTTGCCACATCGCTCATTGCGTAGGGCAGAATCAGTGTTTTTTTGTGTAGCATCGCTCCGCAGGTGTAGACGACGTTTGGCACGTAGCCTTCGCGTTCGTTGCCTTTCGGCCGAATGAGTGGGTCCGGCAGGCGGCCGATCACTTTTGAGGGATCTTCGAGATCGAGGAGCGCAGCACCGATGCAATATTGGCGCATCGCCCCAACTCCGTGGGTCAGCACGAGCCAGCCAGCTTCGGTCTCAATTGGTGAGCCGCAGTTTCCCAGCTTGACCATCTCCCATGGATATCTCGGTGCGATGAGTTTTTTCGGATTGTTCCAGTAGTGCGGATTATCCGAATACATCAGAAACAGGTTCTCATCGTCTTGCCGTGAGAGCATTGCGTAGCGGCCGTTGATGCGGCGAGGGAAGAGTGCCATCCCCTTGTTTTCGACGGCACTGCCGTTGAGTGTCAGAATGCGGAAATTGAGGAAGTCGCAGGTTTCAAGTAGTTGGGGCAGGGTCACACGTCCGTTGTAGGCGGTGTAGGTGGCGTAGTAGGTGACAGTGCCGTCGTCGTCGATGAACCTGACAAAACGGGCGTCCTCGATGCCGTTGGACTCATTGATTGATACGGGAAAGAGGATCCGTTCGGACATGGCGGTGCTTGGTTCAAAACTGAGCTCATAATTTGATTTCGCCAACCAGCGCACGCATTCAAGTGTGCGTTGTTCTTCGCGGGTGACGATATGCGCGCGATGGGAGAAATTCCTCAGACTATCATCCAGTTGCTCGAGTGTGAAAGTGCCATCAAGTGCCTCCATCACCGCGGCAGTGTATTCGTTTTCAAAGCCCATCTCATGGAGTTTCATGGTGAATGAATCGAGATTGTAGCTCGGGTTCGGATGAATCTCCGGAGCGGTGACGAATCGTGTCACGGGCTCTGCTTCGATTACGCCTTTGGCGTCGATCACGACAGATCGGAATTCGATAGATGAGATGTGTCCTTCGCCAGTCGCGCGCAGGCTCATGATAAATCGAACACTATTCGGTTGGAGTCCGTCTTGGTCAGGATGTAGGACGATCGAGGGATTGAAGAGCGCGGCAGATTCGAGCGCATACTCACCGGTAAAGAGCGCACCGATCAGCAACTGGCGTGCGTGTGTGAGCGGGCTGTCTGTGAATAGGTGAGGCTCGACCTGTTTGAAGATTTCAATGAGTAAGCGTTCGATCTCTATATGTCTGGAGCCGAAATCGCGCATGACTGTTGCGACTTCACGTTTCGCAGCAGCTTCGCTCATGGCGAGCCCGCGGCCAATGATTTGGATGATCCGCTGAGTGGAGCCTGGTATGAAGGGGCGGATCAGCACGCGTGAGCTATCTGGAAGGAACTGTAATCCACAACGTTTGATAGGGATTTTTTTCATAATGATTTATGGAGTTGGATGGGGTTTTGGCTGAGTCGCATTTCAGCCAGACTGAGGTAGAACGACAGGCAGGACTCGGCTCCTTGGTTTTCATTGATCCGATCCTGATGCAGGGCGTCGTGGCAACCGCCGGTAATCGGATCGTAGAGTGGCAGATCCAGATCGTTGCGACCGAGGAACCATTCAAACGCGAGCTGGGCAGCGTGTGAGAAAAAAGGATCTTTGGTCACCCGAAAGGCTTCCAGGCTGGCGCTAACCATTGCACACGCTTCAAGTGGTTGCTGGTCGAACTGCGCGGCGGGGCTTTTGCCCCGCTGCAAGAATCCGTTGGAGCCTATGGGGCGGAAATGTCCTTGTGGTGCAGTTTGCAATTCGATCAGCCAACGAAGTCCGCTCAGCCCTGCCTCCAGTGCTTCTTGGTTTGGCATCCAGCAACCGCTTAGGATGAGTGCATGGGTGATGCGCATATTGTCATAGCAGACGATATCTTCCAGCCATGGCCAGTCGGGAGCATTCGTGCGCCGCCACAACACGAGCAGTTTCTCGGTCAAGACCTCCCGCATTCGGCTGACTTCGAGATCTCCTTCGAAACGCCTAAAATATTCATGGATGCCGATCAGACCGAAGGCCCAGGCGCGTGGAGAGGTGAAGCCCTCTATAGCTGGTAGCGCCTGGTCAAATAGCTGATTGCTTAGCTTGCGATGCCCCTTGTTTTGTGAGCGCCAGAGCGTTGCGCCGAGCGCCCATACGGCGCGCGCATGGCTGTCCTCCGAGCCTGTTTCTTCCAGCCATTTTCTGTCGAAGCTCATGAAGTTGCGGAAGCGGCCAGTGTCTGGCTTAAAAGCGTGGAAGAGAAATGCAAGATAGCTGGAAGCCGCGCGTTCGATTTCTTTGCTGCGTCCGGTTTGCCCGATCTCGTCGAGCAGAACGGTGAGTAGCAGCGCGCGGGCATTATCGTCTGTGCAGTAGCCTTCGTGGAAGTTAGGCACTGTGTATATCCCATGTTGAAACATACCAGTGGAGTCGGTCATCCGAAACAAGTGGTCGAGTTTGAACGGTGGCAGTTGGTAGGGTTTCCGGTCGAGCGTTAGATCGCCGAACGCTTTGCGCGGTTCTTTGATTCGACTACCGCGCGCCTGTTTAAAGGTCTCCAAGTAGCGCTGGGCGACGGTCGGCCAAATCATTTCGCGGCCGAGCAGGTAGGCCCGCTTTCGCATTGATTGTAGCTTCAGGTCGTCGTCCAGCAGTCCGAGCACCGCTGCGGTGATTGCTTCAGAGTCTCGAAATGGCACGAGTGTGCCATTTCCCTCCGCGAGCAATTCCTGTGCGTGCCAGTAGGGGGTGGAGACGACCGCCTTGCCCGCGCCGAAGCAATATGCGAGTGTGCCAGAGGTGATTTGCTCCTCGTGGAGATAAGGGGTTAGATAGATGTCCGCTGCGGAGATGAATTCGTTGAGCTCCTTGTTATTTACGTAGCGATTATAAAAGATCACGTGCTCTTTCACGCCCAGAGCTTCGGCGCGGCGTTCAAGTTGCAAGCGGTAGTTTTCGCCTTCGCTGGCGAGCAGGTTTGGGTGGGTGGCACCGAGCACGATATAAATAATTTCCGGGTGTGTTTCGCGTATCCCTGGAAGCGCGTCGATCACGTATTCGATTCCCTTTGCGGGGCTGAGCAAGCCGAAGGTGAGGAGCACTGTTCGTCCGAGAACGCCGAATTGGTCTTTGTAAAAATTCGGGTCGATGAACGGTATGTCTGGTATGCCGTGCGGGATCAGTTCGATTTTCTTGTCCGGCACGTGGTAAACTTCGCGTAATATATCGACGCCTTTCTGCGCCATCACCACTAAGCGTTGGCTGCGCTCTATGAGCTCAAGCATGACCTGGCGCTGTGCATTATCGGGCTCTTGCAGCACGGTGTGCAAGGTCGTGATCACCGGCATTTTTGCGTCGCGCAGTAAGGCGAGTATGTGACTGCCGGCTGCTCCCCCGTAGATGCCGAATTCGTGCTGTAGGCACAGCACATCGATGTTGTTGATGTTTAGGAAATCCGCCGCGCGACGATATGAGTCGAGGTCACGCTCATGAAACTCGAAACGCACTTGGGGTGGGTATACATAGCTGTGCTGATGGTCATTGACCGCGCCGACGATACATTGCGCTTCGGGGCATGCTTCTTGCACTGCCGCGCAGAGGTTATGAGTGAAGGTGGCGATGCCACATTGCCTCGGGACGAAGTCGCCGATAAATGCTATTTGACTGCCGGAAAATACCGATTCCATATAAACGAATAACTGAGGTTAAATCACTTATTCGCCAATTACTCACTGGAGCTAAAGAGTGCTAAATCGCTCTCCTAATAACTGGTGCTCGCATGTGGCAACCGTGCTTTAAGACGATTTTTCACTAATGATATATATCAACATCCAGTATAATCATATATGCCTAATCTTGCAAGTGTTTGAT
>DJBY01000035.1:0-4989 GCA_002430605.1 Opitutia bacterium UBA5964 | reverse complement strand
TCCAGTGCTTTGCGGAATCGCTTTAAGTGGTCCTCGCAGTAATCGTTGAGTAGGACGCTACTGGTCTCCGATACGCTGTTGAGGTGCTGCAATCTTCCGTGGATTCGACCATTATGCTATGTTTCCGATCGGGCCTCTAGCACATCGGCAAAGGCCACTTTGGCGCAGCTGCCGAACTGCTGATTGCCGCGTAGGCCACGCGTTGCTGAGACCGCTGGCGAATTAAGGCCACAGAGAAAGCGAGCTTGTTGTCGCGGGCGGGCCAGGGCGTTGCTGTTTTGCTCAACCAGAGCGGTGAAATGGCTCAAGTCATAGCTTTCGATACTGGCGTGCTGACGGGTCGGTAGCTGCGCTGGCTGATCGCCTAAGCAAATTCCGCAGTGGCCACAGGGATCGATCGATTCGCCGAAATAGTCGAGCAACTTGGCGGTGAGGCAGCTGCCGTGTTGAGCGTAACTCAGCATCGACTCGATCCGGCTGATCTCCATTCGTTCGTGCTGGCTAAACGTGGTTGCCAGTTGCTGGCACAGGGCAGGGATGTCGACATCTTGCTCTAGGCGGCGAAAGCGTTGGCGGTAGCCGGCCAGTTGTAGTTCGGCGAGACCCTTGTGTTGTAGGCTATCGATCGCACGCAGGATCACGCTGCGTTGTTGACCAGTGTGCGCGATGGCCTTGTCGATGTCTAAGCTGATCCACTTGCGGGCTTTGGTACCGCAGCTAAAGATCTTGCGGATAAATGCGGCTTGGTTGTCTGGATACTGTGCTAAGATTTCGGCGCTACTGCCAATCGGCGCAAAGCGTATATTGCCATAGTAATGACCTTCGGCGCGAATGATCCCCATTAGCTCTAAGCGAGTGAGCAAGGTGTTGACCACTAGCTGCCGAATATCGTGACGGCGTGAGAGGTCGGTGATCGCGATGTCGATTTCATCATCGGAACCGAGTAGTTCGGTGACGATGGATGTAATGCTATCGGGATCAGGCGTGTCGCCATAGACGAAGTTTTCCAATGCCGTGCAGTCGTCCGCGCAGGCAAACAGTTCGCAGATTGAGAGTTGGCCATCACGTCCGGCGCGGCCGATTTCTTGCATGTAGCTCTCGTAGCCTTTGGCCATGTGATAGTGATAGACGTAGCGGATGTCGGACTTATCCACGCCCATGCCAAAGGCGATCGTGGCGCAAATGATCGGCACTTCGCCGTTCATAAATGCGTCTTGGGTGGCGACGCGCTGCTCGGATTTCATTCCCGCGTGGTAAGCCTTGGCGTCGAAGCCTGCTTGGACGAGGCGGTCGGCGACCTCTTCGGCATGGCGTTGTAGGCTGACGTAAATGATGGTGGATCCGGCGGGGCGCTCGCGTAGGCGTTGCTCTAAGAGCGCGGCACGTTCGGCATCGCGGCAACTCGTAATGCGTAGCTCTAGATTGGGACGATGGAATCCAGTGTTGACGATATCGCATTCGGCAATGTCGAAGGCCCGCGCCATATCTTCGGAGACCTGTGGCGTCGCTGTGGCGGTGAGCGCGAGCACACGCTCGACCTTAAGCTCCTTGGCCGCGTTGGCCAATTTTAGGTAGTCGGGCCGGAAATTGTGGCCCCACGATGAGATGCAGTGCGCCTCATCCACCGCGAGTAGACTGATCGGGAGTCCATGGATGAGATTGAGGAAACGTTCGTTACCGAGGCGTTCGGGAGCGACGAAGAGCAGTTTTAGTTGGCCACCACGAATGTCTTGAGTGACGCGGCGGTAAGTTTCCTCGTCGAGGCTGGAGTCCAAGCGTTCCGCTGCGATACCGCGTGCCTGTAGGCTGTCGATCTGATCTTTCATCAGCGCCAGCAGCGGGGAGACAACCAAGGTTAACCCAGGTAGTAGCAGGGCAGGCAATTGATAGCACAGGCTTTTGCCCGAGCCGGTCGGAAAGATCGCGCTCGCACTGCGCCCCTCGAGCAGCGTCTGAATGACCTGTTCTTGCCCTGGTCGAAAGGTATCAAACCCAAATGTCGCTTTAAGAAGTGAGAGTGGATCGGTCGAAGGTGTCATGGTCAGGGTAAATGGAAACTCTGCTAAATGGAGTGGTTTGGATCTCTGCGGAAAAAGTAATCTTTAGCGAGGCTCGTTTAACATATCAATTTATCCTGATATGTTGATAAGTTGCTTGATTATTCTAAATGATTGGCAATAGTAGCTGGCTTATGAGTAAAAACTTCATCTTTTCCTCCGAGTCAGTTGGCGAGGGCCATCCAGACAAAGTAGCCGATTATATCTCTGATAGTGTGCTCGACGCATGCTTGGAGCAGGATCCGCACAGCCGCGTGGCGTGTGAGACATTGGTCAAGAGTAACTGCGTGATCCTTGCTGGCGAAATCACCACCAAAGCGAAGCTTAACTACGAAGAGATCGTGCGCCAAGCGATTCGTGATATTGGCTACACCAACGACGACGATATCTTTCATGCCGATAAGGTGTTTATTACCAATATCCTGACAGCTCAGTCCTCTGATATTGCTCAAGGTGTCAATGCGGCCGCGGCCGCGGGTAAAGATACCGCCGAACAAGGAGCAGGCGACCAAGGCATCATGTTTGGCTATGCGTGTAACCAAACGCCAGAACTCATGCCAGCACCTGTGATGTATGCACATCACTTGCTGCGTGAGATCGCGCATCAGCGTAAGCATGTAAAGATCCCTTGGCTGCGCCCTGACGTGAAGAGCCAGGTCGCGCTCGAATATGTCGACGGCAAGGCGGTTGCTATTAAGAATGTGGTGATCTCCACGCAGCACGCCGCAGACGTAACACACGCTGAGATTAAAGAATTTTGCATCGAGCAGATAATTCGCAAGGTGCTGCCTGCTGAGCTATTAAACGATCAGACCGAATATTTGATCAACCCGACTGGCAACTTCGTTATCGGCGGTCCTCAGGGCGATGCGGGTCTCACTGGTCGTAAGATCATCGTTGATACCTACGGCGGTTGGGCACGTCACGGTGGGGGTGCTTTCTCTGGTAAAGATCCTTCGAAGGTCGATCGCTCTGCGGCATATTTCACACGTTGGGTGGCGAAAAACATCGTCGCGGCGGGTCTCGCAGATGCTTGCGAACTCGAAGTCGCTTATGCGATTGGTCATCCTTACCCGACCAGTATCCACGTGGATACATTTGGCACCGGCACTGTCAGCGACGAGCAAATCGCCGCCGCAGCGCAAAAAGTATTTAGCTTCAAGCCAGCCGACATTGTCAGCCAGCTCGATCTACTCCGCCCGATCTACCGAGAGTCCACTCACTATGGTCACTTTGCTAAGGAACATCTTCCTTGGGAATCGATCGCCAAAGCAGACGCACTTAAGGCCGCGTTGTAATTCACCTTGACTGCTAAGTGTTGCGAAAAATCGCATTTTTAATGCGATCGTATTGCAAATACTAAGTAAGCTTAGCGTCATCTTCACGTTCCTTAACGGGCAAAAAAATATTCTAAACTATTAAAATACTATGAGTACAGATACACTAACAAAAGCAGACTTCAAAGTTAAAGACATCACCCTTGCTGACTTCGGTCGCAAAGAAGTCGAGATCGCACAATTCGAGATGCCCGGCCTCATGGCGACCTGCGAGAAATACGCCGCTGAGCAGCCGCTCAAGGGCGTGCGTATCATGGGCTCCTTGCACATGACGATTCAGACTGCGGTTTTGATCGAAACATTGAAGACGCTCGGCGCTGACGTGCGTTGGTGCTCTTGCAATATTTTCTCCACTCAAGATCATGCAGCGGCTTACGTTGCGAAGAACCTTGAAGTGCCTGTGTTCGCTTGGAAGGGCGAGACACTCGAAGAATACTGGTGGTGCACACAGCAGGCACTCACATGGCCAGACGGTTCGGGCCCTCAACTCATCGTCGACGACGGCGGTGACGCAACACTCTTGATTCATAAAGGCTACGAACTCGAGAATGGTAGTGACTGGGTGAATTCAGCTTCCAATAGCGAAGAAGAGTCCGTAATCAAAGCGCTGCTTAACCAGATCCAAGCGGAGAATTTCTCCAATGATCATTGGCACAAGGTTGTGGAAGACTGGAAAGGTGTTTCTGAAGAAACAACGACTGGTGTGCACCGTCTTTACGAAATGCACAACGCCGGCAAGCTGCTCGTCCCTGCGATCAATGTAAATGACTCTGTCACTAAGGCGAAGTTCGACAACTTGTATGGTTGCCGCGAATCACTAATCGATGGCATCAAACGTGCAACTGACGTAATGATTGCGGGTAAGGTCGGCGTCGTTTGTGGATATGGCGATGTGGGTAAAGGCTGCGCTGCTGCGCTTAAGGGGATGGGCGCACAGGTCGTCGTGACCGAAGTTGATCCGATTTGTGCACTGCAAGCTGCGATGGAAGGCCACCGCGTACTGACAGTCGAGGACACACTCGGCTGGGGCGATATCTACGTCACCACCACTGGTAACTATGGTATCATTACGGCCGACCACATGTCGAAGATGAAGGACCAAGCGATCGTTTGTAATATCGGTCACTTCGATAATGAGATCGGTGTGGATGCGCTCAATAACATGCCAGGGGTTGAAGTTGAAATGATCAAACCGGACATACAAGGTGCGGTTGATAAATACACCTTCGCCGATGGCCACAGCATCTACTTGCTCGCTAAGGGGCGCCTGGTGAACCTCGGTTGCGCTACTGGTCATCCATCTTTTGTGATGTCGAACAGTTTCACCAACCAAGCGCTCGCTCAAATCGAACTTTGGAAGCAGGTCGAGAAATATACCCCTGGCGTGTATATCTTGCCGAAGCACATCGATGAGGAAGTTGCTCGTCTGCATCTCAAGAAGATCGGCTGCAAGCTCACCACTTTGAGTGACGAGCAAGCAGGCTATATTGGCGTCAAGCCGACTGGCCCCTTCAAGTCTGAGCACTACCGTTACTAGGCAGGCGGTTTAATCATATTTTCGAAAGCGCCCTCCTCCGAGGGCGCTTTTTTTGGTC
>DJBY01000090.1:3337-28077 GCA_002430605.1 Opitutia bacterium UBA5964 | reverse complement strand
GCACATCCCTTATTTCGCAATAAAAAAGCCTATAAATTGGCATTGTCCCCGCAATGATGTAAGCTATTCTATCTTTCTTATGCGTTTGTCAGACAACAGATTTACCCCCCCTCAAAAGAGTCGATTCGTCCGTATTCTCGTTGTCACTAGTTTAATCCTAACACAGCCCTTTTTACATGCGGACACAGGCAACGACTTCGCGCTCAGTCCCAGCCCACTTGTCACTGAAGGCTATGCGCAACTCGAAGCCGGACAGCCTGCAAACGCATTGATCGCATTTGAGCAAGCACTTCAGGCCGACGCCAATGACCTCTCTGCACGACTCGGGCAAGCCATGATCTATGCCGATCAAGAGCGCCACCAAGAAGCCTTTGCTTCTTACGACGTGATCGTGCAGCACTACCCACAACATGCGTTCGCATGGAATGGCCGCGGTCTCGCCGCCTTTAACTTAGAGGACTTCGATACCGCACTCACCTCATTTCAAATGGCTACTGTCGATCAGCCGGTAAATGGGTTTTTTTACGAATCACTGGCATGGACACAGATGTGCCGTGGCGAATTTGTCGACGCAGCTGAGACCGCAAAAAAAGCTTCGCTCATGTATAGCCGCAAAGGTGAGACATCCGCATATCCGCTGCTAATTGCCTACTTCTCGTACCATGAATCAGGCGATGCCCAAAACGCCCTGCGCACACTCGAATACGCCAACAAAAATAAGCCGGTCAATCAATGGCCCGCGCCAGTGATTGATTATTTAAGCGAGAAAATAGGCGAAGCCGATCTCATCAGTTTTGTCACCAATTCCGCCGAAGAAACCGAAGCACACACTTACATCGGGCTTTACCTACGGCTGTTGGGCGAAACCGATGCTGCCAATCAGCATCTTCAATGGGTCAGTCAAAATGGCAATTCGCAGGTATTTGAGTATACCTTTGCCCGCGCGCTCAATTTGCAAAACAACGTCGCTTCGGCCATCCGCTAGCATCGGAATGAGCGCTAACAGATTCGGGCCGCAATGCCGATCGATCCAAGTCGTCGGACATGGTCTACTCGTTGCGTTCTGTTCGATCCTCTCAGCGGGCCAACCACAGGCACCCGCCACACCGCCGCTGCCAACTAAATTTGAATGTACCCGGGTGCCGATGGTCACGCAAAAAGGGAATTTCTGCGTGCCTGCCTCTGCCGCAATGATTGCCGGCTTCCACGGCATCAAAACTGACCAGGATCAAATCGCACAGCTCTCCTCCGAAGCATCCATCTCAAACGAAGGCACCTACCCCAGCGACATGTCACTGGCCATGGGCAAGCTCGGCTTTGAGGGCCGCACCCACCGGTGGGAGGGCGAAGCAGAATTCAATGCCATAATCTTACCCGCCATACGCCGCGCCCTAGTCGAGACCGGTCCCATCTATATCTCCTTTCGCCCCGGAGTATTCGGCAGCATGGGGCATGGCTGTATAATTGTCGGCTACGATGATCGCCGCCAAGAGATGAGCTTTCATAACCCCTGGGGCAATCAATTCAAAAAAGACTACAGTGATGTCGCCGTGCATGGCTATGGTATCGTCGTCTTCGATCCGCCACGCACTGCACCGATCGCATCCGACGCGTTCATCACGCAGATCCAACAACGCGTGCCACGCTTTGACGGCGACTTATTGACCTTAGCGAATCGCCTAACGCAAGCCGGCCAGCCCTTCGAGCTCGTCTGGTGCAGCCGCCGTGACACACGCGATGACAAACGCTTTGCCGTCGATACCGCACGCCGCGATGGCCGTAAAATACTCGAACTTTCCTTTCGGCGTAACCCTGCCGTGCTCATCCCCGCCAGCCCCGATGGGAAAACCACAAAATACTATTTTGTCACACGGCCTCCAACAGGGGGCGCCAGCTACTTAGTGCGCGAAATCACCGAGCAGGGCTGGAGCGACGCAGCCCTCAAAACACTCGGCAGTCTCACACGTGAATGGGCCACCATTTTTACCATTACCGAGCAAACCGAATCCGTTTGGGAATTACCGATGATCGAGCTGCACAGCAGCCATTCGACCGATACAAATCAGCTGAGGACAACTGCCCAGTAAAGAAATTCGATGTGAAGTTACCACTACACGGCATCTCCCCCATCGCCAAACGAAGGAGGGAGTTGCTCTGCTAGCCCTACAGCACCTCCACCACTTCAGATAGTTCATCCGTTGGCGGCAGACATTGCGTGCCGATGCAGACCTGATAGTCAGCGGATTGCTCGGCAGTCGTGGTCTGTATAAAAGTGCGGCGCCACGGTGCTGCTGCGAGTACGACTTGCAAGCCTTCAAGCGAGACACCTGCGCGCACTTTAATTACGGCGATGCCGATGGCGTGCGTGGTCACCGCTTCCAGTGCATGAGCGACGCCGGCGGCGACTTTCTGTGCATAATCAGCAAAGGCAGGCAGCGTAGCACGCAGAGCGATGTCGTAGCGCGCTTCACCGGTGAGTGCGTAGAGCCCAGAAAGCGCGTGCAACAAGGCGGCGTTACCCGAAGGGGTGGCGTTATCGAACCACTCTTTGCGACGCGCAACAGGTGTCTCGGTGTCTTCAGCAGTAAAAAAATAACCGATCGCATGCGGGTCCTCAAAATAGCGCAGTGCACTATCGACACAGGCTTGTGCACGCGCCTGATACCTAGCGGATGCCCCCGTCTCTAGGACATCAATCTTCGACGCAATCGCCAAGAAGGCCTCTGCCGCCAGCGCATAATCATGTAAAAAGCCATCGACCTGTGCACCAGAACCTTGGTAATACACAGCCTTCAAGCGCAGTGCTCCGTCTTGCTGTTCGGTGAGTTCGTCCCAAATGAAATCAGCCGCTTTGCGCGCACGTTGCAGCCACTCAGGACGTTTGAAATAAAATCCAGCATCAGCGATCGAACGGATCAACATACAATTCCACGCGGTGTTGATCTTGGTATCTTTGCCGGGACGCACACGGTTGGCTTCGCGATGCGCCAATAACTTCGCACGAGCAGCTGCGAGTTTGTCACGCACACCGATATCAGCATCCACTAACGCGGGATTCGAACTGCCATGTTCAAAGTTACCCTCGGCGGTGATGTTATAAGCCAGACGGATTTCGCGGGCTTCTTCAGTCGGCCCTAGCACCGAATCGATCTCTTCGGGCGTCCACACATAGTAGCGCCCTTCTTCGCCTTCGCTATCCGCATCGAGCGCCGCATAGAAGCCGCCGGCATCCGCGCTCATCTCGCGTTCCAACCAGCCAATCGTCTCTTCGACGACTGCAGCGTAAAGCGGATCTTGATTGTCCAACCAGCCGCGGGTGTAGGCATCGATCAGCAATGCATTATCATAAAGCATCTTCTCGAAATGCGGAATCAACCAATGCGGATCGACGCTATAACGAGCAAATCCACCACCGAACTGATCAAACAATCCACCATGCGCCATCGCACGCAGCGTTGTGTGACAGACCGCATCGATACGCTCGCCGAGCTCTGGCTCTGCATCGACTGCCGCGCTACGGCGGAGCGAGCGTAGGAAATTTAAGGTCATCGAAGGTGGGAATTTAGGGGCGCCACCGAACCCGCCATATTGATCGTCGTGTGTGCCGCAGATCCCATTGGCTGCCTCAATCAAGAATGCATTATCCCACGAGCCCTGTGCGCCACCAGTGCTGCCGGCCAAGGTCGAAGCCATAATGTTTTTTTGAATCGCATCCGCATTCTCTTCTAGCTCGGCTCGGGAGCGCTTGTAGTGATCAGAGATACGCATCAACACCTGCGGCCATGGAATCAAGCCCTGCCCGCGATCTTCGGGTGGGAAATACGTGCCACCAAAAAACGGGCGACCATCAGGCAGGCAAAAAACATTTAAGGGCCAGCCGCCGGATTGCTGAATCATCTGCACCGCTTCCATGTAAACTTGATCGACGTCGGGGCGCTCTTCGCGGTCAACCTTGACGCAAATAAAGTGCTGATTCATCAGCTTCGCGATGTAGTCGCTCTCGAAACATTCATGCGCCATGACGTGGCACCAGTGGCAGGCGGAGTAGCCGATCGAGACCAACAACGGCTTGCCCGACGCTTCCGCGGCGGCAAAGGCCTCTTCGCCCCAGGGATACCAATCCACTGGATTATCGGCATGTTGCTTGAGATAGAGACTATTCTCGTGAGAGAGACGGTTTTGCATCTGGCTTATTATAAATCGTTTAAAAAGATTGAGCGGGTCACCCACGCACTGGAATGGTCTCGAAATTATGCGAGACGCGACTTAAGTAAACTCGTTTATAGATAAATTGTTTTGCAGCGTGGCGGTCCTGCTTCACAGAATGCAGGTTATTGCATTCAACATGTCTTCGATCCGCATACTCTCCGACCGAGTCGCCAACCAAATCGCCGCAGGCGAAGTGATTGAGCGCCCAGTCGCAGTGGTCAAAGAACTAGTCGAAAATAGTATCGATGCTGGCGCGACTCGGATCGAGGTCGAGTTCCGCAACGGCGGCAAGTCCTACATCCGCATTGAGGACAACGGCAAGGGGATGTCACCGGACGACTCACTGCTCTGCCTAGAGCGCCACGCGACCAGTAAGATCCGTGAAGCTGCCGACCTCAACGAAGTGTGCAGCTTCGGCTTTCGCGGCGAAGCGCTGCCCTCCATCGCATCGGTCTCCAAATTTACCCTGCGCACCCGTTCGAAAGACTGGGAGCACGGCACCGAGATCTTAATCAACGGCGGAAAAATGATTGAGAAAAAAGACTGCGGCATGCCGGTTGGTACCGTGGTCGAAGTCGCACATCTGTTTAATTCTGTGCCCGCGCGGCGCAAGTTCCTAAAGACCGATTCCACCGAAACTGCTCACATCACATATAATTGTCGCCTGTTCGCAGTGGCGCATCCGAATGTCGCGTTCCGCGTGCTGGAAAATGGGCGCACCGTCTTTCAGTCACCCGCCTGCGAAAACCTGCGCGACCGAATCTCCGAAATCTGGGGCCGCAACCTTGCGGATGATTTGATCCCCGTCGATGTCAGTGATTCGAAGACCGGTTTCCGCCTGAGAGGACTGACAGCAAAGCCAGGAGTGGGACGCTCGACCCGTCGCGAACTTGTCACACTGGTTAATCGCCGCCCAGTAGATAGTCGCACGCTGAGTCTAGCCGTGCTCGACGCCTATCATGGCCGCATTCAAAAAGGCCGCTTTCCGCCCGCATTTCTATTTCTCGAAATCCACCCGCAAGAAGTGGATGTTAATGTCCATCCTGCCAAACGTGAGGTGCGCTTCCGCGACGACGGCGCAATTCGACGCTTCGTGCTGAATGCAATAACAGAGACTCTGGCCGCTTCCCGTGCCGATGATATCGCGCAAGCAGTGACGCCAATTGCGGGTGCGACTCACGCGAAAGCCGAGACGAACGCCTCCCCCGCAGTCAAAGTGGCAGGCATCGAAAAACCGAAATTCGCGATCCTCCCCACCCCAAGCGCGCCGATCTGTCCCGAAGTCACCAAAACGACTCCCACAGCATTGATTCGCTCTGCACCGCAAGCAGTTACCTCGACTCCGGATGTATGTCCAGCGCCTGCCGCAGCAACCTCTGCCGCACAAAAGACGACTCCCGGCTGGCGTTTGATTATCGTATTAAAGAAGCGCTATGCACTATTCGATACCGCCCGCGGACTAGTTATGTTGCACCTAAGACACGCCGACCAACGCGTGCGCTTTGAACGCATCAGTAAAGAATTCAAAAACGACAACGCCACTAGCCAACGATTACTGATCCCGCATCCAATCGAATTCGAGCCACTGGCTTCTGCAGCGCTTAAATCGCAACTAAAGCAGTTGAACGCGCAAGGCTTTCAAGTCGAAGAGTTCGGACGCAATTTCTACCGTATCGAAGCAGTGCCGACATGGCTCTCTCCCGAGCAGGCCGAGTCCTTCATCCGCGATCTCGTCGATCTGATTCGCCAACGCGGCGGCATGCGCAAACCAAGCGCACTCGACTCGGAGGCCATCGCGCGCCTCGCCGTCGAAGGCAGTTACCGACGCAGCGATTCGTTGACCGATCAAGCCGTCGAGCAACTCGCCAAAGACCTACTCACCTGCGACACCCCACACACCTCTCCGTTCGGCAAACCGACCTTCAGCGAAGTCAGCTGGAACGAATGGGAACGCCGCTTCGGCAGCGATTAAATCTAGCGATGGCAGCGATACGGCTCAACTTCGAACAATGGCGCACACTGGTGCGAAAATCCCCCGAACGTGTGGCGGATCAATTCCTCGCTCGTCTGCAGATGCTCACCAAGTTCGAGCGCCAAACATGGTTCGCGGCGACGCCATTCAAACAACAATTACTGCAGGCACTGAACAGCGCGGCATCGGATGAGGACCGCCCCCTCGCCTGCGTGCCCTATGTATTGCAAGACATGTTCGACGTCAAAGACATGCCAACCGAATGCGGCGCTCGATTTCTCGCCCAATTCGAAGCGCCGTTGGAAGACTCCAGTCTGTTGTATCAGAAACTGAATACACTCGGCGCCTGCTTTTTCAGCAAAACGATGCCGGCCGAATTCGGCGTCGATCCACAAGGGCGCAACCTCACCAATGGCGACTGTAAACATAGCGACGGCGAACAATACGTTTGCGGTGGCGGTGCAGGCGCAGCAGTCCGCACAGTCAGCGAAGGCCTAGTTCCACTGGCCTTCGGTCTCGATACTGGGGGAGGCATTCGTATCCCAGCAGCATTCCATGGCCTGTTCGGATTCCGCATGGGCAACAATGCCTATGCACGCGACGGCGTATTTCCGATAACCCCGTCGATCGAATCGGTCGGTTGGGTGAATAACTGCATTGCCGATTTATCCACGACTTTTCGAGCCTTCCATCGCGTCTCAAAATTCCATTCAGCTGATGCACCCCGCGGCTACTTAATCAGCGAGCTTTCGAGCGCAGTTTCTGCCGATATCAAGTCAGGGCTACTCGGCCTCACTCGTGAGCTGAATATCGACGACGATCCAGCTGTCGGCACTCGACTTCGGCAAACGCTCTCACAAGGCAGCACAGCTTATCAGACCTTAGAAGCTCGGGAATTGCATTCGATTCATCAATACTGGGTCGAAGAGTATCGCGACCAATACGATCCTGCCCTACTCAAACGCATTCAAGCAGGGATCGACTGCACGCCACAAACAGCCGACGCATCTGCACACATTCAAGAGAGCATTCGCAGCGCATTCACAGAATTCTTCGACGATTACGATTACCTCATTTTACCAATCAGTCCTGTCGCCACTCCCGAAAAATCAGCTTGGAACGATCAATTGGAACAAGATATTCTACAATTAATCGCACCAGCCAGCCTAGCCTTCCTCCCTGCGATCATACTGCCGTTCGCCTGCCCAGAAGGCCGCCATAGTGCCGCCCAAGTGATCATCAACCCGCACAAGCTACAGGTCGTTCCAGATCTACTCGCGCAGTTGACAGGGCATTACGAAAATTAACGATACGCGGCAAGATGCCGTATCTATTTAACACTTCAGGTGCCGAATGAAACGGTCGCCCAAATTACCTAGGACGGGACGAATATATTGGTCCGCATCCAGCTCACGATTAATGCCCCCGGTGATGATGCCTACATCTGACAGTCAGCCTCTAAGGTTTATGCCTTCTGGCACAGCAATGATACACACCATCATGAGACGCTCTGCCCCAGCCCTTCAGACGTTCGTTCGATTGGCCGCCACACCCGCAGTAGCCAACATCGGATCTAGCAGAAAGACCTGCTTCGCCTCATGCATCTCTGGCATCTTCGAATAATAATAACTCACCCCCACAGTGGATTCGTCGGGTTGCAAACCAATGTAGCCGACTGTCAAATCCAGAATAATCTCCATCGCTAGCTTAAGCATCCTAAGCTTGCTTGCTGAAAAAACGGCACAAACACCACCGCTTGCACGACAGCGGCGCCTTCGGTCGACGCCAATGGAGTGTGAACGGTCACTGCTTCAAACTCTAATCGCTTTGCGGCTTCTATCACCCAAACGCCTGTAATGCCTGAGCTGGCGCGACGGAAATTCGCTGTCGGTGGCGCTCGATCGCGCAAGATTGTCAAGTGATGCTAACCGAGAGGATGGTAATTTAATTCCGTCGTCATAAAATGGATACCTTTAAGTGAGTTAAGAAAGAGCAATTGCAGCAGCGAGTAAGTCAGCGAATTGTAGGCGCACACACTCTGCCGTCTCAGCCACCTCCTCATGGGAGAGCGGACCCGAGGATATTCCAGCCGCCGCGTTGGTGATACAGGAAAGTCCGACCACTCGAATCCCTAATTGGCGTGCAACGATCGCCTCTGGCACAGTCGACATGCCGACCGCATCGGCACCCAAAATTGCGAAAGCACGAATCTCTGCCGGCGTTTCAAAGCTAGGCCCAGTGGTGGCGAGATAGATGCCTTCTTGTAAACGTATGCTCTGGCGTTGCGCCCATTCGCGGATTTTTTGACGTAAGCCTTTGTCATATACCTCCGTCATATCTGGAAAGCGTACGCCCACATCAACAGCCGCACCGATCAGCGGATTGGTGCCCAGGAAATTGATATGATCATGAATCAACATGAAATCGCCCGGCACATAGCTGGGATTGATCCCACCTGCTGCATTCGTCACAAACAAGGTCTGCACGCCGAGTTGATACATCATTCGAACCGGTAAAGTTAACTGATCCATCCGATAGCCCTCATAAAAATGAAAGCGCCCCTGCATGCAAATCACGCGACGGCCATCCACATTTCCGAAAACAAATCGTCCAGCATGACCGGGCACAGTTGAGACTGGGAAGCCTTCGATCTCAGCATACGGCAGATACCCTAGGATTTCGATCCGATCATCGGCAAAAAAACCAAGGCCCGAGCCCAGGATCAAGCCGATTTCTGGTTTAAAATCAGTGAGTACAGTAGGTAGTTTAGGTAGCTTCATAAAATTAACTCGTTAAGACTCAGAATTCCGATCGATAACCATATTCGTACAGGTAACAGGTTGAGCCGAATAAGTGATCGCACGACGCAAACGATCCAGCGCAGGATCTAAAGATTGACGAGCTTTGAAATACACGTGGCACAGCACATCGCCCAGTTCGACTAAATCGCCCGTCTTTTTCTCAAACACGAGGCCGATCGCAAGATCGATCACAGTGACCGCTTGGGCGCGACCCGACGCTAATAAACGCACTACAGCGCCAACAAGTAACGCACTGGCTTGATAGTCCCGAAATTTACCAGACACCACTCCTGTCACGAATTTCTCAATCTGAGCATGACTCAAAGCGCGGTAGGCTCGTTTTATGGCAATGATTTCTTGAGTGGTCTCCATATAGAAGATCGACAGCATGCATCCAATTCGAATCAGTTCAACGCAGATATAACTTGGAATTTATACATCCATGCAGATGCTCACAAAGAACCGCCATATTCAACACCACTCATGAATGCTTCAGACTTCGCAGCCTCGCTTGATGCTACAAATCTAAAACTTGACGCCAGCGATGGTGAAATTTGCGCCCTCAGTGATGAAGCCGCACATGCTGGATATGCATCTGTTTGCGTCTACCCCAGTAGTGTCTCGATTTGCTCCGACATCTTATATAACTCCAAGGCCAAAGTTTGCACCGTAATCGGCTTTCCGCATGGGCGTTCAAGCTTGGAGTCAAAGCGCGAGGAGATCTTACGCGCCAAAGCCAATGGCGCCAACGAGGTCGATATCGTCATGAACTATGCCGCGCTGCGGGCTGGCGATAAAATCATCGTAACCGAAGAAATCGTCCGCCTGTGCGAAGTCGCCCGCGAATCTGAACTTCTGAGCAAGATTATCGTTGAGACCTGCTATTTAAATGAGGCACAGAAATTAACCGCACTAGCAATCTGTGAACAGGCTGGTGCCGATTTCATTAAGACCTCGACCGGCTTTGGCTCAGGCGGTGCAACTGTTGAAGATATCAAACTCTTTGCCGACAACCGCAAGGGCTCGATCAAGATTAAAGCCAGTGGCGGGATCCGGACACTCAGCGATGCACTAGCGCTGATCGAAGCTGGTGCCGAGCGCCTCGGCGTCTCTGCCGCGAGTGCGCTACTCGCAGAGCTCAAAGGCGAGCGCTTCAAAGCGAGCGACAATGATAATTACTAGGCGCGGAGATCGCGACAGGAGGGTCCCTCTCCGCGTGAACCAGGTTAGGCAGGCCCATCGACACTTCCTAGCGAAAGCACTAATGAAACCGATTGGCAACTAGGCATAGCATAGTGAACAAGGGCTGTTCGAGGACTCCGCTTCACCACTCAACATGACTTTATTCTGTTAACAATCTCCCCAGCTTTCATTACAGCTAATCGACTTTGACCGTTTAGAGCAGGTATAGCATCCCAAGCATTCGCGGACGACGCGGAGGTCGTCCCTCCCGCGTACAAAAAAAGAGGAGGCATACAATGCCCCCTCTTTAAAGTTGTTGTGGTGATGACCGGCTTTATTGATCCGGTGCGATCTGACTAAGTAACTCGTTGATCACATCATGCGATGAATAGCTCACGGTGTCCCAATTTACAAAACGACCCAACTTAGTGACATCGTCACCACTCGTTACGATAGCTGGCTCAACACCTCCATCTTTGTACTTCTGCGGCATGCCGATCGCAGAGATCAAACCGTTACAGAGACATTTACGACCGACAGTATCTTCTTCCTTACCACCCTTCTTCAGGTAATCCTTCACAGGCTCGGATGGGCAACGGTAGCCTATCGTCGCGTCTGCCTTCTTGTAAGGATGGCGCAAATAGCAAAGGTCGCAGATACGTTTACGAGATTGATAAACCGCCTCCTCGAAGATCGTGCCTTCGAGATTTACAACCTTAAACGGGAAGCCTGTTGGCGAACCACGAGCATCGGTGAAAATCTCAACTGTACCAGTTTTCACTTTCTCCAGCACGCGTTTCTTAATTGAGGGGGCGAAACCCGACTCATTACTATAAGCAAAGGCAGTGCCGACTTGAATACCAGCGGCACCAGCGGCCAACGCGTCCTTGAGACCAGTCTCGGAAGAACCACCACCAGCGAGCCAGAAAGGAAGCCCCAGTTTGCTGAGTTGCGCCAAATCTGCTTCGTCCTTTACGCCGTAAATTGGCTCGTTCTTCTCATCCAGCGTCATCCCTCCACGTGGCGGTGCATTATGACCACCAGCAACATGACGCTCGACGATGAAACCATTGACTTTACCAGTCGATTTCTTCGCCAAAGTAATCGCCAAGACATTGGAGGAAATGATAGGAAAGAAGTCGGGGCGTTTCAGCTTAGGCAACTCGATATCAGGCAGGTGCGAACGGATCCATTCGAGCGGATCAAAGCGACTGAAATATGCATCTTCCTTATCAGCATCTTCGACATTGATACGCATCTCGACTGGTTTCCACTCAGACAAGGCGTCCAAGATACCTGGAATCGTGCGTGGGATACCCGCGCCCATCAGGACGTTGTCCACGCCTGCAAGCATGGCACCGAACATAGAGGTTAGATTCGGCATCTGAATCTTTTCTAAGAAGTTTACGCCGACGTGGCCTTGGTGCCCTTCCTTGGCGAGGAAGACCTCGACGAAGTTGGCCGCGATCGTCAAATCGACGACATTCGCAGAGGGATCGATACGGAAGCCCGCAATCAGTCTGGACGGCTTCTCGTCTTGCTCGGCTTCAGCCTTGAAATAACGCGCTAAAATACGCTCTGCGACGGCTGGCACTGGAAACGCCGCTAATCCACGACGCATGTGGCCGCCCACATCTCCATGTTGTAAACGACGAACAAGTACTGTGTCCAACGCGGTCCCGGAGATCACTCCGAGCTGCCCAACAGAAGACACCGAATTCGCGAGTCTCCAGTCAGAAACTCCGGCACCCATGCCACCTTGAATGATTTTTGGAAGAAACATATATACTAAGTTTAATGGTCATTAAACGACTCATGCACGAGTCATCTGGAAAACTGATCCAAGAAAGTGACAGTTTAAATTAAATCGTGCGAACATTATTACACAAAAGAGCCAAGAAAGCTAAGTTTAAGACTCCAACTGTGGCTTTAGGATATGCCGCCCTCACTCGAATGCCCTTTAAGACAGCGACTTCGACGGCGACACGCAGAGATCAAGGATCGCATCGTTCTCATAAATAATAGTGCCCACCCCGCCATTAGACACACACTGAGCCATCGCACGCGCCACTACAGCTGGCGCGATACGACGATATTTCCTAAATCGTCCATGTAAAAACAGTGGTCCAAGCACCGCGAGTGCTCCATTGGCCAACACTTCTTTCAACCTAAAATCTGTGCGTTTCAAACTACCCGCCAACAGCGAGGGCCGAAAAAGATGCAACGCAGGCAGGTCCAATGCGATCAAAGCGGCCTCCATCGCCCCCTTCGTCTGTAAATAAATCGAGTTCGCCGACGGATCGGCAGCAATCGAACTGATCACCGATAGGGTTCGTGCGCCGAGGCGCTTTGCCAGCTCTCCGACTTTTAATACATACTCAAAGTCCACCCGCTTAAACGCTGCAACTGAGCCAGCTCGCTCAAGTGTCGTGCCCAGCGCGCAAAACACATCATCCACCCGCCCTTCAGGCAAGAAATCCTCCAAATGCTCGAAATCGACGAGATGTCCGATGACGACTTCGCTTACTAGCTCTGGCAAACGGCGTCCCACACAAAGAATCCGTCCGTAACGCCCAGAGACTATCAGCTCCTGTAGCAATTCAGTGCCAACTGCGCCGGTGCCGCCGACGACGAGCGCCGTGCGCGGCAGGTCAGGTGCAGACTTCGAAATCATTGAAAATGATATGTTCCGAACGAAATCCCTAATCCGACGTCTCTGGTTTCTTAGCTAAATTATTGCTACGCCGCGGACCGACACTCAACTCCCCCGTACCCGACAGCAACACAGCGGCAGGCCGCGTCTCAGGAAAATAGGAAAAGATAATCACCATAATCACCGTGATCGGCACACACAGGAACATGCCCGGAATGCCCCAAATCGAGCCCCACAGACCAAGTGATAGCAGAATGACGATCGGACTTAGATTTAAACGGTTACCCATCAATCGCGGTTCCAACAGGCTACCAATACAAAACTGCAAGCCCGTTAATACTGAGGCAGTGATTATAAAGGGTCCGAGCGTATCAAACTGCACCAAAGCCAAGACCGACGGAAACGCGGTCGCAATGATCGAACCAACTGTTGGGATGAAATTGAGAAAGAAGATAAGAACCGCCCAGAAGCTCGCAAAATCGACTCCGACGAGGCTTAACACCGTATAGCTTAACAACGCTGTCGCCGCACTGGTAAGGACTTTAATCCCGATATAGGAGCGGATATCAGAACGAATCTTTTCCATCAGCCCTAAGACCTCTTCGAGACGATCCGAATCTCGAACCAGTCCATGCATTTTTGCTGTAAATGTGCGCTGCTCTAACAGGAGGAAGATCAAATACAAAATAATGATTCCAGTCCGACTCACCAACGAGCGCACTGTACCCCCAATATCCTGTAAATAACTACTCAAGTTGATCTGAGCAAAAATCTCCCTGATATTAGGTGCCTCCTCAACCCCGAACAGTTCATAGCCTTTATAAATCAGACTCTCCAAATTCTGCTGATACAGGGGCGCGACTTTGATCACACTGGCGATATTTACCGTGATCAATTGAATCACTAAACTCAACGAAGCCAAGATCACTGCAATCGCCACAATCATGGCAATCGGTCTTGGCAGCGACACACTACCAATACGCAGCCGACAAATTGTATGTGCCAAAATATTGATCAGATAAGCGACCGCTCCAGCAATCACGAGGGGCAACAACAAAGCCTGCCCAAGGTAGAGCAAATAAAAGCTCAAAAAGACGATCAACATCGTCATCGCTGCGCGCTGCAAGTTCATAACAATCATTTAATAAGAAGTATTCGGGCGATGTCCACCACGGAGCACCACGAATATTCGACTAAGCTAGGCCACTTGCGATTCTTCAAAAACCTTATAACGTGTCTGCCCATGAAACATATTATCCTCATCACCCTCAGCCTATATAGCTTCGCATTCAGTCTAAACGGGGCAAAACCCGATAACGCCGGAAAACCCGACAAACAAAAGACTGTTCAAAATCAATCCGATTCGCACCACTCCGATTCTGCCGCAGTCAATGCGAAGGACCAGCAGGAGAAAAAAGAAAAGAAGGAAAAAGAAGCGAAGCATTCAGACGATGATGATGACGATGACGGCAACGACGAAGAAGCAACAGACAAGAGCAACAACAGCGACAAGACGGACGCCATCCGTAAAGAAGCAGGCAAAGGCTCAGAAACCGGCCAACAACAACGCAAAGAACACAGCCGCAAATGGTGGAAATTCTGGGGTGAAGAGGAAAAATAGGAAATCACACGCACCTTTTTCTTTTCAACGATAGTTCCGCGATTCCGCAGAAGAGAACTCGCACGACGTCTCTGCAAATAGTGCCAGGCACCATGAGTATTAGAAACAGAACAGGAGCCTGAACCCTCCCCCACTTATCGGATCTTAATTCGGCGTAGACGTAGCGCGTTCATTATCACCGAAACAGAGCTCAAGGACATGGCTGCTCCAGCAATAATCGGACTAAGCAGAATACCAAAGAATGGATAGAGCACACCCGCTGCGATGGGCACACCCACAGAGTTATAGATAAAGGCGAAAAAGAGATTCTGCCTGATGTTATGCATCACTCCGCGACTCAGTTGCAACGCGCTCACGATACTCATCAAATCACCGCGCACCAGGGTCACTCCCGCGCTTTCAATGGCCACATCCGTGCCAGTCCCCATAGCGATCCCCACGTCGGCCGCAGCCAGCGCGGGTGCATCATTAATCCCATCGCCCGCCATGGCCACTTGATGTCCGGCGGCTTTGAGCTTTTCCACCAACTCTAGCTTATCCGCCGGCGAGACTTCGGCGTGCACTTCATCGATCCCTAGCTCACGAGCCACGGCATCGGCAGTGCGTTGATTATCCCCCGTGCACATTACCACGGTGACATTAAGGTCATGCAGCTGCTGAATCGCGACCTTCGAAGTCGCTTTGATCGGATCGGCAATCGCCACAAATCCAAGTAATACACTCTCGCGCGACACCCAGATAACAGTTCGCGCATTCCCCTCCTGCTTTTCCGCTTCCTGTGCGAGCGAATCGGCGATCAAGAGGCCCCCATCTTCTAGGAACTTGCGTTTCCCCACACGTATCAATTTTCCCGATACGCGCCCCTCAACACCGGCTCCAGTGGTGCTATCAAAAGCATCGACGGACTCAACAGTCAGCTTATCATTCTGCGCAGCCTCCACCACTGAACGCGCCAGCGGGTGTTCTGATTGAGATTCAACCGCAGCTGCCAGCGCCAACAGTTCGCCAACTTCCACCCCATCCACAGCTCGCACATCAACTACCGAAGGTTTACCTTCAGTCAATGTCCCGGTCTTGTCAGTGATGAGGTGTGTAATCTTTTCAGCACGCTCCAGCGCTTCAGCATTCTTAATCAAAATTCCAGACTGAGCCCCTTTGCCCACCCCCACCATGATCGACATCGGCGTAGCGAGTCCCAACGCACATGGGCAAGCAATAATCAAAACCGCCACGGCATTCACAATCGCATACGCAAACACCGGTGCAGGGCCGCACAGCGCCCAAATCCCGAAAGTCAGCACCGATGCAAACAAGACCACCGGCACAAAATAGCCCGATACCTGATCGGCCAGCTTTTGAATCGGCGCACGACTACGCTGCGCCTCGGACACCATTTTAACAATTTGAGAAAGCATGGTCGACTCACCCAACACATCCGCTCGCATGATAAAGCTGCCAGTTTGATTCACCGTCGCACCGATCACCGTATCACCCGTAGCGCGGTTCACTGGCATAGGTTCACCAGTAATCATTGATTCATCAACCGTGCTCTTGCCTTCGAGAATCGTGCCATCAATCGGCACCTTTTCCCCCGGTCGCACACGCAAGTGATCTCCGATCACGATGGCATCAATGGGCAAATCTTCTTCGGTGCCATCTGCTGTAATACGACACGCTGTCTTGGCCGCCAAATCCAGTAGACTACGAATAGCCGCCCCAGTCTGATTCCGCGCGCGCGACTCTAGCCATTGCCCCAGAATAACGAGCACCAAGATCATCACCGCAGCCTCAAAATATAGCCCGACTTTACCACCTTCGCGAAAGCTCTCAGGAAATAAGCCTGGCGCAACCACTGCAACCAGACTGAAACCGTAAGCCGCGCCCACGCCGACCGATATTAAGGTAAACATGTTCAAGTTGCCCGTCATGATCGAGCGCCAACCACGCAGTAAGATGAACCCGCCCGCCCCGAAGACCACTGGTGTTGCAAAGATCAGCTCGATCCATTTCCACGCGACCTCAGGCAACCAACTGTAATAAAACACATCAAAAGGCAGCATATGCGGCATCGATGCCAGCAACACAGGAATACTAAATAACAGCGCAGCGATAAAATGCCGCCGCATGAACCTGCTTTCATCGTCATGCGTATCGTCCCCGGCGCTTGGCGCCTCCAGCTCCAGATCCATCCCACATTTCGGGCATTGCCCCGCAGCATGCTCTCGCACTTCCGGATGCATCGGACAGGTCCAGACTGGAGCAGAACTGCTCACATAAGCAGGATTCAACTCCAATCGCATACCGCACTTGGGGCAATCCCCAGGCTGGTCCGACTCAACTCCCGTACACATTGGACAATAATATTTCGAGGCCGTCGACGGCGCGACCGCATCGCTACCCTCATGCCCGGAACAACAGGAATGTGACTCTGTCTCGTGATGCTTAGTCATATGACATTTCTATATGTATTCAGTCTTAGAATCAAATTACAGTGCTGCATTTACGTGCCCTACTGCGCCTTCTTGGCGATCTGTGAGTTCACGCTGCCGCAGTGAAGCATCATCGATCCATAGTATGGATTCAGTACTTTAGTATCCGCCTGCAACCAATTGCCGCCCTTGCCAGCGAAGGCCATAGGGCAAGTGACTACGAACACATCCGTCTTACCGGTGGTGCCCACATGCTCGATGAGCCCCTTTAACTCACCTGACAACGCTAAGAACGCGGTTCTAGCGGTCGCAATATCATCGGCGCTAGCGATCACCTGGGCTGAGCCAGACAACGCAGTAACCGTCGCCTTGGCATCGTCGGTCTTCGGCGCACTGGTTAGTGCCGCCGAAAATTCACGCGCAGCCGCCTGACTTTGAGCCAGATCATCACCCGCAAGTTGAGTCTGAACCTGGAGATACGGCGCAACGAGTGTATCCACAAACTCCGGCGTAAAGGCCTTAGAATGGGCGAAGAGAGATTGGCTCAGTAAAAGACTCAGCACGAATAGGACTGTTTTTTGTAGCTTCATAATATGTATTTTTGATGATTATTTTTTTGCAGATTAATGCGAATGCCCTGCGTGATCGTCTGGTGCTTGTTTGAGAACAAGATTCATTCCACAGTTAGAGCACTTACTCGGCACACCACTCGTGATTTGAGGATGCATTGGACAAACGTAAGCGCCATCAACATGCGCGCCCGACGAGTTAGATGCTTCAACACGCAACGAACGAACATAGCCATAGACAACCATCATTTCATCGTCCTGAAGAATGCCTTTCCAGCCAACCATCGGAGTGCCTGGCACACCATTTCTGATAATGTGTAGACGACCTTGATCGGAGTAGAATGCTGAATGCGCGGAGTCAGTGAAGTCGGCTGGCTTTTGTGTAAAAGCCGCAGATGCTGCGCCGTCGCCCTTACCGCTCTCGCCATGACAGGTAACACACATTCTACCATAGATTTCTTTTCCTTTTGCGATCATCGCATCACTCATGCCAGCCACCGGAAGGTCATATTGCTCTTTCAGTTCCGCTTTAAGCGAGGCACGCACCTCTTCCATATGTTGCATGTGTCCGCCTGCGACATGACCGTGAGTGGCCACGGTGTGTTCGTGGTGATCCACGGCCTCGCCGTCGTGATGATGGGAATCACCGCAACCAGACAAGAGTAAACTGAGTGACGCAGTCGAGAGAGCGACTGCTGCGATAAGATCGTTTATCGTTTTCATGTTATTCTTTGGTTTGAGTAGACTCACCCGTAGTGGCTCATTCAGATTTAAATTCCAGGGAGATCTCGGCCAATCCACAGTAGAGGACGGGCACGATGAAAATTGTCAGAATGGCGAGCATCATTCCGCCAAAGGTGGGGATCGCCATCGGGATCATGACGTCCGCTCCGCGCCCAGTGGAGCTGAGCACCGGCAAGAGTGCCAGAATCGTGGTCGCACTGGTCATCATCGCTGGGCGCACACGCCGCACGGCTGCTTCGATCGTGGCCGCCCGAATCGCCTCACCCGTCTTCGGTTGCTGCCGCTGGAAGGTTTGCTGCAGATAGGTGCAGACGATCACGCCATTGTCCGTCGCAATACCGAACAGGGCTAAGAAACCAACCCAAACAGCCACACTCAAATTGATCGTGCCCATCCCGAAGAGATGCCGCAGGTTATGATCAAACAATTCAAAATTGAGAAACCATGGCTGTCCGTAGAGCCAGATCATGATAAACCCGCCGGACCATGCGAAGAGGATGCCGGAAAAGACGAGAATCGTGGTGCTAATACGCTTAAATTGGAAGTAAAGGATCAGCCAAATCGCAAACAGTGCGATCGGAAGCACGACTCTCAACTTCTTCTCCGCCCGAATTTGATTCTCATAACTTCCGGTGAATTTGTAGCTCACACCCGCGGGAATACTTAACTCGCCGGAGTCTATTTTGCTTTGAAGATAGGCCTGCGCCTGTTCGACCACCTCAACTTCGGCGTAGCCGTCGCGCTTATCAAAGATGACATAGCCGACGAGAAAAGTGTCCTCACTTTTAATCACTTGTGGGCCGCGCAAATAGTGTATGGTCGAAAGTTCTTTGAGTGGTATTTGCGTGCCGTCCGGAGCAGCAACCAAAATGTCCTCAATCGATTCAATCGAGTCGCGCAGCTCCCGCTGATAACGAACCCGCACGGGGTAGCGTTCACGACCTTCTACCGTCATCGTGACTGGCTTGCCTCCGACGGCGACTTCGATCACGTCCTGCACCATCGAGATTTTTATCCCGTAGCGCGCGATCGCATCCCGGTCGATATCGATCTCCAAATACGGCTTACCTACGATACGGTCGGCGAACACTGCTTCCTCCTTAATCGAAGGTACTTCCTTCAAATACCCTTCGATATCAAGGGCGGCTTTCTCCAGCGTTTTGAGATCAGGCCCGTAAACCTTCAGACCCATCGGTGCACGCATACCACTTTGCAACATAACAATACGGGCTGCAATCGGTTGAAGCTTCGGCGCGGAAGTCGTGCCAGGGATCGAGGCTGCTTCGATGATTTTTGCCCAAATATCATCGGGCGTCTTAATCTCGTCGCGCCACTGGCGGAACGGGCGGCCGTCTTCGTCGGGCATCAGGTTTCCATATACATCATATGTATATGCCTCCTCTGATGAATCATATTCAAACGTAAGAATATGCCCGTCGTCATCCACGATGTATTCGGATTTATAATTAATGATGGTCTCGATCATCGAGATCGGTGCCGGATCAAGCGGACTTTCAACCCGTCCAAGCTTACCAACAGCGGACTCGATCTCTGGAATAGCGTTGATCGCCATGTCCTGTTTACGAAGCACATCCATCACTTCGCCAATCGAAGCATGTGGCATGGTCGTCGGCATGAATAGATAAGAACCCTCGTCCAGATCCGGCATAAATTCCTTACCGAGCCCCGGCACTTGGTGCATGGCCTGACTGTAAGGCTTGGTCTCCTTGATCAACTCTGGCAGCCATCCGAAAACGGCGCTCCAGCCCAACCAAACAGTCATCCCGAAAACAACAATTAAAGAACTACAGCCAAGGAATATCAGTTTAAAACGAAGCAGCACAGCAAGCAACTGACCGTAAAATTTAATGAACAATAAGAAAGTCCCCAGTAGCCCACCGATCGCAAGAAAGACAAATACGACATTCGCGATTTCACGCTCAGGACCGAGCGGTTTCCAATCGCCGGCCAAGACGACCGCTACGGTTAGAGCGACGATCAAGTTGAAGATGACTACCACGTATTTCTGGATAATTGCCGGGATTTTTGGCTGTGTAAGGTTATACACCGCTGATCCAATCATAATCAGCCCCAACCACCACGGAAACCATGTGAGCAGAAAAGGCCCCACCACACCTGCCAGTGCGATGGTCAGCCAAAGTGTAAATTTACTCCAGCGGGAACTGTGTCGACCTGCGATCAGCCAATGCGCCAGTGGAGGAATAATCGTCAATGCGACAACAATTGAGCCGATCAGCGCGAAGGTCTTCGTATAGGCGAGCGGTTGAAAGAGTTTCCCCTCGGCGGCCTCCATGGTGAATACGGGAAGGAAGCTGACCACGGTCGTCATAACAGCCGTCACCACCGCACCACCGACTTCCGAACAGGCGCGATAGACCACCTCGAGACGATCTTCATCTGGATCAGCCGTATCAATATGTTTCAGGATGTTTTCGACTAACACCACACCCATATCAACAATCGTGCCAATGGCGATGGCGATGCCAGAGAGTGCCACCACGTTGGCATCTACCCCGAAGAGCTTCATCCCGATAAACGCAAACAGCACCGCAAGCGGCAGCACGCCAGAGATGAGCGCCGCACTACGTAAATGCATCACCATCAACACCACCACTATGATCGTGACTAGAATTTGCTGACGCACGGCATCTTCGAGGGTTCCCAGCGTCTCATAGATTAATCCGGTTCGATCATAGAAAGGAACAATTTCGACTTGGCTGACAGTGCCGTCCGCCAAGGTCTTCTTAGGCAGGCCTGCAGAGATCGCTTCAATCTGCTGCTTCACCCGCTTGATCACGGCGAGTGGATTTTCGCCAAAGCGCGTGACGACGACTCCACCGACCGCTTCGGCTCCTGCCTTGTCCAATGCGCCGCGCCGTAGTGCCGGACCGAACTCAATCTCGGCGATCTGCTCCAAAGTGATCGGAATATTATTTCGCTGTGTGATGACTGTCTTACGCAGGTCGTCGAGATTCTCAATGAACCCTAGCCCACGAATGACATACTCGACCGCGTTGATTTCAATCGTGCGCGCACCGACGTCGATATTGCTCCCACGCACAGCGGCAAAGACTTCGTGTAGCGCGATGCCATAAGTGCGTAGTGCATCCGGATCGACATCCACTTGATACTCTTTGACATAACCACCGATCGAAGCCACCTCTGCCACACCATCGACTCCCTGCAGTGCATAACGCACATACCAATCCTGAGTGCTGCGGAGCTCCTCGAGGCCCCAGCCTCCAGTTGGATTACCCTCGGGATCCCGCCCCTCAAGAGTATACCACAACACCTGTCCGAGTGCAGTTGCATCGGGCCCCAGTTGCGGCTGCACGCCTTGCGGTAAAAGACCAGAGGGGAGACTATTCAACTTTTCCAAGATACGGCTACGCGTCCAATAGAACTCCGCATCGTCTTTGAAGATGATGTAGATCGAGGAGAATCCGAACATCGAATAGCTCCGAATCGTCTTCACCTCCGGCAAGCCCAACAACGCAGTGGTCATCGGATAGGTGATTTGGTCTTCAATATCCTGCGGCGAGCGCCCCATCCATTCGGTGAAGACGATCTGCTGATTTTCACCGATATCCGGAATCGCATCCACCGGCACCGGATCACGCGGCAGCCAATCCACTTTCCAATCAAACGGAGCGACCATTACACCCCAAAGAATGAGGGCGGCGGTAAAGAGAACGACCACGAGCTTATTCTCGAGGCAAAAGCGTATGAGTTTGTTGATCATTTTTATTGGGCCACAAAAAGGCACGAAGAAGCACAAAAACTAAGATTAAGATACAGGGTCGAGGACGTAACGTTTGATCGAAAGTTTCGGGCTCCCGAAGTTAATGAGCAGCCCATAACGCTTGCCGCTACCGCGTAGATAGCCCAGCAGTTGAGCCACGTGATCGTCATGCACAGCACGCACTGCTTTGAGTTCCACGATAAGTTCGTCAGCAACTAACAAGTCTGCTTTAAGATCTCCGAGAATCGTTCCGTCTTCGTCATAGACAGGAACAGGAGCTTGCTGCTGAACCGCAACATCCAGTTTCCTCAAACGATGTGCCAAACCATTCTCATAAATCTTTTCAAGATGTCCATGCCTCAAATGTTTATGCAGTCCAAACGAACACTCACGAACCATGTCGCAAAGTTGATTAATATTTTCAATATCCATAATTACATCCTTCTAGTTTTTGTGTCTTTTGGTGCCTTTTCGTGGCTAAAACTCACTCTCCGAGTTTCTCTTTCACTTCACCACACTTGAGCATCATGGAGCCGAAGTATGGATTCAGGAGTTGATCGTCATCTTGTAACCAGTCGGCTCCGCGGTCACCGTAGACCATGGGGCAGTTCATGATAAATAGATCGCCCTTAAAGGCTTCGGGGTCGGCTTTGACTGCGGCGATCAATGCATTCGAGAGCGTCTCAAAATGTGGTTTACGCATCGCATCGAGTGAGTCGGCGGCGAGCATCGTATGAACCAGCTCAGGCAGTGCGCCGGCGTGTCCAGTGATCGCCATCATCGCTTTGGCCTGCGCTTTGGCGGTGTCCAAATCGTCTGCCGCGAGCGCGGCTTGCATCGCGAGATACGGCTTCATCAGTGATACGGCCACATCGACAGAAATCTCAAGAGCGGGTGCCATCGCGTGCCCCGCATGTGGATCGGCGGCGGCGTCACCTCCGTGATTGTGTCCAGCAGTCGGACCGCCCCCCTCTGGATTCATCATGCTTGGCTTAGCTTGAATCTGCAGCGCACTGTCGATTTTAAATGCGCCATTTGTAACGACCCGATCACCGCTCTTTAAACCAGAAATCACGATGTAGTTGTCTCCTGCACGGGGTCCAAGTACGATCTCACGCCCATCGTAAGTGGGCCGCTCTGCATTGGGCTTCTCGACGTAGACGACAGCACGCTTACCAGTCTGCAAGACTGCCGAGCTCGGAACTATGATCGGCGCAGGTTCGCTGACATGATCGACATACCCGAGAGATTCGGCAGGAACGAGATCCATGCCGCACACATCGCATTGCCCCGGCCCGTCCTTCACCACTTCTGGATGCATGGGGCTGATCCACTTGCCGGCAAACTCAGGTGCGTAAACTTTGCCACCAGCTGCTAAGCGTGCGGCTACAATACTACGCACGAACATCCCAGGTTTGAGCCGACCGTCGGGGTTTGGCACATTCACACGAACGGCCACGGTTCGCGTCTTACGATTCACTTCAGGTTCAATAAAAGAAATCTGACCATGGAACGTTTCACCCGGAACCCCCTCCACAGAAAAGACCACATCTTGCCCATAGCGCAACCAAGGGAGATCCGATTCATAAGCGTCCAGTTCAGCCCATAAATTACTTAGATCGACAATGCGAAAGAGCACTTCACCTGTCTTTACGTAATCCCCTTCCTTCACATTCTTAGCGACAACGACGCCACCGATTGGCGCCTTGAGCACAAAATGATCTTTCGCCTCGTTGCGCTCTATTATTTCATCAATTTGAATGGGCAGTAGATCCCACAGACGGAGTTTCTCCTTGGCCACATCGGTGATTGAGCCATCAGGGTCAGCACGATATGCGGTCAGTAGCTCGCGTTGCGCCAACAATAAATCAGGGCTGTAGACCTTGGCGAGATGTTCACCAGCCTTTACCGAAATGCCTGTGAAGTTGACAAAGAGCTCATCAATTCGTGCAGGAAAACGCGCCGTTAAAGATTTTTCGAGTGTCTCGTCGTAGTCCAACTGACCGACCAAACGCACCTCCGCGACTGGATACTCCTGCTTGACCAGGGTCGTCTGAATATCGGCCAAGGCGCGGGAGCTATCGCTCATACTCAGAGTCCGCGGGCCATCATCGGCACCGGAATCATTGATCAACGGAATCAAATCCATGCCACAAATCGGACAGTCGCCCGGGTTCGGTTGCTGAATCAGCGGGTGCATCGAGCAAGTCCAAATCGTCGCCTTTGCCGGGGCGACGACATCCATCGTGGTGGACACTGACTCGCTGGAATCAGGCGACAAATAAAGACCCGCAACAAAGCCAAGAAGCAGAATGGTGATCGCAATAATAAGTTGTTTCGTTTTCATAGTAAAAAGTGTTTTGTAGGGTCTTTGCTTGCGAAGACCGCGCGCTCAAGATCAGGCTCCTTGCGCAAGCACGCCCCCTACGATTTTCCCTTGTGATTCCTGTGGTTAATTAATTGCCCCAGTTAGAGCGTTGAGCGCAGCGTCGGCCTGGGTGACTTTCGACACGGCGCGCGCGTAGTTTAAATTCATTTCAAGCAACGCCCGTTCACTATCGATCAGTTCCAGCACCGAGAGCTGTCCACTTTCGTAAGCAGTGCGCGAATTTTCAAGGGCTTGTTCTGCAATCGGGATCAGCCGCTCTTGATAACGCTGCACCCGCTGCGCACTATCCGCATGGGCTGCCAGCGTAGCGCTTAGTTCTGCTTTAAGTTGCAGCACGCGATCCCGATACAGCTGCTCGGCGGAGCGCTTATCCGCATTCGCCGCCAAGATCGCAGAGCTATTTTTACT
>DJBY01000090.1:0-3097 GCA_002430605.1 Opitutia bacterium UBA5964 | reverse complement strand
CCGACTTGAATGTAATTCACCCCAAAGGTAAAATCAGGGTATTGATCCAGCTTGCTCAAATCTGCGCGTTGACTCGCATTGTCCGTGCGCTCTTTCAATGCCAGCAACTCCGGGTTTTGCAGCTCCAACGTCGCCAACATCGCGCGCAACGACGGCAACGTGCGGCTGGCTGGCGACTCCGCAGTCAGCTTTCCGAGTTCAGCTTCCTCGATCGACAACAAAGCGGCGAGTTCGGTACGTTTCGCATAGCGTGCCTGCTCGTAGCGAGCCAGCTGATCAAGCGTGCGCTCCAACTCCACTTCCAGTCGCAGCAACGCATTCAACGATCCCCCAACCCGCACGCGCTCTTCTACAATCGCTCGCATATCATCGATCAATTGTAAATTTGCCTCAGTCGATTGCACGGCCTGATCGTGATACACGACTTCCGAATAGGCGGTCGTCACATCGCAGCGTAATGCTAGGAGACCCTGTTGATGCAGGTAGGACCAAGTGTCGGCATTACTCGTCGCGAGTGCCTTACGCGTCGCCAGTTTTTTCAACCACGGAATCGTCTGACTCATCGAGTAGATCGCCTCTTGCGGGCCGGTGCGCGTTTCAACCGACTCCCCAAAGTAAGTATATTGAATTTTTGGATCCGGCAGCGCAGCCGCGCCAGCGATTCGCTCGCGCGCACCGACCTGCTGCTCATGCAAGGCATCCAGCCCCAAGTTGGCAGCCTCCGCTCTCTGCAAGGCCTGCCCTAGCGTGAGCGGCTCAGCCTGCACGATTGAAAATAAAAGTCCTAAGCAGGCGCTAGAAAGACCGCCACCACGGGCGTATTTAAAAAATTTATTTGTATCCATTGATCATGATTGTTCATCAGTTATTTCAAAGTCCGCCGGCCAATAAAACCGGATCGGACTATATTGATCCGCACATCCCATGCGCAGCTCGAAACAACAGATCAATCAGATCCTATAAATACAATAAACCTGTGCGAACGACAGCGGCGGTGCCTGCGAAATACTGTTCACACGCAATGGGAAATGCGTCTGACTCGCTGGCTTTATCGCGAGCAACTCACAAAACACTAACAACGCAGGAAGGAGCGTGCGATTGCCATGTGCAGCAGTTACATCCTTATGATTCACCACCTCATAATCCTTCAACGCAGCATGCGGGCACTCCGCCATATCATGCTCTTGATTCGGATCACCCTCAGCGGGCAAATCAGAGGAGTTCGACTGGCAGCAGCTATGCGTCGCAGGTGCATCCTCAACATCGTTCAAACTCAACAGCCCTGCCGTGCAACAGCAGAACGGGTTGAAGATAGCACTGGCTACCAAAAGTTGAACGATATTGAATAACATCCTGAAACGTTATCTGTAACTCGGATAAAATCAACTGCAGATCGATTACTTGGAAAAAATGACCATGTCGTTGAATCTGCGATAAAAACTTCAGCGCCATGTAATTCGCTGCTTGGGCGAGACTAAGCGTTTGCCGGCATCACTTCGCATTGTTCCATTTGGACGGCGCACCCAGCATGTCCCAATCTTTCCATTCAGCACCAGCTAACCGCTTGCCAGTCAGATGAAACCACTCCAAGATCGGGCTCCATGTTAATCAGCCTGTTGGGTTATTCTATACTTATTGGTTTTGCGTGGCTCTGCTCCACGTCTCGAAAAAACATTAACTGGCGCACGATACTCGGTGCGATCGCCATCCAATTCACATTCGGCGCCTTGGTGCTCTACGTGCCAGCCGGTAAAGTTACTTTGGTTTGGCTCTCGGAGCTTGTCGCCACTGTGATCGCGTATGGCGACGACGGCATCGGCTTTTTATTCGGAGACTTAAGTAATCCTTCGCAAAGTTTGGGCTTCGTGTTCGCCTTTAAAGTGCTGCCAGTCATCATCTTTTTCTCGTCACTCATTTCGGTGCTTTACTACCTGCGCGTGATGCCGGTTGCGGTCAAATTCCTCGGCGGTGCCATTCAAAAAACACTCGGCACCAGCCATGCGGAATCCCTCAGTGCGACGGCCAATATATTCGTCGGCCTAACCGAGGCGCCTCTAGCGATCAAGCCCTACCTATCGCGCATGACGCGGTCGGAGTTTTTCGCCGTAATGGTTGGTGGCATGGCTTCAATTGCAGGCAGCGTGCTCGCAGGCTACGCAGCGATGGGCATTGAACTCAAATATCTGCTGGCCGCTTGCTTCATGGCGGCCCCCTCTGGCTTATTATTTGCCAAGCTGCTGATCCCTGAAACCGAGACTGCGGATAACAGTCCACTACCGGAAGCCCACAATGATCAGCCGGCTAATGTGATTGATGCCGCAGCAGGTGGTGCCGCCGAAGGGATGAAGCTGGCGCTGAATGTTGGCGCGATGCTGTTGGCATTTATCGGCTTGATCGCGCTGCTCAACGGCATGCTCGGCTTGGTCGGCGGGCTCTGCGGCTTCGACGCCCTCAGCATGCAACTGATCCTCGGCTGGCTGTTCAGCCCAGTCGCCTGGTTACTCGGCATCCCATGGCAACAAGCGACGATCGGCGGCTCATTTATCGGGCAAAAACTGGTGGTCAATGAATTCGTGGCGTTCATCGAATTCGGCAGCGTGCGCGACGCGCTCAGCACTCGCACGCAAGCGATTATTACTTTCGCCCTATGTGGATTCGCCAACTTCTCTTCGATTGCGATTCTACTAGGGGGTCTCGGCAGCCTCGTCCCTAGTCGCCGATCTGAGATCGCGCAGCTCGGTATGAAAGCAGTGCTAGCTGGCACCTTGGCCAATCTATCCAGCGCCGCCATCGCAGGTATACTAATCCAATAGATCGCGTTAGTTAATACCAGTCAAAATAGCGCCATCGGTATAGGCACCTTCGTCCAATTGCTATAACTCAGTCGCCACTGAAAAGTTATATTAATATGGCAATTAACTTAATGTGCCTTCTTCGATTATTGGATTAATAATCTTTATGCTCTACCTCACCACGGGGATCGAGATCTCGTTCGACCTGCACGCTCGTGATGTTCTGTTGATCTATTTTTTTGCTGGCATTGGCCTAAACTCGGACCTGCGATCCTTGCTGTCCGGTGGAATCCCCCTCATCATCC
>DJBY01000062.1:48375-54110 GCA_002430605.1 Opitutia bacterium UBA5964 | reverse complement strand
TACTAAGCTTCAAATACCTTCGGTCTGAACAGGCAGGCAGGTGAGGGGCCAGCGTTGAAATGCGCTGAGCCGTTACGGCAAAAAAACAACTAGGTTAAGATTTCAGGTAAATTACCGGTGCTATGACTAAATTGCTTCGCTGGAACATCTGCTTGCTGCAACAGAGTCAGCCAATAGTTCGCGAGTGGGGTATCCTTCTCTGATAGGATAATATGCTCTCCTTTGCGGAGATTCTTAGCGCCACCACCCGCGACAATAGCAGGGAGATTTTTCAGTTGATGGCCGGTACGGAGATTGGTCCCGTAGCTGACGACGCAGTTGTCGTATAAACGGCTACCATCGCTGTCTTTCGCTTCCTTTAGGCGATCCAGAAAGTGTGCAAATAACTCGGAGCACTTTTTATCCCGTTCGCGGGAGGCATTCTTGCGGGGTTCGGAAAAGCCATAGTGGCTGAGTGAGTGCGCTTGCAGTGCGACCCCGATACCAACTAGCAGAGAGCATACTGGTTGGCGATAAGTCACCACTCGGGTCGAATCTGTCTGTAGCGCGACGATGATCATGTCATACATCAACTTAATCTCTTCCTCACCAAACAGTTCGTCGATGGGTTCGGCAAAGGGCGCGCTGGGTTTAGGAATATTCGCCCATTTCGCCTGCCGCTCAAGGCCGAGTTCGACCTGGCGCACGCCTTGGAAGTATTCATCCAGTTTTTCGCGGTCATTGGTGCTTAGATTGCGCTTCATTGCGCTGGCATTGACCCGCACAATATCTAAAATACTTTCCTTCTTCCTCAAGCGTTCATCTAGCTCGGCACGGGTACCATCAGTCTGTTGTTGGAATATGGTATGATATAAATCAATCGGCTGGTTGATGCCCGGCAACGGATTGCCACTGTCATTCCATGAGAGCGAGAGCCCGTCACCATGTCCGGAATTTTGCAGGCCACTCTTTTCCTTGGCAGAAAGTACCAAGGATGAAAAGCGCGTGTCCTCGCCCAGATGTTGCGCTGCCACTTGATCGCAGGAAATTGAATTAAAAAAACGTTTGCCTGGAGTGCCAGAAACATTGGCGCCGGTGAGGTAGGATGAACTACCGCCATGTGGATTTGTCGCACCTATATTGGTCAGATTCGAAATCATAGTGATGTCGTCCTGGTGGCGCTTTAACGGCATCATCCCTTCGGTGAGGCCGATGTCCGCGAACCGACCTGCCTGCTTGGGATAAAAAGTATCCTCAGTAAATCCAAACCCGCCTCCCAGGAAGACCATCCGCTTCGGCGCAACATAGGAGGACGCCGTCTTGCCAAATGAAAAACTCTCGAGGAAAGGAAGTGTCAGACAGGCGCCACTTGCCCGTAGAAAAGAACGACGACTGATGGGGTTGGTGATAAATTGGCTCATGTTATTCGGGGCTTACTTAGATTTGAACAGAGGGTTTGAAGTAATAATATGGATCATATCACGCATGCGATAATTAGTATAATGAGAACGGTTCACCATGGCTAATATCGCCTCATCATCGGAGAACTCAATGGTGCGACCAAGGCCGTAGGCGGTCATCGATTCGATCATCTCCTTGGCCAACTTGTGTTTTTGGGTTTGAAGCTGGGCCTTTAAATGATCGAGATCACGATAAGTCATGCCACTCACCAACTGGCCGCTTTCTTGGATGTGAATATCATCATTGCCGACTGGTTCGGTGTTGCGCCAGCGGCCAACCGTATCAAAAATCTCTAGGCCAAATCCCAACGGATCCATCCGACTGTGGCAGGATGCGCACGCTGCTTGGCTCTGGTGTCGCTGGACCATCTCGCGATTGGTCAGTGGTTGGGTGGATGCACGGCTGAGTTCGGGGACATTCGGCGGTGGTGGCGCGGGCTTATCATTGAGTAATTTCTCAAGAATCATGGCACCGCGAATGACAGGTGAAGTGCGCTCGCCATTCGAACCCATGGTCAGAAATGCCGTTTGTCCGAGTAAGCCGCCACGCGGTGAGTTCCAGTCCAACGCAATCTTTTGAAAGGCATTCGGGTCCTCTGCGCGAGTGATGGGCATACCGTAGTAGTCGGCCAGCAGTGAGTTGGCCACAATGAATTCCGAATCAATCAAATTCGAAACCGGCAGATCCTCGCTGACCAAAGTCTTATAAAACTCGATAACTTCACGGTAAGCAGAATAGCGCACTCCCGAATTAAACAGATGGTATTGATTTTCATCGACAGTGATGGCTTGGTAGCGGTCTAAATCGCCCCATTGGCTGGAAAACCCTTCAAAAAAGGACTCCGATTTCCAATCCGCCAGCATGCGATTTACTTGGTCTTTCAATGCCTTGGGCTCGGACAAAGATCCATTTTCAGCAAATCGATACAGCTCTTCGTCGGGTAGACTGCTCCAGAGGAAATAAGCCAGCCTGACTGCAAACTCTCGATCACTCAACTGGCGGTCCTTCGGGCCCGATCCCACTTCTTCTAAATATAGAAAACTAGGGGAGGCCAAAACGACCGCGATTGCCTCACCCATTGCTTGATTGAAGTTTTGCCCGTTCGCCCGATTCTCCTCAAAAAATGCCAGCAGACCATCAATGTATGCCGGTTCAGGTTGCTTGTGGCGGAATGCTTGGTAGGCGAATCGCTCGATGAACTCCCGCGCATTGTCATCTGAATTCAATGAACTGCTGTTGCGCGCTGCACCATCTGTAGCATTGATCAGTTCACCGAAGAAATTGGTCGGTTGCCGATAGAATGGCCCCTCGGTTTCGAGCCAATCGACCCAAACGGCCGCCCAAGCCCCCGGCTTATCCACCAGCTTAATGTATTTGGAGACCCCACCGTTGATCTCAGGTCGATTCTCATAGATGGTTAAGTTGTGGTTATTATCTCCAAAGCGAAGCGTTCTCAATAGTTCGACTTGATCTGGCTGCCTGTCGGTGCCGTCGAGTTTGAAAATCCCAACAACGCCATCCACAGAATCCAGTTTTAAATATTTTCGCACTTCCGGCGCTCCCTCGACCGCACCGCCATTGATGCGTATACGGTAACTGGCGCGAATGTCCGGATTACGTTCAAAGTTCACACCGATACGTGCGGGATTCCGAACATCGGCAAAATAAAACGCCTTATCTACCAACGGATATTTCAGATACTTGACTGGCTTATCATAATCGAAGCGCTGTTTAAAGTAGATCTTCATATCTCCGGCGTCTTGGAAGCCGATCTCCTGCCATGTCTTACCTGCATCCAGCATCTGCTTCTTGCGCTCAAACTCGGCCACTTTCGCGCGGAGATTTGCCGTGTGCGGCTTCTCTGGCTCTATTCGTTTGGTCGTATTTTTTGCCAGCGGTTTGCCCGACCATTTGAAACCTTCAGCGACGATCTTTTTGCCGAGCTCGAAATACTTATCGAAATCATTGGCACTGAAGAACTGCTCTTCACCCACCGTATCAAATGAGGCCGCTTCAGCGTCGGGAGGGATGATGTGCGGAGAGATCTCGAAACCGAACAGATCACGAATGGTATTGGCATATTCACGCTGATTGAGTCGGCGCATAGTGATTTCTCCGCCATTTGCGGTTAATCGCTTGCGCGCATCAACCAATGAGCGAGTCAATGAATCCAAAACGTCGATTAATTCCTGGTTCGTCGGTTGAGGCTCATCCTCTGGTGGCATTTCACCACCATTCAAGACATCCAGTACATCCTGCCAACGTTGGGCGGCATCGTTGGTGGTGATTTCCCAATGCACTTGATCGAATCGCAACTGACCTTTTTGCTTTTCGGAGCCATGGCACTGCATGCAATGTTGCTCCAGGAACGGCTGTATGATTGCTTGCGAGAGAGGAGTGCCCTGGGCTGGCGAGTCCAGATCCTGTTGCAATGAGTCGCTCTTGCCTGCCACCAGTTGTGGGGCATCTTCCAGTTCGGCTTTTAGTGAATTGATAAATGCGGCTAGTTGAGCGGCATCAGGCCTTGGTTCCTCTTCTGGCGGCATCTCACCGTCTTCCAAGACAGTCAGTACCTCCGACCAAAATTCAATTGAATCGGGCTCATTCAGACTCCATGAAGCACTGTCAAAGCGAACTTTGCCCTTTTGTTTGTCTGGACCATGACAGGCGATACAGTTTGCCTCAAGAAAGGGCTCAAGCTCCGATTGCAAAAATGACGGGTACTCTAATGGCGGGTGCTCTAATGGTGCGGCAGGGGGAACGACCTCAGGCGGAGGCGTTACAGCGATGACCGGCGGGATAATTGGTTTCAACGGCGCACTCGGTGTGGTTTGATTCGACCAATACACATAGCCCGCCACGCCTGAGACGAGTGCTAGTGTTAACAATATGGACGATTTGCCGGGTGACATGAGTATAGGACTGCGGGTTGTGTATAATTAACCTGACTCCTATACTTTATGAGAGGTTTATTCAAGCAAGTGGAAAAACTCCCTCACGGATAAAAGAGGGGGGCAGTAGTCTGTCTGTTAGCCGCTAGCAGCTGCCCTGTTGGATCGTTGTCGTTGAGCTTGCGCTACAGCCTGGCCTGTAAGCATGCTAAAAAACCGTGGCCGAGGTGTTTGCTTGAGTGGAATCCGCGCACTAGTCGATTGTGCCAGCTGGTGGTGATATCGAAGCGATTGTTGACAGTGCCTGTTGGCAGTTAACTATGTGCAGTTTACTTTGTAGCAGAGATGCTTTTCACCGATAGACCTTTATGATGAATCAAAAGTTTGAATCCAGCAGTGCGAAGCTGCAAGCCGTGCGAGAGCGTGTCGGCCAGGTGGTGGTCGGCCAAGAGGCTTTGGTTGAGCGCTTATTGTTGGCGTTATTGTGCAATGGCCACGTGCTACTCGAGGGCGTCCCTGGCGTGGCAAAGACGCTGACCGTCAATAGCTTGGCGCAGGCAATCCATGCGCAGTTTAGTCGCATTCAGTTTACCCCTGATCTATTGCCGGGTGATTTGACCGGCACCTTGGTGTATGATCCGCGTGCGCATAGCTTTACTGCCGAGAAGGGGCCGATCTTTACCAATTTGCTGCTGGCGGACGAAATTAACCGTGCGCCGGCCAAGGTGCAGAGCGCTTTGCTGGAGGCGATGCAAGAGAAGCAGGTGACGCTTGGCAAAGAAAGCTATGAACTGCCGAAGCCGTTTTTGGTGTTGGCCACGCAAAATCCGATCGAGCAGGAGGGCACTTATTCACTGCCTGAGGCACAGGTGGATCGCTTTATGTTTAAGCTCAAGGTCGGCTACCCGTCAATGGAAGAGGAGTTGATCGTGATGCAGCGGATGGCCAAAACTGAGCCGGTGCTGGATATCGAACCGGTGTTGACGATCGAAGAGTTGATGGAGATGCGCGCAACAATGGAGACGGTCTTTATTGATGAGAAGGTGGAGCGCTATATTTTACGACTGGTGGATGCAACACGTCACCCTGAGAAATATGATTTGGATCTGGGCCGTTACTTACGTTTTGGCGCCTCGCCGCGTGCCTCGATTTATTTATCGTTGGCTGCTCGCGGGCATGCGCTGATGCAACAGCGTGACTATGTGACTCCTCAAGATGTGAAGGATGTGGCGCATGATCTGCTGCGCCATCGTATGGCGATCTCTTACCGTGCCGAAGCGGAGTCGATCACTTCGGATGATTTACTCGACCAGATTCTCGCGAAAGTACCTGTCTCTGGGTAAGTTGATTCTCGCACTGAGACACTGAGCCACAGAGTGAATGAAATCTAAGATGGAGTATCCT
>DJBY01000062.1:41440-48049 GCA_002430605.1 Opitutia bacterium UBA5964 | reverse complement strand
TTTCGAGCTGATCGGATCGTCAATAATGAAGTTTTGTTGGAATTGAAATCAGTCGAGGTCAGTCAACCAGTTCACCGTAAGCAGGTATTGACCTATTTGCGAATCACTCAACTTAAAGTCAGATTGTTAATCAATTTTGGAGAGGTGATGCTCAAAAATGGAATTCATCGCTTAGTGAATTAAATTTATGTCCTCTGCGCCTCAGTGTCTCTGTGCGAGACTTCATTTCTTCGTCCTCATTTATGCTTAGTGAACTAGAGAGTCAGCTGAATTTGCTTGAGCTGAAGTGCCGCCGTCCGGTGGAGCACTTGCTAGCCGGTGAGTATCGCTCTGTATTTCGGGGGCGTGGTGTCGAGTTTGAGGATGTGCGTCCGTATCAACCAGGCGACGATGTGCGCTCGATGGACTGGAAAGTCACTGCGCGGACGGGTGAGCCGCATATTAAACGCTACATCGAGGAGCGTGAGCAGTTCATCTACTTGTTGGTCGATGTGTCGGCGTCGATGTTGCACGATGCCGATGGGCGCAAGCGCAAGACGATGGCGGAGGTGTGTGCGTTGCTGACCTTGGCGGCGGTTAAAAATCACGATCGTATTGGACTGATTTTATTTTCAGATCGTATTGAACAGATAGTGCCACCGGGCAAAGGTCGCAATCACGCGATGCGGATCATGGATGAGTTACTGCATTTCAAGCCACAGGGGCGTGGCACAGATTTCGTTGAGATGTTGGGGCGTTTCGGCCATTTGGCGCGCAAGCATTCGATCGCGTTTGTGGTGTCCGATTTTATGACCGACGACTATGCGCAAGAGCTGCAAGCCTTGGCCTTTCGTCACGACGTCAATGCGATCAACCTCAGTGATCCGCAGTTGTTAGATCCTAAGGTGTCGGGACTGGTGCGCATGCAGGATTCGGAGTCGGATCAGCAACGCATTATTGATCTTGGCCGTGGTGGTGGCGACGAGTCGGCCCATCGCGCGCGTCTCAAGCAAACGATGCTGGAGTCTGGGGTAGATCTATTGGATCTGCCAGTGGGCGGCGATTGCGTCGCGGCCCTAGCTGAATTTTTCCATAAACGGCAACGTCGCCAGGTCGATGAAACCGGAGGCTAACCATGGAGCGTTTTATACTAATCCTCGGAGGGTGGTTGCTGCCGCTATGTGCCCTTGCAGGCACGGCACCGGAGATTGCGTTGCGTCTGATCGATGGCGAATATCTCCCAGGCGATGTGCTCGAACTCGAAGCCGAAATGCGTGGGGTAGACTATACCGAGTTTGAACTGCATGTGCCTGCGCAGCCGCAATTACACTTTGTGGCGCAGACCCGTGAGCCGCTGCGTTATATCGATGGCGTTTATGTGCAGCGCGTGTTGTTATTGCTCCAACCAATGCATGCAGGTGCATTTGAACTGAATGGGATCACTGCGACGCTGACGCAAGGTGGCGTCGCGTCTGAGGTAGCACTGCCGAGGGTGTTGTTTAGTGTCGCGTCGTATGCGGCCGAGGATACATCGGAGGCAGCTGCCGAGTTGGTCGTAGATGCTTCCTTGTTAGCTCAGGCGTCAAATAATTTGCGCAGCATCATTGCGGTTTTGTTTGTTGTTTTAACGGTGGTCTGGTGGTTGTTACGCAAGGTGAATGCGAAGCCTATGGAAACCGCTGAAGTCGAGCTTGGCTTGAGTGATCTGATTGTGGCCTTGGAGGGAAACGCTCCGTCGTTTCCACCGTGTGAGGCAGACGAATGGAAACGACGGCGCGTTGGTTCGAAGAGTGTCGCTACGCTCGGAACGATCCAAGGGGGATCGGAGCTGACCTGCATGATGATTGCTGAGCAACTGCTGGAGCGCACGGATCTTTCAATGTCGTCGGCCTTGCGCCAGGATTTAGAAGCGGCAGTCTACGCGAATCGTTTGGATTCGGTCGTGTTGTTACAGTTGCTTCGAGAGGAGGTACAACGATGAGCTTTCTCTATCTTTGGGTGCTGTTGTTGATTCCGGTGGTTTTGTTTGCATTGCGCGGGCGCTTGCGCCGCACCTCATTGCAGGTGGCATCACTGGGCCTGTGGTCAGATGCGGATGCCGGTCGCGCGCGCTATTTATGGATTCCGGTGTGTTTGCGGCGCTTGGTTTTGGTCTTATTGCTGGTAGCGCTGGCGCGTCCGCAGGCAGGCTCGACTTATAGCATCGATGTCGCGGAGGGGATCGCGATTCAACTACTGGTCGATGTGTCTAGTAGTATGGATATGAATGTACGCAATTTAGAAGGTAAGAATCTAAGTCGTATGGAAGTGGCCAAGGAGATGGTGCAGCGTTTTATTGCTGGGGATGGGGAGACCTTGCATGGCCGCGGGCAGGATCTACTGGGATTAATTACTTTTGCGCGCTATGCGGATACGCGTAGTCCGTTGACGTTTGGACATGATGCGCTGCTACAAATTGTGAGCAGTTTGGAAGTACAGGAACGACCGAATGAAGATGGTACGGCTTATGGCGATGCATTAGCACTGGCTGCGGCTCGATTGCAAAATATTGAAGAGCTGCAATTCGGACAAGGATCAGTTGACGTCGATTCGATCCAGAGCCGCGTAATTATCTTACTAACTGACGGTGAAAATAATTCGGGCGCACATTTACCCTTGGAGGCCGCGGGCTTGGCTAAACAGTGGGGCTGTCGGATCTACTGTATCAGTTTAGGGGATACGAATGTCGGATCCTCCGGCAAGATGCAGATTGAGAAACTGACCGCGACCGAGCAGACCTTGAAATATATTAGCGATCAGACGGGTGGGATATTTAGGCAGGCGACTGATTTTGAATCATTGCTGTCGGTGTATGAGGAGATTGATCAGCTGGAGCGCTCAGAGATTGCCACGCGTAGTTATGATCGTGTGGCGGAGTGGTTTTGGTTACCGCTGAGCGTGGCGATGCTGTGCTTACTTGTGGCATTGATATTGGAGGCGTCGGTGTTGCGTGTCGTGCCATGAGTGCATTTATTTTTCAATGGTTGGGGGTGTTATCGCTGCTACTTTTGGCACTGCCGCTTTGGTGGTTTTTGAGCTATGCTCGTGCGCGCCGCGCCGAGTTGATTAAAGCGATGGGCGGCGGGCTGAGTACGCACCGAGGGCTGCGTGACGCTTTGCGGATCGCGGCGTTTGTATTACTAGTGTTGGCGCTGGCTCGTCCCGGGTATGCGCCAGAGAAATTATCGATCTCCCGTACTGGCCGAGATGTTGTTTTTGCGATCGATGTGTCACAGAGTATGTTGGCCGAAGACGTGGCTCCCTCACGCTTAGAAGTCGCCAAGCAAGCAGTGCGTGATGCGTTGAATACCTTTAGTAATGAACGAGTGAGCTTGGTCGTCTATGCAGGCAGTGCCACGATTCTGTGTCCGCTGACGTATGACTACGATTTCGTGCGCTATATGCTGGAGCAGACGCATACACGAAGTGCAGATTTTGGTGGAACGACCCTGCAGTCGGCGGTCGAGAAGGTAGTGGATCAAGTGTTGATGGCGGATCGTGCGGGTGTGCAAGATCTGCTGGTGATGACCGATGGCGGCGATCATGGCTCGCAGATGGCAAAGGTCACGGAGCTGCTACAGGAGCATGGTGTGGATCTATTGTTATTAGGGATCGGGAATCCGCACGAGGGTTCACCGATTCCGATCGAGGATGCGGACGGCGTGCGCAGCTTGTTGCGTTCTGAGGCGGCAATTATTTATACCAAGCTGGATGATGCGATGCTACGCTCGCTCGCGGCACAAAGCGCGCATGCCGAGTATGTGGCCGTCGGCAATCAGGCGTTCGACTTAGGGCAGATCTATGTCGACTCTGTCGCAGGACGTGCGGTCTCTGCTTCGGTGGCGGGAGACGGTGTGGTGGTCTATCAGGAGGCGGCGCTGTTCTTTGTGATTCCCGCATTGCTGCTATTATTACTATCGGAATGCTGGGGCGTGAATGGATTGCGGCTTGGGCAAGCCTGGCTGTTCCTTGCGGTGCTCTGTATTGTGCCTAAAGGCGAGGCCGCGACTCCGCAATTACAGGCGCAATTTGCAGAAGCGTCACAACTGTATGCCGATGGGGCGTTTGTAGAAGCTGAGGCCTTGTTTGCTGAAGTCGCGTCGTCAGGATCTGAGACTACGATGACACCAAGCGATTTGGCGGCCGTGCAGCTCAACCGTGGGCTGTGTTTAATGCAGCTCTCGCGGGCAGAAAGTGACGCATCGGCCGAGATCGGGCTTAGCTATGCGCAACAAGCGCAGTTGGCTTTGCTGGCGGCGAAACGCTATGTACCTAATTTTGAGCGTTCAGGTATACGCCTAGAATCGACGGCGAGATGGGTGGCGGAGTTACAGGTTCGAATCGCCGCAGAAGCGGAAGATACCAATGCGATGGAAGCACAACTGGAGCAGTTGGTGGAGTGGTTGCAGGCCTTACTCAAAGCGCAGCAGGAGTTGCGTCAACAAGTGACGGAGAGTGATGTGAATCGGCGACATCCGAAACTTGCAAAAAATGCGCCGCCACTGCCGCCGATCGTGCAACCGTCAGATGCGGGAGCGAATGCGCCGATTTATGTGAGGTCGCAGCGAGTGTTGCAGACTGAAGCGGAGCGACTTTATATCGAGATGCAGAAGTTGGAAGCCACGATAAGCCCTCCGATGCCTGCAGGGATAGCACCGACCGATAGTCTGCTGGCTGAAGCTGTGACGCTGATGGCAAAAGTGCCATTAGCGATGGAGCACGCCGCTGGTTTACTTGTGAGTTGGAACAGTTGGCCTGCGGGACGTTCGGAGCAACAGATTGCCGAGCAATTGATTGAAGAGATATTAAGTCTTTTGGGCAATAATTCATCCGATGAATCGGAGGGTAATGAATGGGATGAAATGGATGAATACGGTGAGTATGAGTATTCGGATGAGATGGATGAGAGTATGATGAGTTCGATGCCGATGGCGGGGGATTTTGCCGCCGGTGGCGAGATGCAGGCGCTACCTGTGCCGAATTATTCTGCAGACGATATTTTAATGGAAGAACAGGGCAGTCTGCAATTCCGACAACAACAACGTGCCAAGGCGAATGCCGGAAAAGTGGAGAAAGATTACTAATGCGCGCGAATGTTTGGATTCTTCCGTTGTTACTGAATGCCTTTCTGCAAGCGCAGGATGCGTTGCCCTCCGCCGATTTCGCAGTGCTAGCATCGGCTGGGTCGGAGATGACCAATGCCACCGATTTGGAGTGCGTTGCAGTGCCGCTGGAGATGATCAATCAGAGCTGGTTTACCGATCGGACCGGTCAGGCAGTGATTCACTTTGATAGTTTGGTCGAATCGCCGGAGTCATTGCCCAGTGCTGTGCCCGGGGTGAGCTTTATTGATGTCGATGTGCGTGAGACGCCGAACTCCGAGTTGGGCAAGGCTGCGGCGGTTGTTCGTTTTATACTTCGGGATACCGGCATTGTTACGATTCCAACACTGGAGTTCTCGAGTAAGACGAAGCGTTACCAAACCATACCTCAGCAAATCATGGTGGGGCAGGCGGTTCGATCAGAGGCGATGACAGTGACGCTGAGGCCCGCGAAGCGTCAGGTGTATGTCGGCGAGTCGCTGCGTGTGGATTTAACCTGGCACTGTGGTTTGGATGCGAGTCGATTGCAGGCACTTAATTATTATCCATCATTTTTTAATGATCCGTCTGTTGAAATTGTGATCCCACGCTCGACAGAGCCCGAAGCGCAGCAGGTCGGCTTACCGATTGGTGGGCGCCGTGCGATTGGTAAGCGAATCTTGAGCGAAGGGCAACCAAAGGCACTTGGTACGGTTGAGTTGCCACTCTACTTGCGGCTGACGAAGCCGGGGCTGTATATATTGCCAGCGACGCGCTTGGAGTGCGCGTATTTACAGCAGGGCAGCCGAAACTTCGGTCAATATGCGGCGCATTTTAACAACAGCCTGTTTACGCCAGAGGAGTCGGATATGCGTTACGAGCGTTTTTTTGTAGAAACTGAGCCGATTGAGATCGAAGTATTGTCGCTACCGGAAGCAGGCCGCTTGGCAAATTTCAGTGGTCTATTCGCGCCCGTGCGGATAGAGGTTTCGGTGACTCCGAAAACACTCAAGGTCGGCGACTGGCTGCAAACAGAGCTAAAGGTATTTGCCGATGCACCACATGGTATGATTGAGCTGCCACGCTTGAGTCAGCAACGAGGCTTACGCGGGCGCTTTTTGGTCGATGATGACCTAAGTCGTATGTGGCGGGCAGACGGCACCACCTTTGGTGGTCGCTTGCGAGTATTGACGACTGGCGTCGAGGCATTCCCGACGTTGCATATTCAGACGTTTAACCCCGCCACTGGCGCCTATGTGATGCTCACGACTGAGCCTGTTGCATTGAGCGTGGCGCCACAGGATGGCCAGGGTTTTATCGATTTAAAATCGTATAAAGGCGCGGCAGTAACTTTAACTAAACAGTCAGAGGGGATCTGGCACAATCGAGAAGCAAATAGAATGAATGATCTAATCAATAATATCGTCGTGTGTCTGGCGTCATGGTTTTGGCTGTGGTTGTTGCTCGTATTAGGTGGATTCCTGCTGCTGCTGCCGATCGTGGGTGAGCG
>DJBY01000062.1:39165-41210 GCA_002430605.1 Opitutia bacterium UBA5964 | reverse complement strand
ATTTCGCAAACTGGCAGAAAGTGATCCTGCCAAGTGGCCTGCGTTTTTAGAATTTCTGGCCGTGAGTTTTGGTGCTGAAGGTCAGGCTTGGACGGTGCGGGATTCGCAAGGGGCGCTGCAAGCGCTCGGTGTGCCTGCTGAGGATATTGAATCAATCATTGCGCATCATCATGCGGCGGATGAAAAAGAGTTTAGTCTGCAGCATCCGCCAGTTCAGTTGAGGGCTCTGAATTCGCTAGCTAAGCGAATCCTTGGCTTGCTAGGCAAGGTGGCGTTGTTGTTATTGGCAATCAGTACTCTACCAGAACCGGCGAACGCCTCGGAGTGGTCGGAGGCTGAGCAACTTTTTGATCAAGCGCTGGCTGCACCCGCGGGGAGCGATCCTGCTGCGGCATTGTATGCGGAGGCTGCGCATAAATTTCAAGCGGCAGCCGCAGCGGGGCAACGACCTGGAGCGGCATGGTATAATGCGGGCAACGCATGGTTTCAGACGGGCGCTTTAGGGCGCTCGATCGCGGCGTATCGTCAGGCGCGTATTTATCGTCCTTTTGATTCGATGCTGCTGGAGAATTTAACTGCAGCGCGGGCGTTGGCGCTCAACGATGTGCCTAAGGATTCGGCAGTGTGGTTTCCATCGCTCTGGTTAAAAGCACTGTTGTTGGTTTTGTGTGCTTTGTTGGGTGCAACGATCCTGATCTATCTACGCTATCGAGGGCGTGCCTGGTCGATTGCCTGTTTGGTTGTGTTGGTTCTTTGTGGTCTGACGTTGCGACTTTTGTATGTGTCCGTGCAGATGTCTGGTCGTCAAGGCGTAGTCATTGCCGATTCCGTGTTAGCGCGCAAAGGTCCGAGCTATGCCTATGCCGCAGCTTTCCACGAGCCGTTGCATGATGGGGTTGAGTTGACTGTGCAAGAAACTCGTAAGGAGTGGGGACTCGTGTCACTCGTTGATGGGCGAGAGTGCTGGGTCCCATTGAGCCAAGTGCAGCTAATCCACTGAACGCTTCGAGCGCGCAAAGTGCATACGCGTACTCAAGAGCTGATGGCCAAATGAGCCGCCATCGGGTGGCTGCTTTGAAGGTTATTTTACATATAATTCATCAGATGTGTGTTGTCTCAAGACAGTGTAAAGCTGATAGTTGTTAGATGGTTCGAAAATTAAGCTTTATTAATTACAAGGGCGGTGTCGGAAAAACGTCGTTAGTGGTAAACCTTGCCGCGTCTTTGGCTGAAGCTGGAAAGCGTGTGCTGCTCGTCGATTTAGACGCTCAATCGAATTCTAGTATCTGGCTAATGCGCTTGGACCGGTGGAATCCGTTGAATACCTCTGATACGGGTCATATTTACTCGATTTTTGAGCCTGGCGTCTGTCGTTTGCGCGACTGTGTAGCCCGCGATATCGTTCGTGGTAAAGAGGGTGAGGCCTTATTGCCGGGGCTAGATATATTGCCCACTACCTTTACGTTAGTCGACCTGGAGCACGATTTCGACTCAGCCGATGGCCTACCCGCATTCGCCATTTTTCAGGAGCAGATGGCCGAGATCGAAGACGACTATGACTTCATCCTGTTCGACTGTCCGCCGAATGTATTATATGCGGCACAGTGTGGTATTTTTTGCAGCAGCGAGATCTATGTGCCGGCGAATCCAGATGCACTCAGCTTGATCGGTTTCACCTTGTTAGTGGGGAAGTTGCAGCAATTTAATAACCTCAGTGCGAGCTTTCGCGTTTCGGGCATGCAACCAATTGCGCAAATTCGCGGCGTCATTTTTAACGCAATTAAGAGTAATATGGATATTGAGGTGCCGAAAATGCGCATGCAGTTTCGCATCAACCAATTTAAGAATCAGGGTAAGGTCGCTAAGGATGCGCATATCTTTGATTCACAAATTCGAGATGCAGTTGTCGTGCGTCGAGCGGTTACGCTCGGGCTTCCTGTGAATCTAATTAGTAGTATAGGCAATGAAGCTTCGGTGTGTGATGATTATCGCGGTGTTGCTCAAGAGATTCTAGCAGCCCCTAATTCTAATTAAATACTTATTAT
>DJBY01000062.1:0-38975 GCA_002430605.1 Opitutia bacterium UBA5964 | reverse complement strand
ACTTATTATGACACAGGAGATGCCAGAAAAATACTCAGCCGAGGAGTGGGAACACTTCCGTAATCGCTTTTTTAATTCTATGCTAAACGACACTCAGGTTGCTGCTTTGGGGCAGAATGTTGGAGTATCTTGGCCGTTTAAAGGGAGTGATGAAACGCCCGCGAAATATATAGAATTTGACTTCGAGGAACTCCAGTCTGTGCCCGGATTGATTGGCAAGAAGACACGAATTAAAAAGTTAATGGACATCCTGCGCGAGACGCTGGCTTTCGACGATCCGTTCTCTGACATGGTCGACATTTTCGAGGCTGAGAGTGAGAAGGACGATGCCTTTGAGCGCATTTTGGCGAAGTTGGAGATCCCGAGTCTTTATCCTGCGGCGTTGATTCACTTTTCTGCTGAAACTGAGGAACTATTGAAAGCTGAAGGTGTTGAAACGCTGATTCAAACGATTCAGTTCGGTCAGAACTTGGCGCGCAATGTGGTGATGGGTGGCGACCTGAAGTCTTTCCTTAATGGGTTGGCTCACACTGATATGGCAAGTATCGTGAAGCATCTGCCGTATCGTCGCAATGAGCGTAACTTGCACTTGGCTGAGGCAGTCGGGTTGATTGCTCGTGACCTGGAAGAACCCGTTCAGCTTGAATTGTTGAGTCAAGCTGGAGTCGCTCTAACGGATGATGAAGAGGCAATACGCAAACGCGCCAGCCAAGTGGCATTAGATGCGGCACTAAAAACTGCGATGTTACGCTTTGATGCGCTATGCGTTTGGTTTACTGATGAGGCCGCTGACCTCGAGCTAATCTGCACCACTAATGGTTCGGTGGAGCGTTACTTCATGCCGATTGATGAACCACGACGCGAGCGCATAGCCGCAACATTGGCTCGTGCTAAATTTGGAATCACTGAATCTGAGGGCCGCGGCTTACTTGGTAAAATATCTGGCTTGTTTGGACGGTGATCTAGCTTATGTCGCAAGTGCTAAAGTCCGGGAGTGATGATTTTTGGGACCGAGAAGCATTATTGACTCAGCGCGAGAACGCTTTGTTTTCGATCGAAGAGGAGTTAAGTCAACGCGAGGAAATACTACTCGAAAGAGCAGCTGCCCTGGGAGCATTGGATCAAGCGTATATCGAACGAGAGTCTGTGTTGATCGATCGAGAGCTGACCTTGCGCGAAACGGAGGCATTGCTGGATGCCAGGGCACGTGTGCTCGATTCTGCTCAAGCACATGACAGTACACAGGATTTACAGGCATTGAATGCTGCGATACGTGAGCAGATTAAACAGCAGTTTGATGAGCGTGATGCGTGTCTCAAGGCCGCTGAATCGGGTTTGCGTGAACGCGAAGCGTTTATTGAAAAAAGTGAGCGTACGATATTTGAAAAAGGACAACAATTACAGGAATGGGAAGCCGAGCTTGAGCAACTGAATGATGAACTTAAGACCTAGAACTTGTGCACGATGGATTAGAAGTGCCTGCTGAGCTAGTGCGCACTGCCAAGTATACTAAAAAGGCGGCCCCTAAAGGCCGCCTCTCTTTATCTGTCGTCTACGCGCTCAGCTGTTACGCGCTGTGAATGGCGTTGCCATCGACAGCAAGTGCGGCCTCTTTGATCGCTTCGCTTACAGTTGGGTGGGCGTGGACGGTGCGGGCCAAGTCTTCGGCGCTGCCGCCATATTCCATGTGAGCCACTGCGGAAGCGATGAGCTCGGAAGCGCCTTTGCAGATTAATTGAACGCCGAGAATACGGTCGGTCTTTTTGTCGGCGATGACTTTGGCAAAGCCATCAGTTGCATCAGTCGCGATGGCGCGACCATTACCTGCAAAGTTGAATTTCCCAACTTTGGTTTCGTAGCCCTGTGCCTTCGCATCGGCATCTCCAAGGCCGACGCTGGCGATTTCGGGATCAGTGTAGATGACATTAGGGATCACGTCGTAGTTAACGTGGCCCGCTTGCCCGGCGATGCACTCAACACAGGCGACTGCTTCTTCCTCGGCCTTGTGCGCGAGCATCGGTCCTGGAATGACGTCGCCAATGGCATAGACGCCAGTTGCGGAGGTCTGGTAGTGCGCGTCCACTGGGATACGGCCTTTGTCGTCGGTTGTGATGCCGACGGTCTCGAGGCCGAGGCCCTCGGTGTAGGGCTTGCGGCCTACAGCGACGAGCACCTTATCCACTTCGAACTCGATGACTTTGCCGTCTTTTTCGGCGGTAAGGAATTGCTTGCCCTTGGACTTCTTGATACCGGTGACCTTGGTCTTAAGGTGGAAGTTGAGGCCTTGCTTTTTGAATAGACGTTCAGCCATTTTAGAAACGTCCGTATCGAAAGTAGGTGCAATGACTGGGAGAAATTCAATCACGTTGACCTCTGCGCCGAGGCGCGCCCAGACTGAACCGAGTTCGAGGCCAATCGCTCCCGCGCCAACCACTACGAGTTGCTTAGGCACTTTTTTGAAGGCAATGGCTTCGGTGCTACTGACGACGGTCTCGCCGTCATATTTAAGGAATGGCAGCTCGATCGAAGCAGAGCCTGTAGCGATGATGATGTGCTTACCGTTAAGAACCGTGTCTTCGCCTTCGGCACGCACGCGCACCTTGCTGTCGCCTTCCAGAATGCCGAGGCCATTAAAGACTTTAATCTGATTGGTCTTCATCAAGTGCTGAATGCCGCCGCAAAGTTGGGCGACGGTTTTGTCTTTCTTCGCCATCAACTGCTCGATACTGATCGAGAGGTTGGTCAAATCGATGCCGTGTGCCGCTGCGCCATGGCCAACGAAGTGAAACATCTCGCTCGAGTGTAGGAGAGCCTTGCTTGGGATACAGCCGACGTTGAGGCAAGTGCCGCCGAGCGTCTTGCTTTTCTCGATGAGTGCGGTCTTGAGGCCTAGTTGTGCGCCGCGAATGGCTGCTACGTAGCCGCCAGGGCCAGAGCCGATAATGACGAGATCGAAGGTGTTTTCAGACATGATAAATATAGTGGGGAGTTCGGCTGCGCTGAGTGGGAAGGTTTTAAGGTCTTAACGTGAGAAGTTCGGCTGCGCCGAGTGGGAACGTGATAAAGTTAAATAACAGTTACTTTAATATTTTCGCACCTTCCGACTGAATCACGCCGCCTTGTGCGGTTAGATGCCAAACAGCAGGCGGCTCGGATCCTCGATCGCGTCCTTGATTTTGGTGAGGAAGGTGACAGCTTCCTTACCGTCGATAAGACGATGATCGTAGCTGAGTGCGAGATACATCATTGGGCGAATGACGATTTCGCCATTCACGACGACAGCACGCTCGGTAATGTTGTGCAGCCCGAGGATTGCAGGCTGTGGATAGTTAATGATCGGCGTGCTCAGCATCGAGCCGTAGATGCCACCATTGGAGATGGTGAATACGCCACCTTCGAGGTCGTTCATCTGGATCTTACCCTCGCGGGCTGCTTTGGCATAACCGAGGATGTCTTGTTCTATTTCGGCAAAGCCCTTTTGATCACAATCTCGAATCGTTGGAACCATCAATCCCTTGTCGGTGCCGACGGCGACGCCAATGTCGTAGAAATGCTGAGTGACGACTTCGTTGCCTTCAATACGAGCGTTGACAGCAGGTACGGCTTGCAGTGCGTGAGTCACGGCCTTGGTGAAGAAGGACATGAAGCCGAGCTTTATGCCATGGCGCTCGACGAATTTTTCCTGATGCTGCTTGCGCAACTTCATAACGCTGCTCATATCGACTTCATTGAAAGTCGTGAGCAATGCACACTCTTGAGTGGCCGCCACCAGGCGTTCTGCGATCTTGCGACGCAACGGGCTCATTTTCTTGCGCGTCTCGCGAGTGGCTCGATCAACGGCGACTGCTGTGGCGACTGCAGCTATTGCTGGAGCGGGCGCAGCGGCGGCAAGTGCGGGTGCGGCTGCGACTGAAAGAATGTCAGACTTAGTCACGCGGCCGTCTTTACCAGAGCCAATTATACTAGAAGTGTCGACGCCGGTTTCTTCGGCAGCCTTGCGGGCGGCGGGGGAGAGTGGGTGATGCGTACCGTTTACCTCAGCTGCGGCAATTTCGACCGGAGCGACGATTGCCTGAGCCTTGGCGGTGACCGGAGCGACTGCGACTGCGGGGGCAGTGGTAGCAGTCGGTGCGGCGGCGCTTTCATCAATCGTGGCGACGACTTGGCCGATATCGACCTCGTCATCGACAGCGACATTCAGCGTAATAATACCAGCAACTTCAGCATTCGCCTCAGAGGTGATCTTGTCGGTTTCGAGTTCGTAGATCGCTTGATCTTTTTCGACATAATCGCCGTTTTTTACGTGCCAAGCGGCAAGGATGCCGCTGCTGATGGATTCGCCCATCGAGGGAATTTTAACTTCAGTAGCCATAATATAAAAAAATAGGAATTAAGAGGTGCCGAATGCTTCTTTGACGAGTTTAGCTTGTTCGCGCTTGTGAAGTGCGAGTGAACCGACTGCTGGGCTAGCTGCTTCGGCGCGACCAGCGAAACGTGGCATGCGCTCGATGGTTTCCATCAATCGTGGTGCGATAAACGTCCAGCCACCCATATTCTTCGGCTCTTCCTGGCACCAGACGACATCTTTGGCCTTCGGATAGTTGGCATTGATGCGCTTGAGTAGATCAGTGTTGAGCGGGTAGAATTGCTCTAGGCGAACGATTGCTGTGTCCTTGATCTTGTTATCTTCGCGATATGCAGAAAGGTCATAGTAAACCTTGCCCGAGCAGAAGATCACGCGTTTAGCAGTCTTTTTGGCGACGAGCTCGTCATCGAGAATGGACCAGAATTCATTGTCGGTAAAGTTCTCGATCTTCGACACGCAGTCCTTGTGGCGCAGTAAACTCTTAGGAGCCATAATAATGAGTGGCTTCTTAAACTCGCGCTTCATTTGGCGACGCAAGACGTGGAAATATTGTGCGGGTGTGGTAAGGTTGCAGACTTGAATATTGTTCTCGGCACAGGCTTGCAGGAAGCGCTCTAGGCGGGCAGAAGAGTGCTCAGGCCCCTGGCCCTCGTAGCCATGCGGAAGTAGCATGACGAGCCCGCTCAAGCGTCCCCATTTTGACTCACTGCAAGTCAGGAACTGATCGATGATTACCTGAGCACCGTTAACGAAGTCGCCAAACTGTGCCTCCCAGATAGAGAGCATTTGCGGATAGTCGAGTGAGTATCCGTAGTCGAAGCCGAGCACAGCGGCTTCAGAGAGCGGCGAGTTGTGCACGCAAAACTGTGCTTGTTCCTTTTGCAGGTTGAGTAAGGGCACGTAGCGCTCGCGCGTTTCATTATCGTACAGCACGGAGTGTCGGTGGCTGAACGTGCCGCGCTCACTGTCTTGGCCACTGAGCCGGATCGGGGTGCCGTCCATCAGCAAGCTGCCGAACGCAAGTGCTTCGCCCATGCCCCAGTCAATCCCGCTGTCAGTATTAAGAGCCTTCAACTTGGTGTTAAGCTGACGAATGATTTTCTGGTTAGCGTTGAAGCCATCTGGTAACTGTACTAGGCGCTCGGCGATGAGCTCGATCTGCGCCCGGGGTACACGTGTGTTGTAGCCCTTGAAATTGTAAGACGGTTGCTTTTTGGCGGTCGACTCGGAGAGCAAGTCGCCCTTGAGACTTTCCTCTTTTTTGGCGATTTTAAAAGCCGCTTCGAGACGCTGATGGTAGTCTGCCTCAATCGTGCTAATCTCTTCGGTGGTAAATTCTCCGGAAGCGATCAAACGCTCACCAAACGCACGGCCAATCGGCTGCATGCTGGAGATTTTCTTGTAGAGTGTCGGTTGGGTGAAAGCAGGTTCGTCGGATTCATTGTGGCCGTGCTTACGCCAACAATACATGTCGATCACCACATCACAGCCAAAGGTTTGGCGGTAGTCAAAGGCCACTTCGATCGCTGCGATAGTCGCGAGCGGATCGTTGCCGTTGACGTGAAAAATGGGTGCATCCACGATCTTGGCAACATCCGTACAGTAGCGACTGGAGCGTGCTTCATCGGGTCCAGTGGTAAATCCTATCTGATTATTTATCACAATATGAATCGTACCGCCAGTACGGTAGCCTGGGAGCTGAGAGAAGTCGAAGACTTCGGCGACAATGCCTTGGCCCGCGATGGCCGCATCGCCGTGGATCAATAAGGGCAGTACACGCTTGCGCTCTAGGTCGCCGATGATGCGCTGACGTGCGCGTGCCTTACCTTCGACCACCGGATTGACCGCTTCGAGGTGACTCGGGTTGGCCGCTAGGCGAATTTCGACAGCATGCCCTTCGCTGGTCTTGCGGCTGGTTTCAAAGCCTAGGTGATACTTCACGTCGCCATCGCCATGCATTGTTTCCGGAATGTAGTTTTCCGAGAATTCACGAAAGATGTATTCGAAGGATTTGCCGAGGAAATTAGCCAAGACATTGAGGCGACCACGGTGCGCCATCCCCATTACGATTTCATCGACCTTATTTTTTCCGCAGCGCTCAAGGATACTTTCTAAGCAAGCGATGAGTGTTTCGCCGCCTTCAAGCGAAAAGCGCTTTTGGCCAATGTAACGCGTCTGCAGGAAATTTTCAAAATCCTCCGCCTGCATGATGGTGCGGAGGATACGCTGCTTCTCTGGCTTAGTAAAACGAGGGACGAAGCACTCCGTTTCGATACGTGTCTGCAACCAGCGGCGACGCGCTGTTTCTTGGATGTGGATATACTCGAAGCCGACCATGTGGCAGTAAGTTTGTTCCAGGCGCTGCAGCAATTCACGGGCGGTCATTTCGATGCCGCCCAAATAGTTGCCGGTATGAAACACGGTATCAAGATCCGACTCGTCCAAGCCCAGACGATCAAGTGTGAGGCGTGGATTGAGTGGCACTTCCTTGGTCAGCGGATTAAACTGGGCGATGGTATGGCCAATTGAGCGGTAGGCGTAGATGGCACCGATGATGCGCGACTGCTTACTTGCAAAACTGTCCGAGGTTGCATTGCCGGACTGGGCGGCGGCAGCAGGGCGGTTGCTCTGCGCAAGTTCGAAACCTTCGAAGAAGGCACACCACTCGGAGCTGAGCGATTCCGGGCTAGTTTGCCAGGTCTCGTAGTTTTGGTCGATCAGATCTGCGTTCCAGCGGCTGGCGATTGTAGAGTGCTTCATAGCTTCAATAAAGTGGTTGGAACTAGGGAAGTTAGAATTCAGGCATTAGCGATACAAATCTTAAAAGTACATTTTTAGTGTTATTCGCTTAGCTAATAGTAGAATGGCTTGATGTCCATGTTTTATGTCTTGATGTCAAGTTATATGCATGGTGCTGAGATCGGTTCGTTATGGGCTTGCGCCCAATGCGGCACTTTTATGAGACTATTTAAATGGATCAAGATCAGCTGAGAATCGACTTGGAATGCATTACACAATCGCGTGATTTGCCGCAAGGCGAGTCCTTGCGAAGCGTGCTTGCGCGACTCGACGCCTGCGCGCAAATACCTAATTTGCCTGCTCGCTTGGAGCACTATTTGAGCCAGCGCAGCTATGCTAAAGCGTTGGTCTGGCTCGATCATCCCGACAGCCCACATCATCCATGAGTAAGCGATCGAAAGGTAAAATCTCGACCGACGGCGCAAGCGAGGCCTTCGCCAGCAATCCATTCGAGGCACTAAATTCTGGAGGGCTTCCGAGCGGACCGACGTCCGAGCAGATGCGCCCACAGCGAGCCGAGAAGCTGCCAAAGTCCAAAGGCCGTGTCGAAGTGCGCCGCGAAAAGGCTGGGCGCGGTGGCAAGACCGTGACCACGCTGCGCGAATTCCCGAACTGCATCCCACTAAAGGAACTCGAAGCGATGACCTTTAACTTCAAAAAGACCTGTGCCTGCGGAGGCGCACTGAAAGGTCGCGCCATCGAATTACAGGGCGATGTCTGCGACCTAGTAATTGGCGAACTCGAAAAGCTCGGCTACAAACCAGTGCGTGCGGGTGGATGACCGTGGGCTGTGCTTACTTGGCGGAGTCGGGGTTGAGAGGTGTTTCAATGCGCCAATGGCTGGCTCGCGTTAACGGTCGGCCGCCATTGCGATGCCGGCAATTCGACCGCCCGTCCAAGCCGCCTGGAAGTTAAAGCCGCCGGTGATGCCGTCGATATCGAGGCATTCGCCAGCGAAATAGAGGCCTGAGACCTTGCGACTCTGCATGGTTTTGAAATCAATTTCCTTGAGGCGCACGCCACCACAGGTGACGAATTCGTCCTTGTTGGTGGTCTTGCCCTGAACACTGAAGCGCCCGGCGATGAGTTCGTGGATGAGTTTGGTCTCGACCGTTTTGGAGAGTTGAGACCATGGGGTGTCTTCGCTGATACCTGCGGCATCGACGATACGTTCCCACAGACGGCGTGGGATGGCTTCAAAGGCTTTGGTTCTTACGAGGGTGCGGCCTTTGTGTGTGCGAAGCTTGGCGAATTGTTCGCGCACTTGGTTTTCTGTTTGATCGCCGAGCCAGTTGATCATGATGTCGAAATGGTAATTTAGGTCCTGTAGGCTGCGGGCTTCCCATGCGGAGAGGCGCAAAATCGCTGGACCGCTGAAGCCGCGGTGGGTGATGAGGATCGGGCCGGTTTGTGGTGCGGGCTTACTTTGACGCGAGGAGGCGTTCGCAAGCGCCGACGCCACGAGGGAAACGCTGGCCGCTTGCACGGAGAGGCCTGAGAGGCCGTGCGTGCGAGAGTCGGCTACGTTGAATGCGAACAGCGAGGGAGCCAGTGGCTCGATGGTGTGGCCGAGTCCTTCGAGTGCGCGGGTGAGTGGCGAGGCCTTGAGCGAGCCAGTAGCGATACAAACCGCGTCGGCTTGTATTTCGGCTCCGCTTGAAAGGTGAAGAGTAAAATGTGATGAGTGATGGGTGAGATTCTTGAGGCCAACCCCTTTAAGTAGTTTTACGCCGGCGTTGTCGGCGGCCGTATGAAAACAATCGATGATGGTCTGCGAATCATCGCTATCGGGGAACATCCGGCCGTCGGATTCCGTCTTGAGCGTCACGCCGCGCTCCGCGAACCAGTGGATCGTGTCTTGCGGCTGCCAACGATGGAAGGCACCGTGCAGCTCGCGTGAGCCGCGTGGATAATGGGTGGCGAGCTTGGCAGGATCAAAGCAACTGTGCGTGACGTTACAACGGCCACCGCCAGAGATTTTGACTTTACTGAGTGTGTACTGACTGCGCTCGTAGATCGTGACGCTAGCAGCTGGATTGGCTTCGGCGGCGGTGATCGCAGCAAAGAAACCGCCCGCGCCGCCACCGATGATGGCGATGTGTTTCTCAGGGAGTGCGGCGGTGGGCTTCGAGGTCGTCATAGCAAACTCAGAGCATTGGCGGCTAGCGAGGTGGCAGACAATACTAGAATGCTGGGAGGTGATGGGGGGGCGCAGGTACCACTGCACCGCACGATCGTCCGAGAGGATTTTGTGAGACGAACGACCCTCCAAAACTGAGGCATGGTAGGACCTGCGAGGGAACAGCTCTGCGTGGTCCACGCAGCCTTATCCAGTTTATTTAGCCGCAACTCCGCTAAGCACTATTTGCACGACCGCTTCGTCGCTATAATGATCGGTGTTGATCACTAGGTCGTAGTGGAGCGGGTCTTCAACATCACAGTCGAAATGATTCTTCATGTAGCGTTGGCGTGCATGATCCTCGTGCTTGATGTAATGCTTGGCCTCTTTAGGTGACATACCATGGGCCTTGACCATTTGATTGATGCGCTGCGGCAATGAGCCAACGAATCGCACGCGTGTCACATTAGATAGACCTTCGGCAACTATATTGCCGCCGCGGCCAACTAAGATACAGTGCCCCATGTGGCAGAGGTGCACCATCGTTTCCACTGTCTGCTCAAACAAGGTCCACAGAGAAGGGTGTCGGCCGAGGATCTCATTGATCATGCTGTCGATCTCGCTGACGGAATCATCAGGCATGAACTTTGCGAGGCTCGTTGGCAGGTCGTGGTCTTTAAGTACTTTTTCGACTAGATCCTCGTCAAAGCAGGTCCACGGAATCGGGTCTTTAGGCGATCCGTCGCGTAGCGCGTATTGGAGTTTTTTACCGATCGTACGCCCTCGGGCTCCGGCTTGTCGGGAGATGGTGATTGCTGGGGCGGGTTGCTCTACTTCGAGGTGTGCTTTGTCTTGCATCAATGCAGCTACATAGCTGCAGCATTCATCAAAAGTTGCGGTCTCATTCATGGCTCTGTCTTTCTGTTTTGAGGTGATGGTAACACAACGCTCCTAAGCTTTAGAGCGTATTAAAACAATAAACAGTTGGTCCGAATTTGCAATTCGGATTGGTGAGTCCGTGGGAGGGGCTGGACGCATCTTGTGTGTCCGCGCTTGCGCGGGCCTTGCGGCTTGAGTGTGATGCTTGAATCAAGCGCACTGTGGGCCCGAGCAAGCTCGCACGCTACTGTTTGACGCGAGTGGATCAGACTCGAAGCCGTGGAATGAAGTACAAGCGGCTGCCAACCGCTTGGTGGGGTACGCATTGAACCCTGACATAAAGTCAGTCGCTACGAATTATCGTAGAGATCGGTAGGATGCCGCGATTGCCTCTTAACTTTCCGCCGTCAGTGCTTCCCACTGTTCGTAGGCTGCCATGGTATCGGCTTCGAGTTGCTCTAGACGTTTGGCGTCGCCGCTCATATCGCTGCTCTTGTCTTGATAGTATTCCGTGGAGGCCATTTTCTCGCTGAGTGCCGCATGCTCGGCTTCGAGCTTTTTGATTTTAGCGGGTAAGGTCTGGAGTACTTCGCGTTCTTTATTGGTCAGCTTTCGTACAGGTTTTGCCACAGCTGTTGGTTCGGCGGGCTTTGCGACTGGCGTTGGGCTTCTGGCTGCCAGTGCTTCGGCAGCTTTGCGTGCTTCAAATTGTTCCAACCAGTCTTCGCAACCACCGTTGTATTCAGTCACGAGGCCGTCGCCTTCGAGGGCGATGGTGCTGGTAACGACATTATCGAGGAAGCTTCGGTCGTGACTGACGAGCAGCAGAGTGCCGTCGTAATCGAGCAGACGCTCTTCGAGGAGCTCAACGGTTTCAATGTCGAGGTCATTGGTTGGCTCATCGAGCACCAGCACGTTGGCGGGTTGCAAAAAGAGACGGGCTAGCAGCAGACGGGCGCGCTCACCACCGGAAAGTTTGGTGATGGGCGAGCGCGATGTTTCCGGCGTGAACAGGAAGTCCTGCAAGTAGGTAATAATATGACGCGGGCGGCCATTGATCGTGACCATCTCACCAGAGGGGCAGACGTTTTCGGCAACCGAGAGTTTATTATCGAGCTGTGCACGATGTTGGTCGAAATACGCGACCTCAAGCTTGGTGCCGGCGACCACAGAGCCTTGTTGTGGTTGCAGTTTTTCGAGTAATAGATTGAGCAGGGTGGTTTTACCGGAGCCGTTGAGGCCGACGATGCCGATCTTGTCGCCACGCCAGATGACGGTGGAGAAATTCTGGATGAGCGGCTTGTTGCCCCAATCGTAGCTGATATTGTCGACTGTGAGAACCTTGCGGCCAGACAGTTGCCCTTCATTTACACTGAGCGAGGACGTGCCGATGATGTTGCGACGTTTGGCACGCTCGAGGCGCAGCTTTTGGAGTGAGCGCACGCGGCCTTCGTTGCGGGTGCGGCGAGCTTGGATACCTTTACGGATCCAGACTTCTTCCTCGGCCAACTTTTTGTCAAACACGGCTTGTTGTTTCGCTTCGCCAGCGAGCAGATCAGCTTTACGCGTTAGGTAGGTCTCGTAGTCGCAATTCCATGAGGTGAGCTGGCCACGATCGAGATCGATGATACGATTGGCAACGCGACGAATGAAGGCACGGTCGTGCGAGACGAACAGCAGTGAGATGTCAGCCTTACGCAGGAATTCTTCCAACCAACGTATGCCAGGAATGTCGAGGTGATTGGTCGGTTCATCCAGCAACAGAATATGTGGATCGGCGGTGAGTGCACGGGCGAGTAGGGCGCGGCGCTTGTTGCCACCGGAAAGTGAAGAGAACAGGGCATCGCCATCGAGCTCGACGCGGTTGAGGATGTTTTCGACCTTGTGCTCCAGTGACCAACCGTCGGTGCGGTCGAGTTGTTCTTGCAGATCATCTAAACGAGTCGCAATGGCGTCGTCGTGGTTATCGTCGTATTCGTGTACTAGGCGGTGGTATTCCGCAACGACTTTGGCAGCAGGGCCCAGGCCATCGGCAACAATTTCAAAAACGGTGCCATCCAAGTGTGGCGGCACTTCTTGGTCGAGCTTACCAATTCTTATACCAGGGATGGCTTCGATCTCACCAGTGTCTGGCTTAATCTCGCCATCGATGATACGTAGCAGCGTAGACTTACCCTCACCATTACGGCCAATCAGGCAGATGCGTTCGCGTTTTTCGATGGTGATGCCCGCGTCATCGAGTAGGCGTGGACCGCCAAAGGAGACGGTGAGATTTCGGTATGTGAGTAGTGCCACGTTGAGGAGAAAGAGTTGAGAGAAGAGAGAAAAGAGAGTAGAGAGCTGGAAGAGGAAATAGTGATGCTATTTAAAATGGCACTCACTTAAGCATTCAAAATGCAAAAAATGTAGAGCGTTCACCGTTGAAGCCCCGCGCGTGATGAAGAATGGTCGTGCTTGATCTGAAGCGGCATTGAGCTATCTCAAGTCCAATTAACAGTGCTTGAACACTTGAATATTCCGAAAACAGCAAGTGAATGGCGACACCGCGGCAATCTGCCAATGATATTTAACGTACGATTTCGCCAATCGCTGAGTAGCGAAGCGGTGACGCTTTATTTCGCGCTGAAGCGATAGAGCGTGGTGGAACTGAATGGCTTGTCAGGCTGGAGGATCGCACCGCCCATTTCGGGGTAGTTGACGCTATCGGCATAGTCCTGAGTTTCGAGGCAAAATCCAGTCTTAGGTCCGTGAATGGCGCCACCTTTGCCGACTTCAGGAGTATCGGCAGACAGCGAGAGTCCCGCATAGAATTGGAGACCGGGCTCAGTGGTGAAGACTTCGATGGTTCGGCCTGATGTCGGTTCGTGCACGATCGCGGCGACCTTTGGTAGATTGGTACGACCATTTTCAAGGAAGAAATGAATGTCGGCGTTGTTGGCGTTTAGCTCGCGAGTGCCGAGCTCGATAGGCTCACGGTAGTCGTTGAATCCATCAACCACTGGGTCGCGGCGGCCCAGTAACGTGCCATCGGCAGCAGTCGTCGCGACGGAGTCTGCGAAAATTCGCATCTGGTGGCCAAGAATGTCGCCCTTGCCTGAGCCCTTGAGGTTGAAATACGAGTGATTGGTCAGGTTGAACGGGGTGGCCTGGTCGGTAGACGCTGTGTAGGCGATTTCGAGCGTGTTGTCGTCGAGCAGCGCGTAGGTGACGGTGCACTCGACAGTCCCTGGAAAACCGTTGCTACCGTCGGGGTCGGTGATCGAGAGGCGCAGTTTATCGACGCCGAGGTCGTTGATCGTCTCAGCAGCCCAAGCTAGTTGGTCGTAGCCCTTAAGTCCACCGTGCAGGCAATTTGGGCCATTGTTCGCTGCGAGTGGGTAGGTTTTACCCTCTAATGTAAATGTAGCGCCAGAAATACGCCCTGCGACGCGACCGGTGATCGCACCAAAATACGCATGTCCTGCCACGTAACCTTCGAGTGTGTCCTTACCTAGAACAACATCTGCGAACTTGCCATTACGGTCCGGCACATTGAGTGCGACGAGTCTGCCACCATAGTTGGTGACCTTAGCGGATCGTCCGTTTTTGTTGGTAAGCGTGAAGAGACTAACAGCTTCACCCGTTGATAAAGTGCCGAATGGCTGTATTTCAATGCTCATGTGGTGGAGCAAGGAAGCGCTTTCTAGCGGAAGAGCAACACGGGAATTTGCACTGTCCGAATCATCGCCGTCGTGGTGCTACCCACAATAAGGTGACGAATGTGCGAGTGCCCGTAAGCACCCATGACTAGTAAATCGATGTGATCTTCGGCAACTGCTTCGCCAATGACTTTGTCTGGTTCGCCATCGCGAATTTCGGCACTGACGTCGAAACCGGCGTTGCTCAAGGTCTGCTTAGCTTCGTTGAGTGCGGCATCGAGTTTGGCGTTGCCCTTGCCAATGCTGAGCAGGTGGCACTTCATACCTTGCAGCAGTGGATTGTTGGCAGCGTATTGAACTGCTTTTTTCGAGCTATTGCCGCCATCGAAGGCCAGCACGAAGCTCTCCATTTTGGTGAATTCACGAGACGCAACCAGCACTGGATGCTGACAACTGCGCACGACACGCTCAAGATTATGCCCGATGTGACCGGTTGCGAAATCGGCGTGGTTCCCGCGTTTACCGATCACAACGAGATCCGCGTCGCGTTCGTAGCTTTCAATGGAATCACTGAGGCGGCCATGCTTCTGATCGGCGACGATGTTTGTCACGCCAGCAGCTTTGAGTTGTGCGGTCGCATCTTCGAGAATCACTTCGCCGTGCTTACGGGCGACCTTTGCACGAGCCGCTTCGAGTTCGACGATTTCTGCGAGCAAAGCACTCTTCGCGCCTAAGCCAATGCTACCACTGGTGTCCGCTTTAACTGGGTCTTCGTGATGCGGATTGAGCATGTGCAGCACGTGGACAGAAGCGGACATCTTAGCTGCGGCCCATGCTGTGTGATTATAAACGCTAGTCGCGTAGATGGAACCGTCAGTGCAAGCTAGTATATTGGGCATAGGATACAGAATTAAGAATTAGGAATGTGGAGTAAGGAAACCAACTAGTGACCGCCAGCTTCATCCATTGCGCCGGGCTTATCGTGGGTGGCAATCTTAAGGACAAGTGTTTTACTGGCTTCATTCATACCGACAATGTCTACTTCTGTGCCTTCACGGCGGAATTTCAAGACAACTCGGTCTAAAGCACCCACAGCAGAAAGATCCCAGAAGTGTGCATGTGTGACATCGATGGTCACATTCTCCAGCACCTCACGGAAATCAAAGGCATCTGCAAAGCTGTCTGCAGAGACGAAAAAGAGCTGTCCAGTGACGTTGTAAGTGCGACCTGTCTTCGAAACATCGAGGTCGGAGGAAATCTTGAGCAGGCGTGACACCTTGTAGGCAAAGAAGAGCGCACTGAGCACGACACCGATACCGACACCGATTGCCAAATTGTGAGTAAAGACCACGGTTAGAACGGTCGCGATCATTACGATACTAGAGGTGAGGTGATTGTCGCGGAGGCCCTTGATTGACGACCAGTTAAATGTGCCGAACGAGACCATCAACATCACTGCAACGAGCGCTGCAATCGGGATTTGATTGACGAGATCGTCCAAGACGAGAATCAGGATCAACAAGACAATACCGGATGCGGCTGTCGACAAACGTCCACGTCCGCCAGACTTAACATTAATCACGGATTGCCCGATCATCGCACAGCCGGCCATGCCGCCGAACATACCTGCGACGAGATTCGAGATACCTTGTCCCTTACATTCGCGATTTTTGTCACTCTCGGTGTCAGTGAAGTCATCCAAGATGCCCGCTGTCATCAGTGATTCAAGCAAGCCAACCACTGTCAGCGGAATCGCGTAGGGGAGAATAATCATGAACGTCTCCCAGCTTAGAGGCACATCAGGGAAGAAGAAATCAGGCAACGAGCTCGGAAGTTGTCCCATCTCGCCGACAGTATTCAGACTGTCTAGTCCCATTGTAATCGAAACCGTGGTCAATATAATGATGCAAATCAGCGGCGACGGCACTGCTGTGGTGAAGCGTGGCAATCCGTATATAATGACGAGACCACCTGCGACCATCGCATACATGATCCAGCCTTGCCCCTCGAATTCTTTGACTTGAGTAATGAAGTAAAGAATTGCGAGCGCATTGACAAACCCTGTGACCACTGACTTCGAGACGAATCGCATCAGATCCGCTAGCTTAAAAACCCCGCAGAGTATCTGCAGGACTCCCGTAAGTAGGGTGGCGGCTAGTAAATACTGCACACCATGGTTAGCGACCAATGAACCAATCAACAGAGCCATCGCACCCGTTGCCGCGGAAATCATGCCGGGGCGACCACCGACAAATGCAATAGTGATCGCGATACAGAAGGATGCATAAAGTGCGACTTTTGGGTCTACGCCTGCAATAATGGCAAACGCGATGGACTCTGGAATGAGCGCGAGGGCGACGACCGTGCCAGCGATCACATCGCGGCGCGGATTCGAAAACCACTCTTGGAAATATTTGTTATTAGTCATGTTCAGCTTGAAAAATAGAAACGCCAACAGGACGGCTGCTGGCGTGATTGCCGCGCAGCAAGACAAAGAGTGCGAAGTTGATCAAGTAGAACTTTGATGACCTGAAGCATTCTGGTCGCCGAGGTCGCATCTGTTGCGATGCTTGCGGGCAAACTCTTGCGAAAAGAAACAAAAATAAAAATCGAAAAATATCGCCAATACGCCTCAATTACGCTCTATCACCGGATTCGGTGTTCTAGAGCTCCGATTCACGATGATTACCGATGCACTCAGAGTTTTTGAAGATCTACCCGTTGAAGCATTTCGACGCGTGGTGGATTCGTCCTATCTGCAGCAAGGCCTCACATACTTTAAAACGCATGCGGTCAAGAATCTGAGCTGGAGTCCCGTCTCGCGTGAGCTGGTTGCGACGATTTGGGGCAGCCGTAATAAGCCCTATCGGGTGGATCTGTGGGTTGAAGAGGAGAGATTGGAGCATCGTTGTGATTGCCCGACTTGGGAGCATCGCGGGCAGTGCAAGCATTGTGCGGCTGCCGCTGCCGCCGTCTATAGTGCGACACACATGAAGAGCTTCGAAAGCATCAGCATGCCAGACACATACATTGGGGAGCTTCGCCGACAGCTCGGTTATGTGTCTCTGGTTGAGCCGAGAGAAGAGAGTTTCGCTCAATTCGTGGGCGTCAAAAGTGTCGATAATTCACTATTATTGACGGTTCAGCCTACGACTGAGAGCATTGTTTTTAATATACTGGGGCAACTTCCTGGAGGTTTCTTGACTGCTATTACTCCTATATTGGAGAGGGATCCTTCGGGTCGAGGGTGGGCAAGAGAGTTTAGCTTGCAGGATGTTGCGCATGAACTCCCTCAGTTGCTATCTGAGGCGAAGCAGGAGGGAGTCGCTGTTTCAATCGAGATCGGTCAGGCTCGTAAGTCACTGAAAATAGGGCAGGGCACTTTACAGCCGTGCTATGTGCTCAATTTGAAAGCAGACACGGTCGTGGCGAAAATGATCGGCCAATCTGATACTGGTGAACGCATCGAGATCGTTGGTGCCCTCGGAAACACCTATTGGGGGGTCACAGAAGACGGCACTCTGTATGATTTAGGCGATAATTCCGCAGTCGAATATTATCATTTGTTCAGCGCTGGTGATGACTCGCCTCGAGTGGGCGGCTTACTGCCATTGTCGCTGAACCAATTCAGTTCGGAAGCGACGGTCTTGCCATTTGAACAAGCATGGATCGCTGAGGGACAAATACGCTTTGAATGCGAGGGGGCCGCGGCCTCTCTGATTGATGTGGGGGCAGACGCGGTGAAACTCGCTGTCAACATGTCTGCGGGGCCGAATTCGCGGAGTGCGGCACTTGATTTTTTAATCGATGTTCGGGGGCACCGCATCTCACTCTTACCGCTAGTGCAGGATATCCTCCAGCCGCTGATTGAGCAGCGTGGTGATTTCTTTAATGCAAAGTCACGCGTCCGCGTGTTGATGGATACTTTGCGCCAGTACGTCGCTGCAGATGTCGCAGGCCGGCAGCGCGTGCGGAAACGCGTATCGGGCGAAATTCCGGAATTCTTTGGTCCGTATCAAGAGAGTATTGTATCAAAGATATTCAACGGCCTCGATAAGGTGCTGAGTGTTGAACAGGCAGGCTATCAAGTGCTTGGAATCGATTCTGCGACCGCAGAGTGGCTGCGTTATTCAATCCCGATTCAGCGACTAGCGATGTTGATCTTCAGTTTTTTCGACCCTGAATCTAGGGACGATATTCGCTTGCTTGAGAAATGCTTATTTTCTGTCGAAGGCGACGGTGCACGTGAGGCGATGTTGCAGCGCGCTTCGTTGGTGACGCATAGTCTGAATGTTGATTTTAAGTATGAGAATCAGTCGGTTCGGTCCGCGCCGGTTCAGGTTGAAATGATCAGCAAGCTAGAAAGTAATCGTGATATTGACTGGTTTGAACTGCACCCATCTATTCAATGTGGTGAACGAATATTGACTGGCGCTGAGTGGCAGTTGTTGGTCCGAGGCGAGCTTTTGCTGCGCGATGAGAATGGAGATTGGATCATTCCGGATTTAGGTGTCGATCAAGAGGCGAGTATGCACTTGCTCGCGGAGATGTTTGCCAAAAAGGATCGGCCACGAGGATTAAAGCGCGGCGAGCATATAGAAGAGGCGATTCAAGTGTCTCGATTGGAGATGCTGGATTGGCTGTCGATGCGTCGGAGTGGTTTAAAAATCACACTGCCGCCAGAAGCAGAACATTTATTTCAAAGCCTACGTGACTTCGAGGAACTCGATGCTTTTGATTTACCAAAAGGATTCAATGCGGAGTTGCGCGCTTATCAAAACGAGGGCTGTGCGTGGATCGATTTTCTCTATCAGCATCGTTTCGGTGCCTGCCTAGCGGATGACATGGGTTTAGGTAAGACCGTGCAAACGATCGGATTTATCGCCAAGCGCTTACAAAGCGATCTAGCGAAAAAGAAAGGTGCCATCCTGATCGTCCTGCCGCCGAGTCTGGTGTTTAACTGGCTGGATGAGTTTGAGCGATTTGCACCCAATATCATAGTCCAGGATTGTTTAACTAGAGGTGAAATACATGAAGCCATTCAAACCGCTCAAGTAATACTCACCACGTATGATCGTGTCAGAGTCGAAATCGCTGCCTACGAGGAGCACTATTTCGACATCGTCGTATTTGATGAAGCACATTGCTTGAAGAATGTGACGGCCGCGCGCACCAAAGCCGCAGCTCGATTACAGCGTCGTTTCACACTTTGCCTGACTGGCACGCCGGTGGAGAATAATATCAGCGAATTTTATTCGGTCATGTCGACCTCAGTGCCAGGTATTTTTGGTAGCTTGAAGCATTTTAAAGAACTCTTTCGGAGAGATCCTGAGCGGCTACTTGGGCGAGCAAAGCCCTTCATCCTTCGCCGGACGAAGGACAAGATCCTCAAAGAATTACCGCGTAAGGAGGAACACGAATTGTTCCTCGAAATGACACCTCTACAAAAAGAGATGTACGCACGAACAGTTGCGGAAGTGCGCGACGAAGTGGCCGAGGCCTTTGAAGATCGACCAGAGCAACAGGCTGGTATCGTGGCACTGGCCGCCATCTTGCGCTTACGTCAAGTCTGTGTCAGCCCCGAGTTGTTAAACAAGCCGCTCAAACAGCTCGCGCCGAAATTTGCCTACATGGCAGACAAACTTGAAGAACTTGAGTCCGAAGGAAACGCAGCACTGGTCTTTTCGCAGTTTCGCGGCGGCTTGGATCAGATGGAGAAAGTCGCCAAGCAAGTAGGGGTACGCTATCTGCGCATGGATGGGAATACGCCGATGGCGAAGCGCAAGAAGATCGTCCAGGAGTTCCAGTCAGAAAATGGCCCTTCGTTCTTTTTTATTAGTCTAAAAACTGGTGGCGTCGGACTGAATTTAACACGCGCCAATTACGTCTTTCATCTAGATCCATGGTGGAATCCTGCAGTTGAAAATCAGGCCAGCGACCGCGCGCATCGCATCGGTCAAAAACGTTCCGTTTTTGTGCAGCGTCTAATCATGAAGCATACCATCGAAGAGCGTATGCTAGAGCTCAAAGCCCGCAAGGCAGAGTTGTTTCGGCAATTAGTCGACGAGCCAAGTAGTCAGTCATCGCGTAGCGGCCTGACACGCAGCGATTTTGAATTCCTGATCAACGGCTGAGGCAGGCATTGCAAATGCTTAACATTACTCGGGCGTGCCAAGGCTCGACCCTTTGCGGCATATCAGACAATCGAGCACACAATCTTAGGCTGGACGCGGAGATCTGGCCAACATGTGCGAAGAAGCTCAGAGAGCTTAGCGCAAAGATGGCGCGGTAGCCTTCGCGAGCAGGAACGCCGTTGCCACAGGGACTAGTCGACTAAATGGGGGAGGCCAAACAGGAAGAAGAGGAACAGCAGGGCGCCCCCTACGAAAAAGAGGAAGCATCCGATTTGGGCGCGTCTGACATCAGACGTGGTAGAGGTAAGGTGTCGCTCTTCGTCGATTTTAAATACAGAGACCGTTGGAATCGTCGGATCGTGAGACGCACTATGTTGGGCCGCAACGACTGCGGGGGCTTCGACTGTCGTGGGTGTCGGCGCGGCAGCGCATGGCACGGCAGGCGGTTGATCGGGCGAAGCCGCGTGTTGCATCGCGGAACCTTCGGCGCGCGCAATCTGAGCATCAAGCCAGGTGAGGTGCGTTTGGATAAGGTCGCGTTGAGCGCGTAATTCACTGAGTTTTTCAGACATAAAAAAATCCCGACTCCTAAAGAGTCGGGATTATGAAAGTGTGTCGAATGAAAATTACTTACGCGACAGCTTGTTCGATGTTGATCTTGCGATGCAACTTATCGAAAGCAACCCTACCGGCGATCAACGCGAAGAGTGTGTGATCACGGCCCATTCCGACGCCAGCGCCAGGATGATAACGTGTGCCGCGTTGGCGCATAATGATGTTACCTGGGATAACAGCTTCGCCACCGAATTTCTTAACACCGAGGCGCTTTGAATTACTATCGCGACCGTTACGTGAAGTTCCTTGTCCTTTTTTATGTGACATTTTTTAAGTTCTCCTAAACTTGTTTAATTATCCGTTGATGGATTCAATCTTGATGACGGAAAGATGCTGACGGTGGCCACGGCGCTTTTTGTAGCCTTGGCGACGCTTCTTTTTGAAGACGATTACCTTCTTGTCCTTCTTGTTCTCGAGAATAGTAACTTTAACGATTGCACCCTCGATGAGAGGAGCTCCGAAACGAACGTCTGCACCTTCACCGATCATGAGGACTTCAATAATGTCAATAGTGTCACCTGCTTCCGTGTTAGGGAAGGAGTTAACCTTGAGGACATCGCCTTCAGTTACAGTAAATTGGCGACCTTGTGTTTTGATAGTGGCTTTCATTGGAAAAACGGAAGAGCAAAGCGTTGTGAGCCGTTTAATCAAGGCTTTTCTAGGATATTTTTAAGCTATTTTTTTGTGCCCATCGAATGGGAGCTTGCCATGCACAGCTGCCTGGTCTCAATTCTGTCTCAATAAGTAATTCATGGAAGCTAAAACCCCAGATCTAGAGAGTATGCGCGAAACTTTTAAGGAGTTTCTTACCAGCAAAGGCCTGCGCGTAACCAATCAGCGCTTGGCCATCTTTGACGCTGCTTATGGGGATCCCGATCATTTCACGGCAGAGGATTTGCTCGATCGTGCGCGCGAAATCGACAGCACCGTCTCGCGGGCAACCGTCTATCGGGCACTGCCGATCTTGACTGAAAGTAGCCTGATTCGTGAGGTCGATGTCGGGCGCGACTACAAGTTTTACATGGCAAATAAGAATGCCACGACTTTTCAAGCGCAGGTCATTTGTCTCGATTGTGATAAAATTTTCGAAATTGATGCGCCTTTTATGGAGTGGTATGGCAAGACTGTGGCCGACAAGTTATCGCTCGAAGTCGAGACGCAACGACTGCAAGTTTCGGCGCATTGCACTGAATTGAAGGCGTCTGGCATTTGCGAACGCGGAGGCAAAAAACGCTAAAGCGGGCAGGAGGTATGATGAAGCGTGACAGTTTTGATTTTGAACTGAGTTTTTTTAAAGACTTACACAAGCGTATGCCCAAGGATGTGCGTGTCGTCTCGATGTTAGCGCACCTTTATACGCAGACGGGGCAACTCGATGCGGGGCTTCGCTTAGATCGGAAACTAGCTCGCCTGACGCCTGAAGACCCAACCGTGCACTATAATTTGGCATGTAGCCTCTCGCTGAAAGGTCGCAAAGCGGATGCACTCAAGACGCTACGCACAGCCATTACCTTTGGCTACGACGATTATGTTTGGATGTGTAATGATCCAGATCTCACCGACTTACATGACTACGGCGCTTTTTTGAAGCTTTGTGACGAATTGGGGATTGGCTAAGTCGGGCGAAGTTTATCTGCTGCTCTTCGATCTATGCATACCAATGAATCCATAGGACTGGAGAACCAGTTCTTAATGAGCTATATTTGGAGCCAAAAGAAACACCTTTGGTGTTATACTTTTTGGCGCGTGTTGAGTGTGTTGGCGATTACGCCCTTTCCAATCATCACGCAGCGCATCGTGGATGAATCGGTCGCGAATCACGACCTGAGCGGGGTATGGAACTACAGCATCTGGTCGCTGTTGCTACTGTTACTGCATTTCGTCTCTATGCGTGTGGCCGTCCGCTACCTGGCGGTGGATGTGCAACTGATCCTGCGTGAACTGCGCTCGCGGCTGTTTCATAAGCTCAACTTTATGCATTTCGGCTTTCTGGATTCGATTCAGACAGGCCGGCTATTGTCGAAGTATGCCTTCGACACCAGTAATGTTGAAATGACTACGATCATGATCGTGACCGCGGTGCTACCTGAGTTGCTGCGTTCAGCCCTGTTGATTGCGACACTGACCTATATCAGTCCATGGCTCCTAGTGATCGTGTTAATCTGTGTGCCGATCTTTGCAGTGGTTCGTCATTACTTCTTTAAGCCGATCGAAGCGACCAACCACGCGGTGCGTGTCGCTCGCGAGAAGATGACTGGGCAGGCCAATGAATTCATCTCTGCCATTAAGTTAGTGCGTGGCTATGGGCAAGAGCAGCAAGCCAAGCAACAGATGGATCTGCTGAGCGATGATTACAGTGATCAACGCGAAGACCAAATACGCCAAAACCAGTCGCTGGGATATATCCTGTTCACCTCCGTCAGTGCACTGTCGATTTTTGCGGTGGCGGCTTGCGGTTGGTTAGTCATCGAGGATCAACTGACGATGGGTGCGATGATCGCACTCGTGGCTTCGCTGCCAATCTGCTTTCAACCGGTCTTCATGATAACCCAATTCAGCATCCAGTATCTGGTCGGAGCGGAAAGTTACCGCAGTATCCAAGAGCTCATGAACTCTGGCTACGTAGAAGCGTGGCGCGGCAATCGTCCACTCGATGCGGTGAGCGGATCAATCGAATTTAAAGATGTCTCGTTTGCCTACAGTGAGGACGACCCCACGGTCATTCACAACTTCTCAACAAAGATCGAAGCAGGGGAGCATGTCGCCTTTGTCGGCCCAAGTGGCTCCGGCAAAAGCACGCTGGTGAGTCTAATGCTCGGCTTCTATTCGTCCACTGAAGGCGAGATTCGTATCGATGATATTCCGCAAGAAGAGATCGACATTCGCCAGTTTCGCCTAAACTGCGCCATCGTCATGCAGGACAATCTACTACTGTCTGGCACCTTGCTGGATAATGTCCGTTTTGGTCGACCCGATGCGACGATGAAGGAAGTGTATGAAGCAGCGCGCAACGCCAACGCATTAGAATTCATCGAAGCCTTGCCCGATGGGTTCGACACCAAAGTGGGAGAGCGCGGTGTCAGTCTTTCAGGTGGCCAGCGACAGCGTATTGCCATTGCCCGCGCACTCTTGCGTGACCCGAAAATCCTAATTCTGGACGAAGCCACCAGTGCGCTGGACTACGAGAGTGAGAAACTGGTCAAAGAAGCGATCGAGCGTCTGGCGCACGGACGCACCACCATCACCATCGCACACCGCTTGAGCACCATCCGCAGTGCCAACCGTATTATCGTGCTGAAGGCAGGCGCCAAGGTGAGTGAAGGCTCATGGGAAGAACTGTCGTCACAAGCGGGCGATTTTAAAGACTTACTCGATGCTCAAGCGTAGTCCCCAGTCGAATCCACACATCGTCGAAGTCATTGCCATGTCTGGCTTTGATAAAGCGCTGGCCTATGCCGTGCCACTTGCTTGCCAGGCGGATCTAAAGGTCGGCTCGCTGGTTCGTATTCCGCTGCGCCGCCGCAGTGAGTTGGGAGTCGTGACACGATTTGGCACTGATCAAGATGTGCCTCCGGGTAAGCTCAAGATGCTGTTCGAAATCGTGCAGCCATATCCGGTGATGCCGCCGGACCTGATGCAGCTCTTTCGTTGGTGTCAGCGATATTACAATGCCACACCCGAAGCGATTTTAGAGACCATGATTCCCGCTGCGATCCGCAAGGGTATGCAGGTCAAGAAACGCTGCTACATCTCAGCAGGCAAGGCTCCCACTGCAGAGGAACTGGCTGCACTGGAAAAGCGTGCACCGAAGCAAGCCGAACTGCTGCGTTATATTCGTCAGCAATCGAAACCACTAGCCCGCGCAGATGTGCTCAATCACATCAAGATCAGTGCCTCGGCTTGCGCGGGCTTGATCACTAAAGGTTTCCTACGCGAAACAGACACCGAGGAAGAGCGGATCGCTTATGAAGATGAATTGGGCGACTTCGAGACAGTCGCCGAAGCCTCGCGCCCCACGCTCACCGACGAGCAGGCTAATTGTGTGGATGCCATTCATGGCGCGATTGAAAAGGATGCCTTCAGTGTTCGTCTACTGCATGGCGTGACTGGCTCTGGTAAGACAGAGGTCTACTTGAATGCGATTGAGAAGATCGTAGCGAGCGGTGGCGGGGTGATTTTCCTCGTACCTGAAGTCGCACTCGCGCCGCAAACCGTTGGCCGTGTGCGTGGTCGTCTCGAAGCACGTGGCGTACACACCGTGGTTTGGCACAGTCATTTGTCCGAAGGGGAGCGCTACGATGCATGGAAAGCCTTAGCCAGCGGCGAGGCACACGTAGTGGTCGGGGCACGCTCGGCAGTGTTTGCGCCGGTGCAGAACCTGAAGTTGATTATCGTCGATGAAGAGCACGAGCCGTCTTATAAACAGGAGGATTCGCCGCGCTATAACGGCCGTGATGTCGCAGTGTATCGCGCCTTCTTAAATAAAGCAGTCTGCGTGCTCGGTTCGGCAACGCCCTCACTGGAGTCACTCTACAATGTCGAGAAGGGCAAGTATGCCGTGGATCGTATCCTAAACCGCGTAGATAATCGTCAACTTCCGAAGATTCACGTGGTCGATATGTGCCGCGAAACGTCACCTGAGAAAGGCGCATCTCCAATGTCGCGCTTGCTGGTAACCAAGTTGATCGATCGTTTCGAGAAGAAAGAGCAAAGTATACTGTTCCTAAATCGTCGTGGCTTCTCAACCAGTATGCTGTGTCCAGATTGTGGATACGTCGCTGGCTGTGATCATTGCAGCATCCCGAAGACTTACCATCGCACCGATAAAAAATTACGCTGCCACCTCTGCGGCGAACAAGAGCCCGCACCAAAAAGCTGCCCCGAGTGCAAGTCGACCGCGATACGCATGCGAGGCAAGGGTACGCAGAGGATTGAAGACATCGTGCAAAAGATCCTGCCGAATGCCCGGATTCATCGAATGGATGCCGACTCGATGTCGAAGAAGAATCTCTACCGTAAGATTCTGAACGACTTTCGAATTGGTAAAATCGACATTCTGGTGGGCACTCAAATGATTGCCAAGGGGCTGGATTTTCCGAACGTCACTCTGGTCGGACTGGTCGATGCTGACATGTCGCTGCATATCGAGGACTTTCGCGCGGCTGAACGCACCTTCCAGTTGGTGGTGCAGGTCTCAGGCCGTTCTGGACGCGGAGATCGGGCAGGGGAGGTCGTCATCCAAACACATACACCGCACGCGCCGCCGATTCAATTTGCCCGCAAGTCAGACTTCGACGGTTTTCAACTCGAAGAGCTGGAGCAACGCCGCGAGTTCAACTATCCGCCCTTTCGACATTTAATTCGGCATCTATTTCGCGGGCGCAACCCAGACAAGGTGAAATTCTACATCGATCAATGGATCAAGTTAGTCGAAAAAGAGATGGGAGATAAGATCGAAATCCGCGGCCCTGCACCCGCACCAATTGAGAAAATTCGTGATGAGTATCGTTTTCAATTGTGGTATTTCGCGCCGAGCGCCAGTGCCATCATTGGCGAACTCGCGGCCTTACGCGAAAGCTTTAAAATGGACAAGGAAGTGATCGATCTAATGGACGTCGATCCGATGAACCTAAGTTAAACGTATCAATCCTGATCTTACCCTGAATCCGTGTGGGGCAGGGGTAAGGTGACGGAAATAAGTAGGAGTCAGAGTTAAGACCGCACGGCTGCCTACGCTCGGCCGTAGAGCTCCAGCAGATCTTTCAGATACGCTGCGCTATTTGCCTGCAATACATCTAATTGTTCTGGTGTATAGCGCCACTGCCAATTGCCCATTGGTGCGCCGGGTGTATTAAAGCGTGCCTCGGAGCCTAGGCTCATCAAATCTTGTAGTGGCACAACCGCCATGAGCGCACTCGACTTAATTGCGGTGCGCACCAGATCCCAAGCGATTTCGTTGCCGGATACGGTTAAATAACGCCGCAGATGATCCTGCGTCTGAGCACCTTCCTCGCGATACCAACCGAGCGTCGTATCATTATCATGCGTACCAGAGTAGGCCACGGTGTTGCGACTGTAGTTGTGCGGCAAATACGCGTTGTCCGCCTCACCATCGAAGGCGAATTGCAGCACTGCCATGCCCGGGAGGCCGGTCGCTGCACGTAGTGCATCCACCTCTTCGGTAATCACACCGAGGTCTTCAGCGATGAGTTTAGCATTGGGACAGGCGGCTTTAATCGCCTTAAACAGTGCAAGGCCGGGGCATTGTATCCATTCACCATTACGCGCAGTCGTCTCGTTGGCGGGCACTGACCAGTAAGATTCGAAGCCACGGAAATGGTCGAGGCGCACAATATCATAAAAATCCAGATTCGCTTTAATCCGGTCGATCCACCACGCGAATTTTGTATCTTGGTGCACTTTCCAGTCGTAGAGTGGGTTGCCCCATAACTGGCCGTCCGCCGAGAAATAGTCAGGTGGCACACCAGCAACTGCCGTGGGCTTGCCGTCCTTTTTCAATTGAAAGAGTTCGCGATTGGCCCACACGTCCGAGCTGTCTAGTGCGACAAAGATCGGTGCATCGCCAAGGATTCCGACACCTTTACTGCCGGCATAGCTGCGTAGTTTAGCCAATTGTCCGTAGAATAGGTATTGATAGAAGATATGCGCCTCAGCGTCTTCAGTGACTTCAGTCGGTATGTGTCGACGTGCTTGATGTACGTCGCGATACTCTGCAGGCCAGTCCAACCAACTGTTTCCACCAAAATGTGACTTGAGTGCCAGGAAGAGGGCGAAGTCTTCAATCCATGCAGACTGTGCATTGCGAAAGGCTTTGATGCAGCCGTAGCCATCGAAGTGGTCAGCACCAGAGCGTTTAAAGCGATTATAAGCGTGCCGCAGGATCGGCCAAAATACTCCATAGAGTGCACCATAATCGACATGATCTTTGGGCAAGGCATGCAGTGGGCTTAACTCATCCTCATTTAGTAGGCCATCCGTCACCAGTGGATCAAGATCGATAAAATATGGATTACCCGCAAATGCGGAGAAGCACTGGTAGGGGGAATCACCATAGCCTGTAGGCCCGAGCGGGCAAATTTGCCACACGTGTAGGCCAGCCGCTTCCATAAAATCAATGTAGCGATACGCGGCCGCGCCGAGATTGCCAATGCCAGTCTCTGAGGGCAGACAGCTCACATGCAACAAAACGCCGGAAGTTCGTTCATTGAGCCAGTTGTATAATGGTGCAGTCATAGTTGAATTGCTGAATAAAGAATACAAAAGTGAACGTCTAGCAATACAGTATAACCGCGAAATCAAGGCATCGATGCCATTCAAGGTTGCAGTTAAAGCACACTAGGTAGGCGACGCTCAAATAATCAATTAGACATAATATATATTGTGCGTACAATTGGGGGTTCCAGCTAGGACTTGATTTTAGCTGCTGCCAAGCCTGCTGCCGTGCCTGTGGCAAAACAGCCCTGCATGAGAAACCCACCGGTGGGCGCTTCCCAGTCAATCATTTCGCCGGCGCAATAAACATTGGGCAGTTTCTTGAGCATCAGGTGCTGATCGAGTTCATCCCATGCCACGCCGCCGCTGGTTGAAATGACTTCGTCAATGGGACGTGCGCCGCTCAATGGGATGCGGCACGATTTGACGACTTCAGCCAAGGCTTGGGCCGAATCCATGTCGCCATACAGTTGCTGGATGATCGCACAGGCGCCTTTGCTGAGTTTCCAGCGCAGCTGTGCCTCGTGGTAGAAATTTTGCCGCGCGGACTCCATTTTCTGGACCAGGCGCTCAATTGTAAATGTGGGCTTAAAATCGATCACTATCTCGGGAGCATCCATCGTTTGTAATGTGCGGCCCAAGGCATAGATCGGCGCACCTTCTAGGCCGTAGCGCGTAATCATTAATTCACCGACCTGCAGTTCGTCGGCCACACGGACGTGAATATTGTGCAAAGGGCACCCTTCTGCCTTTTCGCGTGTTTCGTCGGTCCAGTCGCATTCCCAGCCGCAATTGGAAGGTTTGAGTGTTTCGATCCCAATAGCGTGCTTTTCAAGGATTGAAACCCATTGGCCATTGGACCCAGTTTGCGGCCATGAAGCGCCGCCCATCGCCAAAATAACTGCATCAAAATCCTGATTAAAGATCCCTTCTTTACATTCCATTTCCAACTCAATTTGCTCACCCTGTTGACGTAAATCGAGCCACCTGTTATTCATCTGAAAATCGACGCCCATCTCGCGAAGTCGCTGCACCCAGCGACGCAAAATCGGCGCGGCTTTCTTGGTTTCAGGAAACACTTTACCGCCGCCGGTCGCAAAGGTATTGATCCCCAGCGACATCGCCCATTGTCCCATCGCGGTGTTATCAAAATCGGCGATGTGTTTGCGCCATTGTGCGACAGGTAAATCCTTGCTACTCGAATACTGTGTGACAAACGGCTCGAATTCGGCGTTGTTGGTAATGTTCAAGCCACTTTTGCCAGCAACGAGGAATTTGCGCCCGACCGATGGCTTGGCGTCAAAGACAGTGACAAAGGCGCCCTCTGAGGCGGCGACTTCAGCGGCTCGCAGGCCTGCGGGGCCACCTCCGATAATGGCGATTGTTCGTGGTGTGCTACTCATAAGTGACAGTTGATAGGCGGCTAAAGTAAGATAGGCAAGTGAGCTATCGCATGTAATTTCAACCACCCACTCCCTGCTTCGCTCTTCGTGCTGCGCAAGATAGGTCGCTAGAGACACGGAGGACGCAGAGCAAGGCGCTGGTAATTCATATCGAAAAATGTGCACGTCAAAGTGGCTCTGTGATCTATAGTGACCGAAGATCCCGGATGGTTAAAGTATCTGAGTTCTTTATCTTTGTAGGTCAGCCTGCGCCTCCGCACCACTGCGCGAACAATCAGTGCACCTTACTTTAAAGTTCATTATCGCGCAGAGGCGCGAGGGCGTAGAGCCATTCAGATGTAGCAATGGTTTTGCGTGCGCTCTGATTCAACTTATAGAACCCCCGACTCACGACAAAAGTCACGCATTCAAGTCGCCTCTGTCCTCAGGCTTGGATACTCAAGTCTCCGCCCTCTCAGACCTCAGGTCACTGCCCCCTACTCTGCGACGCCCCAGCGTTTAGTAAACGGATAGTAGATGAAGATCGCTTTGCCAATGACTGAACGCTCCGGGACGAAGCCCCAGTAACGGCTGTCTAGGCTATTGGCTGAGTTATCACCAAGGGCGATAAACTTATCGTCTGGAATCTTTAAAGTGCGGCCTTCAGCTAACAGCGTTTGATTGATGTAACCGCCGTATTCGCCCTCTTTCGCAGCGTTGCGTGCAAAAGCCTCAACTTCATCACGCGGCGCGCCGTCGACGAATAGCCCTCCATTTTTAATCTCAAGCGTTTCACCGCCGATACCACCGATACGCTTAATGTAATACTTATCGCTGTAATCACCAGTCAGACGGCCCAACTCTGCGCGAATATCATTGGTGCGAAAGACGAATGGATCGCCGGCCTTGGGGCGCTTGAAGTGGTAGCTGATGCGATCGACGAATAATGCATCGCCGAGTGTAATGTCAAAACGCATGAGCGGCTCGCCCACTTTGACAGATTGATTCAATTGTAAGGCTTGTCCACTGGGACTCTCCTGGGATGGCACGGCCATCGTCAGATTGGAATCAGGGAAAAACTGCCGAACCGCAGAGAGCATATCGAATTCTGCTGGAACTTGAATTGATTGCAATGTGCCGCCGACCGAAAAGACATACTCTGCACGGGTTGCTGGCAGGACAAAATATTTACGATAAGATACCGGGCGACTGGTGCCGACTTTACCTGTTTCTGGATTGGGGAGTAATACCAATGATACGGGGCCAGAACTTTCAGCAATCAGGCTCTTATGTTTGGCTCCCAATGTGAATTTATTAAACAGCTGCTTCACGACATTCGGTGATGCTTCGCTTGATTCATAGATGGCCGTATTCATTCCGCTGTAAGTCGGATACATCGAATTGGTTGGAATGATGAAGGGCTGGAAAAAGAAGGTGCGCACACCAATGACTAGAATCGCCGCGACCAAGATCACTTCCAGATTATCACTCAAGAAGGTCTTCGGATGAAGCTTCCCGCCAATCTTGCGCAGCAAGGCATCGAGTCGATCCATTGCCGCTTGAAACGGAACTGAATCGGTTGACTCGTCCTGGAGCATCGTCTCGATTTCGGCGACGCTCTTTTCGAGTTCCTGCAATCGGGCCGCCGAAGTGACATCGCGACGGTAGTGGTAGACCTTACTGGCTGCGTGGAGTAATTCTTTTGCCTGCTTGCGTAACTTTTTCATGGAATGTTGGGGATTATTCACTCTCAAATATTGCTTCATCATCTTCGGCAGACCTGCGTCAACGGTGAACGTTGACTAACTGCCAGCATCGGAGGTCTTGAGGATTTTAATAAATGCATCCTGTGGAATCGAAACACTGCCGATTTTTTTCATTCGTTTCTTACCCTCTTTCTGCTTATCCAGAAGTTTGCGCTTACGCGAGATATCCCCGCCATAGCACTTTGCTGTCACGTCCTTACGATACGCGCTGATTGTTTCGCGAGCGACGATGTTGGAGCCGACGCCGGCTTGAATCGCGATCTTGAACATCTGCTTTGGTAGGATCTCTTTGAGTCGTTTGCAGAGTGCGCGTCCCCTGCCCTCGCCCTTGTCGACATGAACAATCGAAGAAAAGGCATCCACTGGCTCGGAGTTGACCATGATATCGAGGCGGCACAGCTTCGCTCTCTGGTAACCGTTCATCTCGTAGTCCATCGAGCCATAGCCGTGGGTGATACTCTTGAGACGGTCATTGAAATCGATTAGGATTTCATTGAGTGGAATGTTGCAGACCAGCATCACGCGTTGTGAGTCAATCGTCTCGGTGTGTTCGCAGATCCCGCGCTTCTCGGCAACGAGCGCCAATACATCACCAATCGATGTGCCTGGGATGTGAATCGATGCCAAGATCATTGGCTCTTCAATAAATTCGATTTCTGAGACATCCGGTAGGTGCATCGGGTTGTGTACTTCGAGCTCCACCATGTCGGTCTTGGTGACCTTATAGACCACACTTGGATAGGTCGAGATCACATCCAAATCGTATTCACGGCGAATGCGCTCCTGAATAATTTCCATGTGTAGCAATCCGAGAAAGCCACAGCGGAAACCAAAGCCGAGTGCGACCGAGTTTTCGGACTGATAGACGAATGCCGCATCATTCAGGCGCAGCTTACCCATGCTTGTCTTGAGTTTGTTGTAATCGCTCGTATCGATCGGGTAAATGCCACTGAAAACCATCGGGCTGACTTGCTTATAGCCAGGCAGCATTTCAGCTGTCGGTTTGGCAGAGTGGGTAATGGTATCACCGAGCTTAATCTCGGCCACATCGCGCATGTTGGTGACGATGTAACCCACGTCGCCCGCTTCCAACGAATCACGCTTGACCATGGCTGGGGAGAAACGCCCCACTTCCTTGACCTGCGCCTTACGTTTGTCGCTCATGGTCATGATATGGTCGCCCATTTTTACCGAACCAGAGAAAACGCGGACGTAGCAAATCACACCCTTATATGCGTCATAGAGGCAGTCAAAAATCAATACACGTAGGCCGTCGATATCGGCCCAGCGCGGTGGCGGAATACGGTGAACCGCAGCTTCTAACAGATCTTCGATACCGAAGCCGCTCTTACCACTGGTGAGTACCGCTTCTTCGGCAGGAATTGCCAGCACGTCTTCGAGTTGAATCTTAATCGCTGGCACGTCCGCACTAGGCAGATCGATTTTATTGATCACAGGTATAATCGCAAGCTCCTGCTCCGTCGCTAGGTTCGCATTGGCAACGGTCTGTGCTTCGATACCTTGAGCGGCATCAATCAACAGCATCGCACCTTCGCAAGCAGCCAGACTGCGGGAGACTTCGTAAGAGAAATCAACGTGCCCAGGAGTATCGATCAGGTTAAAAGTATAGTCTTCGCCGTTCTTGGCACGATACACCATAGTCACTGGGTGACTCTTAATGGTAATGCCGCGCTCTCGCTCCAAATCCATCGAATCGAGCAACTGAGCCTTCATGTCCCGCATCTCAACAGTGCGTGTCAGTTCCAAGATACGGTCGGACAATGTCGTCTTGCCGTGATCGACGTGGGCGATGATGCAAAAGTTGCGTGTATGGGCTAGATCGGTCATTTAGGTAGAGTCTGTCGCTTAATCCTAAACTTAATCATAATCTTTCCACTCAATGTCCACTGTGGAAGTGGAATAAAGATGAAAAAGCCCCCTCACCCACAAATTGCGAGCTTAGGAGGCGATCAAGTGGATCATTTCGGGCGCGTCGCTGCGCGGGTCAAAAATTACTCGGGTAGATCACTAAACTCTGACACTGGGGTGATATTGAGCGTCTTGTCGATGCGCTTGCCGAAGCCAGCGAGCACCTTGCCGGGACCGCACTCGTAGAAATCGGACAGATTGTTTTCAGTGGCCATATTACCTAGGCAATCTTCAAAACGAACCGACGACACCACTTGGCTGACCAGTGCATCCTTAATGTCCTGCGGCTCAGTGACCCGACCACCAGTGACATTGGTATAAACTGCAATCTCAGGCGTCTTGAAATCGAAGTCCTGAATGAACTCAGCAAATGTATCGCGCGCCGAAACCATGAGGCGGCTGTGATAGGCGCCAGCTACATTGAGTGGCTTGCAGAGCTTGAAGCGCCCTTTTGAGGCGGCCACGGCTTCTAGCACCTTGCTATTGTCGCCGGAAATGACGATCTGGCCTGGGCAGTTAAGATTGGCGATTTCGATATCGAACTCATCGCAGAAAGTTTGAACTTCTTCAGACGTACCACCGATCACGGCAGCCATGCCACCCTTGGTTGCGTCGCACGCGACCTGCATCAGACGGCCACGCTCAGCAACCAGTTTGAGGCCTGTTGCAAAATCATACACGCCCGCTGCTGCGAGCGCTGTCAGCTCACCAAGGCTGAGACCACACGCAGCAGTCACATCGTCGAGCTTGCCCGCGGCTTTCAATATACTGAACAGCGCGAAGCCCTGCACATACAACGCTGGCTGACAGACTTTCGTTTCTGTGAGTGCTTCAGCGGGACCTTCGAAGCACAGCGTTTTGAGATCCCAGCCAAGGATTTCGTTAGCCTCATCATAGAGCGCTTTCGCAATAGCAGAGTTCTCGTAGAGAGAACGGCCCATGCCCACGAATTGTGCGCCTTGTCCGGAAAAAAGAAGTCCTGTTGCCATAGAGTATAAGAGTCGTGTGAGTATTAATCGGAAAACGAAATAGCCTTAGACGACACGATTCAGGAATCAATCAGAAAGCGCGATGTATTAGCTGTTGAAATAACCTCTTAAAACAAAAAAAGGCCGAAGCGTTTCCGCTCCGGCCTTTTGAAAGTTTGATGTAAGACGCTTACTTGGAAAGCTTCGCGGCGCTCTCAACGAGAGCGGCGAAGGATGTTGCCTTGAGCGCGGCACCGCCGATGAGACCACCGTCGATGTTTGGCTGAGCGAGGAGTTCATCGGCATTCTCTGGCTTCATCGAACCACCGTAGAGGATGCGCACTTTATCAGCTGCCTCGGCACCAATCAGACCCGCAAGCAGTCTACGGATTTCCGCATGCACTTCTTCGGCCATTTCAGGCGTGGCAGTCTTGCCTGTGCCAATCGCCCAAACGGGCTCGTAAGCAACAATCAATGCGTCTGCAGCCTCATCAGTCACACCAACCAGTGCACCTTCGAGTTGAGTCTTGATGACTTGGTTGACCCTGCCGGCTTCGCGCTCCTCGAGTGTTTCCCCGATGCAAACGATTGGCTTAAGGTTTGCTGCCAGTGCTGCGAGTGTCTTCTTATTAACGATCGCGTCAGTTTCGCCGAAGAATTCGCGGCGTTCGGAATGTCCGAGAATGACGTACTTGCAGAACAAGTGGCGAAGCATCTCAGCTGAGATCTCACCAGTGTAGGCACCAGACGCTTCGAAGTGCATGTTTTGTGCGCCGAGAGAAACGTTGGAATCGTTCACCACCTGAGACACTGCTTCGAGTGTCGTGAAGGTTGGGCAAACGCAGACAGAAACTTCGGTCTGTGGACCGACGATACTGACAACGTCTTTAGCTAGCTCAGCGCCTTCGGCCGAGTTTAAGTTCATTTTCCAGTTACCTGCGATGAGGTATTTGCGTGCTGTTTTACTCATAGTATTTTTTTGAATTAGGAATTATTAATTAGAAAAAAGGAGGGACGCTCTGTCGTTGCCGTACAAAGGTGGAAATGACGGAGTATTTCCCTGCAGTTAAATGTGATTAGATTGTGTCGAGTGCACTGACGCCTGGAAGCTCTTTGCCTTCGAGGAATTCGAGGGAGGCGCCACCGCCGGTACTCATGAATGTGACTTGGTCACCGTAGCCAGCCATCTTGATGGCCTTCACCGAGTCGCCGCCACCGATGATGGAACAAGCGTCGGAATCTGCGATGGTCTTAGCGACTGCGAATGTACCCTTGTTGCAGGCTTCGATTTCGAAGATGCCCATTGGGCCATTCCAGAGAACGGTCTTGGCATTCTTAACTTCAGCATTGAAGAGCTCGATACTCTTCGGGCCGATGTCAACGCCTTCCCAGCCGTCTTCGATGCACCCTTCAACCACTTTGCTCTCTGCAAATGTGCCTGCGCCGAAATCGAGTCCTTTGACGACCATGTTATCCACTGGAAGTAGGAACTTTACGCCCTTCTCTTTCGCTTTCGCAAGTGCTGCTTTCGCGGTTGGGATGAAATCAGGCTCGCAGAGGGAATCCCCTACGGTTTGGCCCATTGCCATTTTAAATGTGTAAGCCATGCCACCACCGATGATGATGGTGTCTGCCTTCTCAAGCAGTGCGTCGATCACTTTGATCTTATCGGAAACCTTCGCACCACCGAGGATCACTGTAAGTGGACGCTCAGGGCTGTTGGTTTTGTCGCCTAGGTAGGCGAGTTCCTTCTCGATGAGAAGGCCACAGACGCACGGTGAAAGATACTTTGCAACTCCCGCAGTGGATGCATGTGCGCGGTGCGCGGTGCCGAATGCATCGTTCACGAATGCATCAGCAAGCTTTGCGAGTTGTGCAGCAAATGCAGGATCGTTGTCAGTCTCGCCTTGGTAGAAGCGAACGTTTTCAAGTAAAGCGACTTCGCCATCGCCAAGTTTCGCAACTTCAACTTCAACTTCTTCACCAATGCAGTCTTCGATAAATGTCACTGGCTGGCCGAGCTGAGCAGCGAGTGCTTCAGCGACAGGAGCGAGTGTGTATTTGGCGTTTTTCTCGCCCTTAGGACGGCCGAGATGACTGGCAAGAATGACCTTCGCACCTTGAGCGACGAGGTTTTGAATGGTTGGTAGTGCTGCAACGATACGAGAATCGTCGGAGATGACACCGTCAGTCAGAGGGACATTGAAGTCACAACGGACGAATACGCGTTTACCAGAAAGGTCGACGTCTTTGATGGATTTTGTAGCCATGATGAAAAGTGATGAGTGGTGGTGAAAGTGAGAGTGATGATTGTGCCGAAAATGGCGAAGCAATCATCCTTTAAACTAGAAAACTGAAAACCAGAGAACTGGAAACCTGAAAATAAAAAAGGCCGCCACAACAGAGTCTCCGCTGAATGGGAAATCTGCGCGGCGGCCAGAAATTCAAGATGTGATTAACAAGTTCTTAGAGGAACTTGGAAACTTTCTGAACAAGCTCAACAACGCGGTTCGAGTAACCCCATTCGTTGTCATACCATGAAACAAGCTTGAAGAATGTGTCAGAGAGACCCATGCCGCTGCCCGCATCGAAGATGGAGCTAAGCTCGTCGTGGATGAAGTCTGAAGATGCGACTTCGTCTTCAGTGTAACCAAGGATACCCTTGAGAGAACCTTCAGAAGCTTCCTTCATCTTTTCGCAGATTTCTGCATAAGATGTGCTCTTCTCAGTCTTCACTGTCAGGTCGACGACCGATACAGTGGGAGTTGGAACGCGGAAAGCCATACCAGAGAGCTTGCCTTGAACTGCAGGAAGCACGAGGCCAACGGCCTTCGCTGCGCCAGTAGTGGAAGGGATAATATTAAGAGCTGCGGTACGGCCGCCTTTCATATCCTTAGGAGAAGGGCCATCAACTGTCTTCTGAGTCGCGGTGTAAGAGTGCACAGTTGTCATGAGACCTTCGACGATGCCGAAGTTATCAAGGATGACCTTGGTCATCGGTGCCAAGCAGTTAGTGGTGCAAGATGCATTGGAGATTAGGTGGTGCTCAGCCGTGAGCTCGTTGTCATTCACGCCGATTACAACAGTCTTTACGCCGTCACCCTTACCAGGCGCGGAGATGATCACCTTTTTCGCGCCTGCAGTGATGTGACCTTGTGCCAAATCGTCTTGAACGAACAGACCAGTTGATTCGATAACGATATCAACGCCGAGCTCCTTCCAAGGAAGGGCTGTAGGACCTTCGCGAACTGCGAGTGTCTTGATTTCGTGGCCGTTGACTACAATGATATTGTCACCCTTAGTTTCAACTGTGCCTTTAAAGCGACCCTGAGTGGTGTCGTATTTGAGCAGATATGCGAGATTCTCCGCAGGGACGAGGTCGTTGATTGCAACCACTTCGATCTCGCTACCGAGAAGGCCCTTCTCGACGAGAGAGCGAAATACTAAGCGACCAATGCGGCCGAAACCATTAATTCCAATTTTTGTAGCCATTTTTATATGTGTTTTGTTTTCTATTTGAGATGAAAATCTAAGAAGCAGGGACTAATTAGTCAGGTTCGCAGTATTGGCAAGAAAGAATCGCAACCATGGTGTAATCACAGAATATCCATTGCGCAATCAGCTCAGCCATTATCGATTTTAACTTATACTGGTTATTTTGTGAATAAGGCGAACTGACGCTTTTCGGTAAAACCGCTGCGCGTGAGTTCGATAAAAGTGAAACCACTTGACAATGAAGCACTAAAAGGTGTCCTTCCGGCCCTTATTCGGATCTCTGCTGCAGTCAGTCATTGCAATCTATTGTAACAGACCTTGTTCAAACAAAAGGTACATGCTATTCTACTGTTTTACGTCAGATATCTGTAGGCTTCATACTTATGAAAATTAAAAATTGGGACATCTTCGCGTTCATCGTCTTTTATCACCTATTACTAGTGGCATTGATCCCCGCGGCGATCGCAGCGGCTTGTTGGCCAGCTATTATACTATTTTTGGTCACCTACATAATTGGCGGCATGTCGATCACTGTTGGCTACCATCGTCTCTACGCTCACAAGGCCTATTCGGCTAATGCCTTCTTTGAATGGTGCGTGCTCTTGGGCTCTGCCCTCTCCTTAGAAATGTCGGCACTGAAATGGTCGCACGACCACCGCATACACCACAACCACGTTGATACGGACAAAGACCCCTACTCGATTAAAAAAGGATTTTGGTACGCACACGTGCTTTGGTTGTTCGACTACCAGCGTAATTATGACGCATCGCTGATTCCTGACTTGCTGAAAAACCCCCGCGTTGTCGTTCAAGATCGCTACTATGGGTTGTTTGTCGCGGCCGTGAATCTTGCCGTGTTTGGCATTGGTTGTCTTTTAGTTGGGCCACTTGCTTCCTTTTACTTTGGCGTGCTTCTGCGCATCGCGATGATCCATCACAGCACATGGTTTATCAACTCATTGTGTCACACGATCGGTTCGAAGACATATGCTCGCGAATTGAGCGCAGTGGACAACGCCCTACTCGCGCTGCTTACCTTTGGTGAGGGTTACCACAACTACCACCACGCTTTTGCAGCGGACTATCGCAACGGCATACGCTGGTATCACTTCGACCCTTCGAAATGGACGATCTGGCTCGCCTCCAAGATCGGCATGGCTGACAAGCTGCGCGTGATCAATGATATTGCCCTACAAAAGGCGCTGGTGCTGAAGGATAAGCAACTGATCCTCGAACACTTGGAAGCAGAAGTGGATGCCGTGGCTGCTGAGCTCAAAGCAAAGCTCGAAGACGTCTCTACAGTATTTGAGGAAAAGGCAGCAACAATCATGCTCAAAGCGCGCGAACTCAAACAAGCGAGCGACGACCAAAATAAAGCCCTGCAAAAAGAGATCAAGGCGCTGCGTGCCTCTCTCAAGGTCACCTGGAATGAATGGATCGTACTAACCAAGCAAGTGAGCAAGCAGTACGATCTAGCACACTAGACGGACGCACGACGCGCCACTTCTATCTAAGAAAAGCCCTGCCACACTTACTGTGCGGCAGGGCTTTCTTATTGTTAATCGTCATTTACTGGGTAAAGGAGGGAGGGCGACTCGCCCTCCTTTGAATGAATGTGAGCGACACAGAATGTGGCGAGTCGCCCTTCTTTG
>DJBY01000057.1:21265-31513 GCA_002430605.1 Opitutia bacterium UBA5964 | reverse complement strand
GGCGAGCGTAACAATGACCGTGGCGAGCGTCCGAGCCGAAATAGTAAGTTTAAAAATAAGAGCGGTGCTCAAGGCGGGCCGCCGAATCAGAAGAAAAAAGGCAAGGGCCGCTGGCAGGATAAGAAGAAGCGCAGCCGCGACGAAGATTCTCCGATTGAGTTTGGCGAACTGCTTGAATTCGAATTGTTGAAGAATTTCGAAGGGGTGTTGCAACTGGCGACGGATTTGCGCTCGGGCGAGGGCGAGGGCCTCGACTTTAATCATATTTACGACATGGGCTTGCCGGAGCTTCGCGAAAAAGTCGCAGCTGCAGCTTTAGAGACGCCGTATGCGCCGAATCGCGACCAATTGCTAAATGTACTTATTGCAAAGGCCGGTGAGCAGAAGGTCTGCATTTCGTCGGTTGGTATCTTTGAGCCGATGGAGGATAACGAAGGCGGCTTGCTGGTGTATGAACGTGATAGCTATCGCGTGAAGGCGCTCTGTGCCTATGTGCCGCAAGTCTTTGTCGAGCATTACGGTTTGCAGCGTGGTCATATCATAAACGCTCAGTTGCATCCGCATCGTGAGAATGAGTCCTGCCCGTTTGTGGTCTGCGTGAATGATGTGATGGGGCGTGACCCTAACACGCTGAGCGAGATCGTGCCTTTCACGGAGGGTGTGCCTTATTATCCGCTTGAACGTATTTTGATGGAGTCGGACACGGAATCGAAGTCGGATAACCTGTCGATGCGGGTCGTCGATTGCTTGACGCCAGTTGGCTTTGGTCAGCGTGGCCTGATCGTGGCTCCGCCGCGCACGGGTAAAACAGTGCTGATGCAAGGCATGGCAAATTCGATCCAGAAGAACTATCCCGATGCGCACTTGATTATTTTGTTGATCGATGAGCGACCTGAGGAAGTGACTGATTTCCGCCGGCAAGTGTCAGGTGAGGTGATCAGTTCTACTTTTGATGAGACTGCGGAGAGCCATGTGCATGCCGCTGAAATGGTGATCGAAAAGGCCCGCCGCATGGTCGAAGTGGGGCGTGATGTCATTATTTTGCTCGATTCGATCACGCGTCTAGCCCGTGCCTATAACACGACGATGCCAAGTAGCGGGAAGATTCTGTCTGGAGGAGTGGAGGCCAATGCCCTACAAAAACCGAAACGGTTCTTTGGTTCTGCGCGTAATATCGAAGGCGGCGGCAGCTTAACAATTATCGCCACCGCGCTGGTCGAAACCGGCAGTAAGATGGACGAGGTGATCTTCGAAGAGTTCAAGGGCACTGGTAATATGGAGCTGCATCTGGATCGTGGCCTTTCTGATAAGCGCATTTTCCCGGCACTAAGCATGGATAAGAGCGGCACGCGTAAGGAAGAATTGCTCTATCATCCTGATGAAATACTAAAGATTTATTCATTGCGTAGAGCAATGAAAGGGCTACCGTCCACGGATGCTATGGAAATGCTCATTCAGCGCATTAAGAAGACCAACACCAATGCGGAGTTCTTGATGAGTGTTTCCCGTTAGTTTTTTACTTTAATCCCCACCTCCTCCCCATTTAAAATCTGTGACCTCCGCTGACGAATTTGTTCTCCAATTATTAATTGATAAAGGAATCGTAGATTCCGCCGTGATCGAAACGGCCCGAGCGAAGGTCGCTGAGGAAAATAGCGACGGCAATCGAGATACCGATGCGCTAGAACTGTTGGTTGCCGAGCACACCGTGACGCAACTGCAGATTGCTAAAGCGCTTGCGGAAGAGTTTAACATGGAGGTGGTGGATCTCGCAGATGTGCGGGTTTCCAATCAAGCGTTGGAGATCTTGCCTTACGAGTTAGCGAGTCGCTATAAGGTCTTTCCGCTCGAAGCCGACGATAACGAAGTCGAGTTGGCAGTGTGTGATCCGCTCGATATGGATGCGATTGATAATATCAGTCACGTCATTCAGCGTTCGATTACCTGTCGGGTGGCACCGCTTGAAGATATCGAAAAAGCGATTCACCAGTATTATGATGGGGCGCAGGCTGATAAAGTGGATAGCATGTTCTCTGGGCTAGAAGAAGTGGCCGTGGATGGACTTGACTTGCCGACCGGAGAGGAAGGCGATGTCGGCGAAGACGAGGCGCCAATTATTCGCTATGTGCACATGGTGATCTCGGAAGCGTTGAAGCGCCGTGCTTCGGATATTCATATGGAGCCTATGGAAAAGCGCTTTCGTGTGCGCTATCGTATTGATGGTGTTTTGCATGAGGTGGAAAATCCGCCCAAGCGTTTACAGCCTTCGATTGTTTCACGTATTAAACTGATGGCCGATGTGAGCATCGCGGAGAAGCGCGTGCCCTTGGACGGTCGTATTAATATTAAAGTCGGGCCCAAAGTGATCGATTTACGTGTTTCGACCCTGCCTACTGCGTTCGGTGAGAGTATCGTTATGCGTATTTTGGACAAAGAAGGGCTGAACTTAGGCTTGCCAGAGCTCGGTTTCTTCAGCGATGACCAAGCCACTTTTGAGCGTATTATTGCGATGCCCGACGGTGTGTTCTTGGTGACTGGCCCAACGGGTTCTGGTAAATCCACCACGCTTTATTCTGCGCTGAACTGCATCAACCATCCCGACCGTAAGATTATCACTGTCGAAGACCCTGTTGAGTATGAGATGCCCGGAGTGAATCAGGTGCAAGTGCGTCGCGATGTGGGGATGACCTTCTCGGCAGCGTTGCGCTCGATGCTGCGTCAGGCGCCGAATATTATCATGGTGGGGGAAATTCGTGATAAAGAGACTGCTGAAATCGCGATTAATGCGGCGCTGACTGGACACATGGTGTTCAGCACGCTGCATACCAATGATGCGCCGAGTGCGATTAGCCGGTTGGTGGATATTGGTATTAAGCCGTTCCTGGTCGCGGCTGCCTTACGGGCGGTGCTTGCGCAGCGATTGGTGCGTCGAATTTGCCCGAATTGTAAGCAGTCACACATCCCAGATGAAAAACTCTTGAGCTCTCTGGGGATTCGCTCTGATCAAGCATCAGATGCGAACTTCATGAAGGGGCAGGGTTGCCCTAAGTGTAATTCGACTGGCTTCCGCGGTCGTGTGGGCGTCTTCGAGATGTTTACGATGAGTGAAGAGTTGCAACAAATGGTCTATGAAAATGCCAGCCTCGTGGCGCTGCGCAACAAATCCAAAGAGATGGGTATGCGGACAATGCGTGAAGACGGTATTCGTAAAGTCATTGCTGGTGTAACCACCGCCGAGGAAGTCCTGCATTCGACGGTCGCTGAGCCTGTTTAATTTATTTCCTGTTAATTAGAACCTCAATCAAGGCAATGCTATGAGTTATGAAATGAATGATTTGTTAGAGCTAATGGTGGATCAGGGTGCATCTGATCTTCATTTGCAGGTTAATCAGGCGCCTACGTTGCGCATTTCTGGTAGTATGGTGCCAGTTGAGGGTGAGAAGCTAACGCCTCAGGAAACTGAAGATTTGATGAAGTCGATCACCTCATCGACGAATCAGGAGCAATTGAAGACCTCGGGCGGTGCAGACTTTGGTTTTGCTTATATGGATCGTGCCCGCTTTCGTGTGAGTGTGCTGCGTGCCAAGGGCGCTTACGGTATAGTGCTGCGGCAGATCCCGAATGATTTATTTACCCTTAGTGATATTGGCCTGCCTGATATGATTAAAGAGCTAATTAGCCGTCCCAGAGGTCTGATCTTAGTCACCGGGCCAACCGGTTCGGGTAAGTCGACGACCTTGGCTTCGATGGTGAATTGGATTAATCTGAATCATGATGGCCATATCATTACGATTGAAGATCCGATCGAGTATTTCCATGAACATAAAAAATGTATCGTGACTCAGCGCGAGGTGGGGAACGATGTGGTCTCGTTTTCCAGCGCGATTCGCGGTGCGCTGCGACAAGATCCAGACGTGATTCTTGTTGGGGAAATGCGTGACCTTGAAACGATCGAAGCCGCAGTGAGTGCGGCGGAAACGGGTCACTTGGTCTTTGCGACTTTGCATACTACTGGCGCGGCGCGCACAGTTGATCGTATCGTCGACGCGTTTCCAGCAGAGATGAAGGATCAGATTCGCACGCAGCTTGCGTCGTCTGTGGTCGCGGTGATCTCGCAGGTGTTGTGTAAGAAGATCGGTGGTGGGCGTATCGCTTCGTTCGAGATCATGGTTACGACCAACTCGATCGCTCAGCTGATTCGCGAGAACAAAACTTACCGTATTAATTCTGACATCCAAACTGGTGCTGCTCATGGTATGATTGGTTTAGATGCGCACTTACTCAGTCTGTATAATCGCAATTTGATTAATGCAGATGAGGCTCTTTCAAAATCACAACTCCCCCATGCCATGCGCGACAAGCTTGTCGAGAATGGCGCTCAATTTACAAATTCATAAGTGCGCCGCAAAATTGCGGCGCAGATACCCCGATGTTCGAAGATCATAACGATACCGTATACGAAATTATTAAGTCCGCAGCGTTGCTCGATCTCGTGCAGCTTGATGAGCTGAATGAGTCGCACTTACACACTGGTAAATCACTGGCGGATGCTGTGATTGATTCTGGCGTGGTTGAGCGCAGTGCGTTTCTGACCGCGGTCGCCGACTTTCTAGGCTATGCCTATCAGGAGGCGATGCCGAGTTCGATTTCCGAAGATGTGGCATCTGTGGTGAAAGCCAGCACCGCTCGTATGTATGCCGTGGTGCCGTTTTCTGCAGATGAGACTTCGATCTCTTTGTTGGCAAAAGATCCGTTCAATCCCAGTATCATTGACGATCTGACCTTCTCCTTGAATAAGGATATTCAGATCGTGGTCTGTGATCCGGAGCTCATGGATGCCCTTATTGTTGCGACATACGGCGAAGAAGATTCCTCAATCGATGATATCCTCGGTGACCTGGGCGATCGTTTTGCGGAAGCTCAAGATAATTTGTCCGATTCGGATTTGACCGATATGGCGAATCAGACACCGATCATTCGTTTTGTGAATTTAGTCTTGCAGCAGGCGATTAAGGATCAGGCTTCTGACGTACACTTTGAGCCATTTGAAGATCAATTCCGTATTCGTTATCGTATCGATGGTGCGCTCTATGAAATGGCGCCACCGCCAAAGAGCCTTGCGATTCCAGTTATTTCGCGGATTAAAGTGCTCTCCAATATGAATATTTCGGAGTCGCGTATTCCACAGGATGGTCGTATTAAAATGACCATTGCTGGACGTCCCGTTGATTTACGTGTTTCGACGCTGCCGACCCAATTTGGTGAGAGTGTGGTGCTTCGTGTTTTGGATAAGTCTGTGGTGAATCTCGACCTCGAAGCCTTGAGTTTGCCGGATGATATCTTGCAAACGATTCGTGATCTGGTGAATCGTCCGAACGGTATTTTCATTGTAACTGGTCCGACTGGTTCGGGTAAGACGACAACACTTTACAGCGCACTGCGCGAGGTGAACAGTGTCGAAACCAAGATCCTCACTGCGGAAGATCCGGTGGAGTATGAGATTGATGGCATCATGCAGGTTGCGGTGAACCATAAGGTAGGGCTCGACTTTGCGCGCGCGCTTCGCGCCTTCCTGCGTCAAGATCCAGACAAAATTATGATCGGTGAAATCCGTGACCTCGAGACTGCGCAGATTGCGGTGCAAGCATCGCTCACTGGACACGTGGTATTGAGTACACTACACACCAATGATGCTTCGGGTGCAGTGACGCGTTTGATCGATATGGGCCTCGAGCCGTTTCTGATATCAGCCTCGCTTGAGGCGATTCTGGCGCAACGTCTGGTGCGGCGCATTTGTAAAAAATGCCGTACCGCGTATGAGCCTGGGCATGATTTGATTGAGATGCTGGACGTGGATCCGCTCGAAATTGCAGAGAAAGATTTCTTCTACGGTGAAGGTTGTCCGGAATGTAGTGATACTGGCTATCGTGGTCGTGTTGGTCTGTTTGAGATGATCATCGTCTCCGATGCGATTCGCGAATTAATTAATAATCGTGCACCGACCCTTGCGATTAAGCAGAAAGCTCTGGAGCAAGGCATGCGAAGCTTGCGCGATGATGGCCTGCGTGCCATTTTCGACGGCAATTCTACAATCGAAGAAGTTCTTAAATATACTTAATCTACAAACCTCTACATATCCCCATGGCAAAATTTAAATACACTGCGATTGATCAGAACGGTAAGCAAAAGACCGGATCTATTGATGCTGAAAGTCAAGATGACGCGAGCTCTAAGGTGAGCGCAATGGGCTTGATGCCGACGAATATTACCGCAGACGGCGGATCGTCTGCGAAGGCAAAAAAGGTCGCTAAGGCTAAGGGCAAGTCTGGTGGCATGAACTTCGGTAAGGTCATCAAGCCAGAAGAGCTGACGACTTTTACACGCCAATTAGCGACTTTGTTGCAAGCCGGCTTGCCCCTCCTGCGGGCGATCGAAGTGATGATTCGCCAAGAGAAGAACTTGCGCTTCAAGACCTGTCTGGAGCAAATAGCCGATCAGGTGAAGTCTGGTAACACATTTTCTGATGGCTTACTCCAGCATCCTAAGATCTTTGACCGCCTATTTGTAAACATGATCAAAGCCGGTGAGGCGGGTGGTGTGCTCGATGTGGTGCTCTCTCGTCTGGCGGGGTTCATGGAGAAGGCGCAACGCACCAAAAAGAAGGTGAAGTCTGCGATGGTGTATCCGATCGTGGTGGTCGGTGTTGCTGTTTCGATCGTCGTCCTCCTGATGGTTGTGGTGGTACCTAAGTTTCAAACGATTTTCGATGACATGCTCGATGGCGCGGCATTGCCAGGTCCGACTCAATTGGTGGTGGGGATCAGTAACTTCCTTCGCGATAATATTTTCATTTCATTGGGCTTGATCGCCGCACTTGTTTTTGCGGTGAAGTTTGCCCTGCGCACAGATGTTGGCTCGAAGGCCTTTAATTGGTGCGCGATCAACCTACCGAAGGTCGGTGATCTGGTCAGCAAGGTAAATATCGCTCGCATTACACGCACTTTCGGCACGCTACTTTCCAGTGGCGTTCCGATTCTTCAAGCGATTACGATTACTAAGGATATTACTGGTAATATATTCTACACCAATGCGCTGACTCGTATCCACGACAGTGTGCGTGACGGTGAATCGCTCTCAGCGCCGATGGGCCGTGAGAAAATCTTCCCAGATATGGTGACCAGCATGATCGATGTGGGTGAGGAGACCGGAGAGCTGTCTGATATGTTGAACCGTGTCGCCGATAATTACGATGAAGACGTGGATAATGCGGTGGCCGGTATTACATCGATCATCGAGCCTGTGATGATCGTTTTTCTCGCCGTCGTTGTCGGTTTCATCGTCATTGCGCTGTTTCTACCAATCGTTGAGATCATTAAGCAACTCACGGGTTGATCCGATTACGGTCGTACTTTTCAAGAACCCGCGACCGCTGTGTCGCGGGTTTTTTATTGGGCAGGCGGAGCATATGAAAGCGTCTAAGGATTTGCTTTACCCCTTGCCGCAAAGTCTGTGTTCTGGGCGCTTCGATGAATACTATCCTAATCGCTTTTATTGCCCTTCTTATTCTTAAATACGCTACCAGCACGTTGCTGGATGTGCTTAATTTGTGCTATGTGAAGCGCCAGTCTGAGGCGGTGCCGAATGGCTTTAGTGACTTTATTGATCTGCCGACCTATCAGAAGTCGATCGAGTACACGGTGGCGAAGACGCGCTTCGGCCTCGTGAGCGATTTTTACGACTCGATCATTCTGGCCGTAGTCGTGCTGTCTGGGCTACTGCCGTGGTTATATACCAGTTTGAGCGCGAGCTTCGGCTTCGGCATCTGGGGGCAGGCATTGGTCTTGTTTCTGATTGCGGTGATATTGGGGTTGCCTGGAATACCTTTCGAGTGGTGGAGCACTTTCCGAATCGAGGAGCGTTTCGGGTTTAATAAAAGTACGCAGAAACTTTGGATCGTCGATAAAGTGAAGGGTTTCGTGCTCGGGTTTGGCATCGGGTATCCGCTACTCGCGTTATTGATCTTCCTCGTCACCAGTGCCGGAGATCTTTGGTGGGTGTGGGGCTTTACGGTTTTCTTCCTGTTCCAACTGGTGATGGTGGTGGCGTATCCGATGTTTATCATGCCGTTGTTTAATAAGATGGAGCCGATGGCAGCAGGGGAGCTAAAGGATCGTCTCTTTGCTTTGGCCGAGCGGACTGGCTTCAAGGCCCAAACGATTCTAGTGATCGATGGTAGTAAGCGCTCCGGTCATTCGAATGCCTTTTTTGCAGGATTCGGACGTTTTCGCCGTATCGTACTGTATGATACATTGATCGAGCAAATGGGCCACGAAGAGCTGGAGGCGGTGCTCGCTCACGAAATCGGACATTACAAAATGGGCCATATTCCGAAGATGATACTGCTCTCAGGCATCACCACGTTCGCTATGTTTGCATTACTCGGCTGGCTGGCTGGAGGGACTTGGCTGGCTGAGGCATTTCACTTTAGTGCAGCTCAGGCTGGACAGTTCGTACCAGTGCTGCTGCTGTTTATGTTGCTGAGTGGTTTGCTCACTTTTTGGCTATCGCCTTTTAGCAGCCTTTGGTCGCGCAAGCATGAGTATGAAGCCGATGCCTTTGCCCGCGATGCGATGGGCTCCTCTGAACCTTTGATTCGCGCACTGCGTAAGTTGCACAAAGAGAATTTGAGTAACTTGACGCCGCATCCGATTTATAGTCGTTTCTATTATTCGCACCCGACTTTATTAGAACGCGAAAGCTCATTGAATACTAAGTAGCTACGTGCTATCTTGTTAGACTTATGCGGTTCGTATTAAGTCAATGGTGTCTTTTACTTACAGCGGTCTTTTGTCAGCAGTCCGCGCACGCAAAGTCTATTCGTCTGGCCACATATAATCTGAACAACTACTTGGTGATGGATCGTCATGTCGGCGCAGTGTGGCGCCCATCCTATCCTAAGCCTGAAGCGGATAAGGCGATCATCCGCCAAGTGATAAAGCAGGCGTTGCCGGATATCTTGGCAGTGCAGGAGATTGGGACACTGCCTTTTCTTGAGGAGTTGCGGGCCGATCTAGCCCAAGAGGGCGTGCATTATCCATACGCCATACATCTGACGGCTGCGGATCAAGTGCGCCATGTGGCGGTGCTCTCAAAGCTTTCACCCGCGGCGGTGGTCAAGCACAACGACCTGGACTTTAGCTATCAAGATGGTCGTAAACGCGTAAAACGCGGAATGCTAGAGCTCTCTTTTGAGCGCACAGACGGCAGTGTTTTTAAGCTCTTTGTCGTGCATCTGAAAAGTCGTTGGACGGATGTGAAGGCAGATCCAGAATCGCAGCAGCGGCGCTCGCGCGAGGCCGAAGCATGCCGCAATCGAATTATTGAGCGCAGCTATGATCTGGGACTGACGGACTTCGTGGTAGTCGGCGATTTTAATGACCATCCGGCGAGTGCCACATTGCGTCGTTTTTATCGGAAGGGCGATTTTGATATTGGTGCTTTGGTGCCAGCCTCAGATTCGCGTGGCGAGCACTGGACGTATTTTTATCATAAGCAGGTCGTCTACTCTTTGGTCGATGGATTTGTCGTGTCGGGGTCACTCACGCCACAGGTGGTCGCTGGCGCTGGCCATATCGTTGACATCCCAGGTGTCTTGCTTGGCAGTGACCATCGCATGGTGTATCTCGATCTTGCCGAACCTGAGCCTGCGCTAGGGGCCACCGATTAGTGTTACTTAAATTCCGTGTGGGGCTGAGATACTCGGTTGCCAGTGGGGCGATAAGTGCCACAGTATTTGATCTTTATGGAAATTGTATTTTTAGGCACAGGGACGTCACAGGGGGTCCCGATGATTGCGCATCCAGAAGGTGGTTGTGATCTGAGTAATCCACTGAACTGGCGCACGCGCACCTCGATTCATGTTGAGATGGGTGGACACCACATCCAAGTCGATGCGGCTCCAGAGTTTCGTATGCAATGTATCCAGAATGAGGTGACGCAGATTGATACCTTTATTTTAACACACTCACACGCAGATCATATTTTGGGGATGGATGACCTGCGTCGCTTTTGCGATCTAAACGGCGGCACCGCGTTGCCTGTTTATAGCAGTGCCGAAGGCCTGCAGCGGATACGTGAGATTTTCCCGTATGCGATTTTAGATAAGCCAGCGATCAAGGGCTATCCTGCATTTAAGCTGGAGGAAATGCCGCAGGTGCTTGAAGTCCCTGGTGGTAGTATTGAGTCGGT
>DJBY01000057.1:15579-21058 GCA_002430605.1 Opitutia bacterium UBA5964 | reverse complement strand
GAGGGTGCCGATGTGGTCATCTTGGATGGCCTGCGCCCAGAGCCGCATCCTTCGCACATGTCTGTGGCTGAAGCGACTCAGACTGCAAAAGAGATGGATGCCAGGCTCTCGTTTCTGACGCACATGACGTATCGGGTCGATCACGAGGCGACTGAGGCCAGCTTGCCGGATAATATTCGTCTCGCCTACGATGGCCTCCGCGTGAGTTGGTAGTTGTCCGTGGTTGAACCAAAACGCGTCATTGCCGATTACTGGAAACGCTTCCGTATTCTAAGCACGTAGGATCCGCCTTGGTGCCGACCGCAACTACATAAGTTTAGGCGCAATACCGACGACACGAATGGCGTCCCTCCCGATTGCCTCGGCTCCTTCTGCTCCGCGTCAGGTTGCCGCCTGCGACTGCAGTGCGGTTCTCTGTAAGTGACGATAAACACAAAAAATCCCCGGCAGATCACTGACGGGGATTTTCATTTACTAACAATAGCTGCTATGAAGCGGCTGAGTCAGCGTATTGACCAAGATTGCGGAACTTGGCATAGCGGTCATCGAGCAGCTGCTTAAGGCTCTTCTTTTCGAGTACTTTAAGTGATTCGAGGATGGCTGCTTTCATCGTGACTGCCGCGGCATCGTGATCGCGATGTGCGCCGCCAGTAGGCTCGGGTAGGACTCGATCCACCACGCCAAAGCCTTTGAGGTGCGTCGGGCTGAATTTCAGCGCTTCGGCTGCCATCGGTGCGGCCGCACGGTCTTTCCAGAGGATGGCTGCGCAACCTTCGGGAGAGATGACGGAGTAGTAGCCGTTTTCAAAGATCATGACTTCGTCCGCCACCGCGATGCCAAGCGCTCCACCTGAGCCACCTTCACCGATGACGATGGTGATGATTGGCACCTTCAGTGCGCTCATGTCGCGGATGTTCACTGCAATCGCCTCGGCAACGTGGCGCTCTTCTGCACCGATGCCAGGGTAGGCACCTGGAGTGTCGACCAGAGTGATGACTGGCATGTCGAATTTCTCAGCCATTTGCATTAGGCGCATCGCTTTGCGGTAGCCTTCCGGATGTGGGCAACCGAAGTTGCGAAGTAAATTTTCCTTGGTGTTTCGGCCTTTTTGTTGACCGATCACCATCACGGGCTTGCCTTCGATAAATGCCGGCCCGCCGACGATGGCAGCGTCCTCGCGAAAGCGACGATCGCCGTGCAGCTCTTCAAAGTTGGTGAACACACGTTCAATATAGTCGAGCGAGTAGGGGCGTTTCGGGTGGCGCGAGAGTTGCACGCGTTGCCAAGCAGTGAGGTCCGAGTAGATATCGGCCTTGATTTTCTCGATCTTCTTTTCGATCGCTTGGATCTCGTTACTCACATCGACCTTGGACTCTTGCGATACCTGGTTGAGTGTGATCAGTTGTTTCTCTAGCTCGCGCAGAGGTTTTTCAAATTCAAGCGTGTAAGTTACGTCTTCCATGTTGTGGTCGATTTAGGAGAGCGATTTATCGGCTGTCAATGCCGCTAAATGGCGTCCTTTTCGGGGGGGGATTTGAGTTCGTCTTTCCAGCCAAGCATTCGCGCCTGCGCGCCGTAGTGTTCCGCTTTATCTTTATCGCCGCGCTCGACCCAGATACGAGAGAGGCTGGTGTTGATGTGAATGTCGTCGGGTTTGAGCGCATGCGCTTGGTCTCCCGCTGAGAGTGCATCGTCGTAGCGCCCTTCAGAAAAATAAACTTCAGTCAGTGCATGCCACGTTTCGAACGAATTCGGGTGTGCGGCGCTGAGCGCAGTTAGTTTGCTGAGCGCCACCTTGCTGTCGCCGATGGTGAAGTCAAAGGTGGCGTCATCGATTTGGTCTTGGAGAGAAGTGTCGTCGGTCATGTCTTTTAGGTTGCTCTGTGCGGGAGGCCGTTTTGAGTAGAGTTATCTCATCTTATGGCTGACCCGCAAATCGAAAAACTTCTTATTGTTCAATACCGCGATGTATCGCTTTTAAAAATCGAGCAAGACCTTGCTCGTATTCCGATAGAGCGAGGACTGGTCGAGTCCGAAATCGCATCGGAGGAGGCTAATATCGAGGCCGCTCGCCAGGCGCTGATTTCTAAGGAAATCCAGCGCAAGGACATTGATGTCGATGTTCAGGCCAAAGAAGGCGCCTTGCTGCGCTTTCGCACACAGCAGGTCGAGGTAAAGAAGAACGATGAGTATCAGGCCTTGACCCATCAAATCGAGCAGACCGAGGCGGATATTTCGTCGCTCGAAGAGCGCGAGATCGAATTGATGCTGGATATTGATAGTGCTAAACAAGCATTTGAGGCCGAGAAGGCGGTCATACTGGTGCGGATCGAAGCGCAGCGGCAAGAAATCGCTCTGCTCACCGAGCGGGAGGGAAATTTAAACGCATCGTTGGCAGCAGCTAAAGCGGAGGTGGCGGGATCACGCGTCGGTGTTGATGCCGGCTACCTAGAGCAATATGATCGTGTGAAAAAGATGGTGAAACGTGCGCCGTATCTGGCGCCGATCGAGGCGCATAAGTGCGGCGGTTGCCATTTACGAGTCTCCAACGAGGTCTCGCGCGGCGCGCAGGATCACGGCGAGCCGCATTTCTGCGATCAGTGCGCACGTATGGTTTACGCTTAAGCGCGGATTATTCTGCGCGGATATTTAGCCGCACCAAGGGTGTCGGCACAGTGGCATCGATTTCGACTGCTTGCGTTTCGCTTTCAGCGACGCGATCGGTCGCAGTATCTCAGTTCGAGACGAGTGTCGCGCTATTCCAATCAGAAAGAGCGGTCGTGGATAATTGTCGCTGATTCATGTGCTAAAAGAGATCGAGGCGTTGCGATGTTTTCGCTCGATCGTGATGGAATCGATTGCGATATAGCTGCGCTGGCTACAGGCTGTGACCCCTCGAAAGGGTAGCTGCACGAATGATTCGGCGTATTCATTGAGTGCGATGGGTGCTGGTTGCGATGCGTCGCCTTGATTGCCGGCAGCAAACCAGAGTCGCTCCCAGCTCTCATCATCTGTCATAAATGCTTCGCGAATGGGCGCACACACGCTGCCATCGTGCGATTAAACGATATGCGCGGCGAAACTGATCTGTGGATTGCTCAGTTCGGATAAATCGAAGCCGATCTCTGTCGTGGCCTCGAACACGAGCCAACGCTGCCGGCTAACTGCTCGCTCTAGGCATTCAGCAGCACAGACAAATATAACGGGTATTTTGGCTCTATTGGTTGCTTATCTTACGAGCGTGCGTAGTTAGTTCATTCAGCGTTATGCACCGGTTCTATATTTTCGTTTTACTTAGTATCGCTTGCTTGGTGGTCGGCTGCCCCTCGCTGTCTAGGAAGCCGGCTTCGGTGCCATATCATCAATTGTATCAGACGATTGATGAACCTGAAGTGCAGCAGTTCCTTAAGGCTGGTTTACAGCTATTGCATCGCGTGCATGGGCCGCTGGAGTTTTCGGTGAATGAGGTGTTACTGCGCCATTCCAAGAAGAACGGAAACGGCTTCCGCTATGCGATCGTCGAAGGTTTTTCGCTCACCGAAATCGTCGATGCGGAGGCTGGAATCTTTGCGATCTATATTTCTGTGCCGCCGAACCATCGAGAGTTTTATCTATTATTGGCGCATGAGATCGGCCACCTTAAGCAACCATCGCTAGTCGACGACTGGGCAATGGAGGGCTTTTGCATGCTGTTCTCCAAGTATTTATGTGGCCAGCTAGGCCATGACTGGAGCATTTGGGAGCGGCGCTTGCATGCGGATTCCGACGATCCCTATGCACGGGCGTATCATCAGGCACTTAAGCGAGGGCAGTAAGAGTCGCCAGCGGAGCGCGATTTGCATAATCGGGTGAAAATCCTTTTGCAACCTGTGGCGAGACACTTTGTCATCCACGGATTACATGTTGTTGAACTTTGCTGTTATTTCTCGATGGAAGCGAAAATGTGCTGTGGCTGCGCTCTTGGCCTTGGCGCTGGTGCCTACTGTGCAGGGGCAAGCGCTGTTGTTGGCGGATCATGCCGATGTGCTGGATGCCGAGCAGCGGCTGTTTTTTGAATGGAAGCTGGATGCGGCGGATCGTGCGTTGAATGCCGGACTGGCGGTGTTAGCCGAAGGCTTGTATCGAGATTTGCTGGCGCTGCCTGGAGTGGCCGCGGACAATGTGGCGGACTTGCAGATCCAGTTGGCGGCTTCGCTGATTGCACAACGTCGTTTCGAGGCGGCAGGTTCGGCCTTGCAGCGGATGCCCGAGCAGGCGCGCAGCGATCTGTATTATCTCTATCTGGGGGTGAGCGCGTATGGCAATGGTCGCAATGTCGATCAAGAGATCTTAACGCAGGCGCTTGGCAATGTCGCTGAGAGTGCGTTGCAGCCCGAGGAGTTGCCTTGGTTGTATTTATTGCGCGGCCTGCGGGCGGAGCTTGTTGGTCGACCCGATCAGGTAGCAGCGGCTTTTCAGAAAGCACGTGCGGCGGCAGTTTCAGAGGCGCAGCGGGCGTTCTTTACTGGATTGATATTGCGCGAAGAGATTTTGAGAGCGCCTGCCAGTGATGCACTTGCGGCGGAGGTGCGTGGGCAGTTCGAGCGTTTGATGGGTACTGCCGCAGCTTATCCGTATGTCCGCGAGTATGCGGTGATTCTGCATAATCAGGGGCGTAATGCAGAGGCGATTGAGCTGATTGCTGGGGAGTTGGCAAATGCGCGGTCTGGCTATGGTAGCCGCGAGCGTGAGCAATTATTATTGTTGAAGGGCATACTCTATGGGGTGGATACCTTGAGTGGGCGTGATGCGTTGCGTGGCTTGCTGCGTGAAGGGAAAAACCGTGAGGTGATGGCGGTGGCATTGCAGTTGTTGGCACGTGCGAGCAGCCCCTTAGAACGAGATGAACTGACTGTTTTTCTTAATGTGATGATTGCCGAGTCCGAGCCACATCCGTTGCTTGGCCAGATGTATTATATCCGCAGTCAACTAGCGTTGGCTATTGGTGAGACGGCGTTGGCGGAGGCGGACGCACGGCTCTTGCTAGAGCAGTTCCCTGGTTTGAGCGAGATTACTAATGTGTACCGTCTGCTCGCATATGCGGCGCTGCAGCGCACGCCTGCGCAATATCGGTCGGCCGCGGACTTTTTGATGCAGTTGCGTGATCAGGCAGAGGATGTGGAGGCGCGCCAAGTGTTAAATCGCTTGATCGGGGACTGCTATTTCTTGAACACGGATTACCGCAATGCGGTCGATTTTTATCAAGCTGCGCGATATAAAGGCGTGGGCGTGGATCATGATGGAGAGTTTTTCTTGCGCTTGGTGACTGCAGAGGTGCGGGGCGGACAGATCGAGGCGGCTTCGCAGCTAATTGATGAGGCGGATTTCAGTGGCAGTATCTCGGTGTCGGATCGTTGGCGTGCGGAGTGGAATGTGGCGCAGGCCTTGCAGGCAAGCGGAGAGTTAGCGGCGGCCTTGAAGCGTGTGCGATTACTGCTCG
>DJBY01000057.1:10608-15459 GCA_002430605.1 Opitutia bacterium UBA5964 | reverse complement strand
CCGTTCAAGAGCGTGTCGATGCGCTGCTGACTCGGATTGAGTCACTCCCTGAGGGGGCATCAGATCCGAGTCCTGCCGAAGTGCGTCTATTGCGCACAGAGGTGCTACTATTGCAGGGAGATATTTTGATTGGATTAGGCGATTCGACTGCGGGTATGGAGGTGCTGGGCCGCTTGCGCACTGGGTTCGCTGAGAGCTCAGCGGCAGAGCGTTCGTATCTGACGGAGGCGAATTATTATGCATCGATTGATGACTTTGCGGCGGCTCAACAGACGCTGCTGAAGTTGGCTTCGCAATATGAAGCGAGTGAGCTAGCGGCGCAGGCCTTGTTTGAGGCGGCCTTGTATTGTGAACGTCGAGGACCACAGTATTTCGCTGAGGCAGTGCGTGTGCACCATGAGCTGACCGAGCGCTACCCGCAGGATCCGTTGTTTTTCTCGGCGCGTCTGAAGCAGGGAGACCTACTTCGGCAAATGAATAATTTCGCGGGTGCGCAAATTATTTATGAGAATTTGATTCGTTTATTTCCCGAGCATCCACGTCGTTATGTGGCTGAATTGTCGCGTGCGGATTGTATGCTGGCATTGGCGAAGAATGATGCGGAGCAGTTGAAAAATGTCGCGCAAGCGTTGCAGCGGTTAATCGATATGCCGAACCTGCCGATCGATTTCCAGGCGGAGGTCGGCTACAAGTGGGGCTTTGCATTGCTGCAGCACGAGGCCTTCGATGAAGCGCAAGTGGTGTTTACTCTGATCGCGAGCCGCTTCCTGTTGGATGGTGAGAATGCGAACCGCTTGGGTGTGACGGGGCGCTATTGGATGTCGCGGACACTACTTGAACTGGGCACTCGCTTGGAGGCTCAGGGCCAACTGGCAGAGGCGCGGCGTGTTTATCGTAAGATGGTCGCTTATAATTTACCGGGTCGAACACTTGCGCAATCGCGTGCGGATCGATTACCAGTTGTCGAAGAGTAGGTCGCACACTATATTTTAGAAAAATTATTCCATGGATTACTTGCAACATACATTCATTCTACAAGGCGGGCCAGTGATGTATCCGCTGCTGTTCGTGAGCCTGTTAGGTTTTGTGCTGTTTATTGAGCGCGCCTTGTTTCTGCACAAGGGGCAGATCGGCACCGAGGATTTCTTGAGCGGGATTAAGAATTTGGTGGGCAAGAAACGTCTGGTTGAGGCCTTGACGCTTTGCGAAGATACGCCGGGGCCGATGGCACGTATCGTCAAGTCGGCACTGCTGCATTATGGCGAGTCGAGTGCGAGTATTCGATCCGCGATTCAGTCAGCGGCGATTGTTGAGATCCCGGTGTTGGAGCGTCGTATCGGCACAATTGCGGCGTTGGCTCGGGCGGCGCCTTTGTTGGGCTTCTTGGGCACGGTGATTGCGGCGTTGCAGGCGCTGTATCAACTCGAAGCCTCGAGTGGCAATAGCGGCGAGTTTAGTCGGTTGCTAGCGGAGGCCTTGATTACTTCAGCTTCTGGCTTGGCGATTGCGGTCATGGCGACTTTGGCACACCACTTCCTCTGTGGGCGTGTGCGTGCGTTGGTGCAAGATTTTGAATGGGTGGGGCATAACATTCATGAGTTTCTGACGGTCGGAGCGGCAACAGCAGCAGCGCCGACTGAGAAGGGAGAGGCATAAGGAATGAGTGTGCCTGAACAAAATTCCGCGGGTAATTTAACCGCACCGACCGCCGAGTTCACCGCGTCGTTCGGTTTGTTGGAGCGATTAAAGCGTCCTGAGATCAAGATCGATGCGATCCCAGTGTTGGATTTATTGGTATTGGCGCTATTGATCAGTTTACTGTTTACACGATTTGTGATGTTGCCGGGCGTGCGTGTGAATTTACCTGAGACAGACCTGCGTCTGCAGTACGATGCTGCTGAAGTGGCGGTGTTGACGATCGGTAATGGCGGTATGTTGTTTTTTGACGGAAGTGTGTATGAGCAAGGTTCGGTGGAGGAGGCGTTTCGTCGACATCTAGAGGATCGCACCGAGCAGGATGCCGTTTTGTTGGTCAAGGCGGAGGCCTCGATGGAGCTGCAACTCTTTTTGGATCTGTGCCGCATGGCTCAAACTGCCGGATTTGCTGAGGTGCAGATTGCGGGGGATCAAGTGCCAGAGGTGCTGGAGCTGATTCCTGGGGATGCACTGCAACAAGGGAGTAACTCATTCTTTCCCGTATTGTGATGTCGACCGCTCCCCAGCTGTCTGAGCCAGCGACACAGCGCTCATCAGGAATGATTTCGCCGCTGTTGCGTGTGAGCTTGTTGCTCGGTGTGGCGCTGCATCTTGCTGGGTTCTTGATTTTTCGAGTGGTATCCAGTCCGTTGCCGGATCGAGTGGCCACTCGTCCTTATGTGGAGTACGTCTCGGCAGGTGCGCTCGCAAATGATCGGGAACTGGAAGAGTTGGCCGCTTTGTTTGACTCCGCGCCTTTGTTTATTCCGACTCGCTGGAATGCCTCACAAGTGATGGTTGTTGATCCGCGAGATGGAATGCAGGGACAGTTTCCCGAGTTTGAGCCGGAGATTCAGTTGCTCAGTGCACTGCAGCCGTCGATTTTTTTGGTGCCTCAGAATGTTGCGGTGGATAAGCCGCTCGATTTATTGGCGTCGCGCTTTTGGCGCTTCTTCGCAGGCTTTGCGGAATCGCAGCGGCCGGTCGCGGTATTCCCAGATGTCACGCCGATCGCGGAGGTGTCGATTGTGGGGCAACTGGCCGCGCGGCGGTTGTCAATTCCAGTTGAGTTGAGCTACACCACCTCGTCCTCTGTGGAGCGGCCGGTGTTGTACTATGTGCGTGTCTCTGGCAGTGGTCTGGCCTTGTATGCGCCGACGCTGGGTCAATCCTCAGGAAATACGGACTTCGATCGTGCTGCGTATGAGTGGTTGCGCCGCCCTGAGATGCTTGCCCAGTTACCACAGGGCTATCTTTCGATTCAAGTGTTTCCTTGGTAACTAGAAGCGCGGGCTAACTTCACGATTGCGAACGCGATGATCCGAGCAATAAATGAATCTATTATGAGTAACGAATCTCAGTCACCTGTCGCTGCTGCACTGAGCGAGACTTCCATGTTGAACCAGATCGAGGGCTTGACGGAATCGTGGGGAACGCGTCCGTCCTGGGACACCTATTTCATGGCGACGGCACTGCTAATGGCTTCGCGCTCCAGTTGCGATCGCTTGCATGTGGGCTGTGTGATCGTTTCCGGCGGTTCGCAGAAAAACCGGATCATCGCGGCGGGGTATAATGGCTTTTTGCCTGGCGCGCCACATGCCTCGCGCGTGCGTGATGGGCATGAGCAGGCGACGGTGCATGCCGAGCAGAATGCGATTTGCGATGCGGCGCGGCGCGGCGTTTCGCTCGAAGGGACAACTGTATACGTGACACATTTTCCGTGTATTAATTGCGCCAAAATCTTGGCTGCTGCTGGGATTGGTTGTATCAAGTATCATCGTGATTATCGTAATGATGAGCTGGTGAAGGAGATACTCACCGAGAGTGGAGTCAGCTTAGAGCAGTTATAATTGGATGTTGGTATGCGTTTGATTCCAGATCGTAATCAGGACGATGAGGCGCTGCATCTCGCAGGCTCGTTGTTGGTGGCGCATCCATCGCTGTTGGACGCGCAGTTCAAGCGCACGGTGGTGCTGTTGACCGCGCATTCGGCGGCAGAGGGCAGTTTGGGCGTGATTGTCAATCGGCCACTCCATCAAACGCTGGGCGAGTATGATTCGGAGTTGGCAGGCACTGAGTTTGCCGCAGTACCGCTCTACCAGGGTGGTCCAGTCGGCCGCGATCAAATGATTCTAGTGGCGTGGAAGTGGTCCCGCGACGATGGCACCTTTAAGCTCTATTTCGGGATTGATGAGAATAAGGCCCGTCAAATCTTGAAAGATGACCCCGAATTCGAGTTGCGCGGCTTTATCGGCCATTCCGCTTGGGGCGACGGTCAACTGGAAGGCGAGATCGAGGTGGATTCGTGGCTGGTGTGCCCCTTAAGTCCTGACCTAGAGCTGCTTGAGGGCTTGGCTATTTGGCGCGCGCTGCTCGCTCAGCAGGGGCCTGAGATGCAGTTGCTGGCGGAGGAACCCGACGACCTTTCAATGAACTAAAATTAGGAGGGTTATTTCCGTCTTTGCCATTGACAGGGGGGTGGCTCGACCCTTTTTTCATCGATTCTCTCTTTTCTTGTTATGAAAGTTGTATCTTCTCTTAAATCTCTCAAAAACCGTCATCCGGACTGCCAGGTAGTTCGCCGCAAGGGACGCGTTTACGTAATCTGCAAGTCTAACCCTCGCTTTAAAGCGCGTCAGGGATAGCTCGAAACCTTCGAAAGGACACTACTGTGAAAGCTGATATTCATCCAAAGCTCAACCCGATTGCCTTCGTCGACGTTTCGACTGGCACTAAATATCTGACTCGCTCCACCATGCGTGGTAGCAAGACTGAAACAATCGATGGCGTTGATTACCAAGTGGTAATTTGCGATATTACTGCTGATTCGCACCCCGCTTTTACCGGTGAGAAGCGTTTCGTGGATACCGCTGGTCGCGTCGAGAAGTTCCAAAACAAGTTCACTCGCCGTCGCTAAGACGCGGGCTGACTTCAGATCGCATTTTCAACAAAGCCCGCTGCATATTGCAGTGGGCTTTTTTTGGTTCATCGCCGACGGAGGTCTGCCGGAGATGGCGTAGCATTAGTGGAAAAGTCTCGATTGTAACGACTGACCGTTGCATCTGAGAGGCAACGGGTCCCTGTTTTTGGGGGCTTGTTTGAGCCATTGCACTCTGCGAGTATAAAAAACCGCGATAGGAGTGAGGGCGACTCGCC
>DJBY01000057.1:6170-10429 GCA_002430605.1 Opitutia bacterium UBA5964 | reverse complement strand
TCCTAATCTGTGGCAGCGAGGTGAGTGGCATTTGTCCCACTCACCTCCAGCGACATGCGTGGTGCTAGTAAGTTGTTGAGATTGCCGTTGATCAATCAATCACCGCCAGCCCCGTCGTAACGAGACTAATTATGATGAGAGGTGGCAGCCACATGGCGTGGCCCTGTAATCGCGCCGCTCTGCGATGCAGCCACAGTAGCGTGGCAAAATAAACGCACAGCGCACTATAGCTGAGGGCGGCCGAGAAGCCCTCACTGGGCAGAATGGCACCAGGGAGTTGTGCACAGAAGATGACCATGTGATCCATTAGGTAAATCACAGTCCATGCGGAGTGATTGACGAATCCCGCGAGGCCGAAGAGTAGGGCGGTGGCGCAGGCCAGAGAGATGACGCCGCCGCTGATGACGATGGCGACTAAATAGACCAACAGCATGTTGAGAAAAATCGCACCGGGCGCGACGAACTCGAACAGTCCGGCGCTGAGCGGAGTACTGGCTAGCCACGCGGAGAAGCTGATGGCAAACAGTAGCAAGACTTTGTCGAGCGACCAAGCAAAGGCGCGCTGCCGAGGGTTCCAGTCTTGTTCCGGCAACCAGCGATAGGGTTGGTAGCGGCGCGTTAAGACTTGGTGCAGCGGTAGGCCAAATAATAGTATGCTGAGCACCACCGTGTAGGAGAGCTGAAAGCCAAGGCTCCACAGTTGATTCGGATCGATGATCAGCACCAAGATGGCGGAGCAGATGAGCGCAGAGAACGGCGAGCGTTGGCGTTGGCAGGCGAAGCTCGACCAGAAAAAAGCCGCCATGAGAAACGCGCGCATGGCGGAGGGCGCGCCGCCGGTTATTTCGACATACAAATACACCAGCGGCAGTCCGAGCCATGGGCCAACTGCTCGCGGCACACGGATGAGCAGCAGAAATTGGGCAATCACAGTCGCGATCACGCCGATATGTAGGCCACTGATCGCGAAAAAGTGCATGGTGCCGGTCATCCGGTAGCGCTCGATTTGTGCTTTGCTCAGTTCGATCTTACGGCCCAGCAGCATCGCGACGTACACATTGGGGAGTTCCGAGTTTTTCGGTGCCCCCAATCGCAGTGTTGCTTGGAATCGTTGGTTCAATGCAGTGTAAAATCGGTCCAAGGCGACCGGCGCGCGCAGTGTTTGCAGGGGGCCAGTGCGGTCGAAGCGATAGTGCACACCGATGCTTTGTAGGTAGGCTTCGAAATCGTCTTCGTCACTGTTGGTTGCAGGCGGCAGGATCGGTGTGAGTACGCCAGTGGTCTGCAGTTGCAGTCCGCGTTGGATGTTTAGCGCGGCGGTCTGCTCTGCTGCTGGCGGAAGCGTCAGTTTAAAGTAGATCTGCTCGCCGGGATGTATGCGGCTGGTGATGGGCGCGTCGAGGACGCGGGCGAGTCCGCTGGGTTTGCCGTAACGTTCGCCAGGCTGCATGACGCTTTGTATTTCGATGGCTAACTGCGCCTCGCGCGCGGGCAGTGTCAGGTTGTAGGCCTGTGGCTTCGCTGGCAGTCGAAGTTGCCCATAGGCCCAGCAGCAGTGCGTCGTGCTGATTAAGAAACACAGCATCCATAGCCACTGCAGCCTTTCGTTGCCTGCGAGTCGAAGCGCCGCGACGCTGCCGATGCATGCGACACACAGCAGCAGGGGGAGTGGGGCACTGCAGTGGCGGGCTAGAATCAGTCCGAGTAGTAGTCCTAACAGTAACGATAGAATCGGGGCTCGGACTTGAGTCGTTGGTGTCATCGAGAATCTAGTGCAGCTCTGGCTATAAAGCGTTAGTTCAAATTGGTGTCGTTGCGTTCTAACTTGCAAGACTGCGTCACGCATCCGATGGTAGCTCCGATGTCTGAAAATATCGAACAGGCTGGCATTTTTGATGCCGAACAGGACGCTTCGACTGGCTCCGTCGTGCGCCCGTTGGCGGTGCGTATGCGACCGCAGCACTTGGGCGAGATTATTGGCCAGGATCACATCGTCGGTGAGGGCTGCCTGTTGCCGCGGCTGATCCAAGCGGATAATTTCGGCAGCCTGATTTTTTATGGCCCACCTGGCTGCGGTAAGACTTCGATGGCGGAGGTGATTGCGGCTGAGACGCAGAGTAAGTTCGTGCGGATCAATGCGGTGCTTTCGAATGTGGCCGAGATGCGCGACATCCTACGCTTGGCGCGTTACGAGCCAGATAAACGCACTATTCTTTTTATCGATGAGATCCATCGGTTTAATAAGTCACAGCAGGATCTACTCCTGCCGGATGTTGAAGCAGGTAATATTCGTCTGATTGGCGCGACCACCCACAACCCCGGGTTTTATGTGAATCCGCCGCTGTTGAGCCGTAGCCACCTGTTTCGTTTGGAGCCGGTGGATGTCGAGTCCGTCGCGATTGTGCTGGAGCGTGCTTTGACGGATGTGGCGCGTGGCCTCGGTGCGCATCGTTGTACTGCCGAGCCAGCGGTGTTTCAAGCCGTAGCTGATTTTTCCGGTGGTGATTTGCGTCGTGCGCTCAATGCCTTGGAAACACTGGTGCTCAGTCAGCCCTTGGGCGCGCATGTTGATGCGCAGGCGGTCGAGGTATTCGCACGCGAGCGGCAGATCCGCTACGATCGCGATGAGGATGAGCATTACGATCATGCCTCGGCGATGATTAAGAGCATCCGCGGTTCAGATCCCGATGCGGCGCTGTATTGGACTTTTAAGATGCTGCAGGGCGGCGAAGATCCACGCTATATCGCGCGGCGCTTGACCATTTTGGCTTCTGAAGATGTCGGCCTCGCCAATTCGCATGCGCTGATGGTGGCCACCGCGGCATTTGAGGCCTGCGAAAAAATAGGCATGCCAGAGTGTGAGTATCATCTCGCGCACGCGGTGCTTTATCTAGCGACATCGCCCAAGAGCAATTCGGTGACGCGGGCGATGCATGCAGTTAAAAAGTCGCTCCGAGATGAACCCGTGCAAGCCGTGCCGCTATGGTTGCGTGATGCGCATACCAAGACTAATAAGGCGCTCGGCCACGGTAAGGACTACCTATATAGTCACGATTACCCCTCTGCGATTTCTGGTCAGGAGTTTATGTTGGCACCGAAGCAGTTTTATGTGCCGGGCCATTCAGGCGCGGAAGCTGCTACGGCACAGCGGCTCGAACAGTTAAAACAGCTTAAAGCTGCGATTCAGCAGCGAGATGCTTCTGCGCAGGATTGATCTCTGCACCTTTGTGACTATAGTGAGCGTTATGAAATTAACAATTCCAGTCATTTGCCTTGCTTTGTGTACACTGTCATTACCGATTTTTGCAGAAGAGATCGTGCCCGCGGAAGTGGCGGATAAGGTGATCCCTACCGAGATTTCCGAGCCGCCGTATCAAGTCGGGCAGCTGCCTTCGCAGCAGGGCTATTACATCGAGCGCCCAGGGCAGACCTCGATCAATTTCCGTATTGTGGATAACAAAATACGGATATATTGGATCGATGCAGATGGTTTAATTGCAGAGCCAGAATCGACTGCTGGTAATGCGCGCCTTAACGGTCAACCAAAAATCCGATCTTATTTCAACTTGGAGCCAATCAGCGCTGCAGCTGGCTTAGGCGGGGAGGGGATCGTCCGCCCGCCGCATTATTTTCATGTGGCGCTTTACTTAGAACAGTCAGAGGACGGAGCAGGTGATCTACACACATTCCGTTATCTGATCTCGATGGACGCCCCGATCGAAAGTGAGGAACCGAATTCGACTTGGACCGACTAAGAAACTATGGATTTAAAGCAAATGCTCAAAAGCTGGGTGATCGTCGCGTTCGGCGTCCTGATCGCCTCCAACACTGCCTCTGGGATACATTATGATAGCCGCGAAGCGCTGATCATCGTGGTGATACTGCTCAGTGCCTGTAATGTCTTTCTCAAGCCATTACTCATGCTGTTCTCGCTGCCCTTCATTATTCTGACATTCGGCATTGGGATCTGGGTGATCAACGCGCTGCTGTTCCTCTTCGTTGCGGCGCTCGTGAGTGGCTTCCATATCGATAGTTTTGGCAGTGCGCTTTGGGGTGCATTAGTCGTCAGTATCACCAGTGGCGTAGCGACTCTACTCTTCGGTAGCCCGAATCCACGTCGTGGCGTGAATATCAATGTCGGCCGTGTTGGATCCAGTCCCAGCGCTGGGGCGCAAGTGCGGGGCACGAGTCAACCGCGCCAGCCAAAGCGAGTCATCGAAGATGACGACGAAGTGATCGATATTTAAGGGGGGGGGGGG
>DJBY01000057.1:1503-5938 GCA_002430605.1 Opitutia bacterium UBA5964 | reverse complement strand
TTGATGCTGTGGGCGAGTCGCCCACAGTCCTTTCGCGTTCGTTCGCGACGGCAACCACCACGCCCTTGGCATTGACGACAGCTAACTCGTCTGTTTTCTTCGCATCCTTCTGCTCGGGTCATTTCACCTGTTTTGCGGATTTGAGCACCTTCAATCTACCTATTTATGTCAACTAACTCAAAATACGATCTCGTTGTAATTGGCGGTGGTCCCGCAGGTTATGCGGCAGCCATTCGCGCAGGGCAACTCGGTAAAAAAGTCGCCTGTGTTGAGCAGGAGCGTCCCGGCGGCACTTGCTTGAACTGGGGCTGTATCCCTTCCAAGGCGCTGCTGAAGAGCGCCGAGTTGTTTAATAAAATCAACCACTGTGAAGAATTCGGTATCAGCGTGACGGGCGCGAGCTATGACTTCACCAAGATCATTCAGCGTTCACGCAACGTATCGGGCACGATGGCCAAGGGTATCGAGTTTCTGTTTAAGAAGAATAAGGTCGATTACATTAAGGGAGTCGGCACGATCACGGTCCCTGGGATGGTGGAGGTCACTGACGGTCCAGATAAGGGCAAGATCCTTACCACTGAGAACACCCTCATTGCGACTGGTTGCAAGCCACGTCAGCTGCCCGACCTCGAAGTCGACGGTGTGCGCATCATGACCTCTCGCCAAGCTCTGGAGATGAAAACGCAGCCGAAGTCGATCGTGATCGTCGGCGCCGGTGCGATTGGCGCAGAGTTTGCCTATTTTCTCAATACCTTCGGCACTCAAGTCACACTGGTCGAGATGCTCGATCAAGTGTTGCCAGTCGAAGATCACGAAGTGGCAGCTGTGGTTGCTAAGGAGTTTAAAAAGCAGGGCATCGATTGCCGCACTTCCACCGCGGTCGAAAACATCAAGGTTGCCAAGAGCAACGTGACGATGGACCTCGTCAAGGCCGGCAACAAGGAGTCGATCACCGCGGACTGCGTGCTGATCGCGATCGGTGTGGTTGCCAATACTGCCGGGCTGCTCTCTGCGCGCACCAAGCTCGCGCAAGATCGCGGTTACATCAAAGTCGATGCCAACTACGAATCCAGCGTCAAGGGGATCTACGCGGCAGGCGACATCATTGGGCCGCCTTGGCTCGCGCACGTGGCGACCTACGAAGCGATTCAAGCAGTGCAAGGCATGTTTGGTCACGGCCAAGCGAAGCAAGTTACAGATTTCCCAGGCTGCACTTACTGTATCCCGCAAGTGGCTTCGATCGGTAAGACCGAGAACAAGCTCAAGGAAGAGGGCATCAAATACAAGGTCGGCAAGTTCCCCTTCCAAGCGTCTGGTAAGGCCGTCGCTTCCGGGGCTCCCGAAGGCTTCGTCAAGCTTCTCGTGTGCGAGCAGTATGGTGAAATTCTGGGTGCGCACATTGTCGGTGGCGACGCCACTGAAATGATTGGCGAATACTGCCTAGGCAAGAAGCTCGAAGCGACTGCGGAAGAGATTCACAACACCATCCACGCGCACCCCACCTTGAGTGAGGCCACGATGGAAGCCGCGGCCGCCGTCTTCGGCGAAGCGATCCACATCTAGTCGATTTAATTGAATCAGCAAAAGGCCGGACTTCGCACTGCGAACTCCGGCCTTTTTTGTGGCTGATCCCTGCCTTTAAATGGCTGTGAGAGTCGTCGCTAAACGCCTGACGTCATTGTTGAAACGAATCGCTCATGCGATATGTCAGGCGTGGTTTTCGCGCTGCTCATGAATCGCAGCCATTATTAAGAGAATCCCATGTCCACTAAACTCAGGGTAGATCGTGGAGGATAATCGATTGTTTTATCCCTACCAGTTGGCATTTCATTCGCCATAGTGGGTCCACATGCGTAGGATCTTCACTACTTTCTCATTTTCGCAAATCTGGTAAATGATTCTGTGTTGAATGTTGATTCGCCTTGAGTAGCTACCTTCAAGGTCACCAACCAGAGCTTCATATTCTGGAGGTTTTCTAGTCGGGTCTTTTTTTAGGATTTCGAGCAGCTCGATGGCCTTGTTTTTCAAATGACTCCGTGAAATTTTCTTTGCGTCTCTTTGGGCCTGCTTTGTGTACACGAGCTTATATTTTACCATTCGATTGAGTCGCTGCAGTCTTCAATTTTTTCATTCATCCCTTCTTTGATCGATTCGACCATTCCAGGGATCGTGCTCAAGTGAATGGTTTCTGAAATCGCTCGCCAATCGTCTTCGGAAACAAGCACCGCATTCCCACGTTTCCCTGTGATTTGAATTGGGATGTGAGAATCGTTCGCTTCGTCAATAAGGCTATAAAGATTATTCCTTGCCTTTGTAGCTGTGATTGTAGTCATGGAATCAAGCGTGCGCTATTACGTGCGGTTTGTCGATTTTTATTTTGATGGCAACGAATAGCTCAATCGCCGGTGTGTAAATGTCACAAATCACAAAACGGCTGATTTTGCAAAAAAACTCCGCGGGTCGTGGACGGTTAGCGGTCGGGTGCAGCGACTTGTTCTGTTTTTAAGTAATTTCGATGTTTTAATATATACCAGTCTCCTCGATTGCCAATTCCAACCGGTAAACCTTTATAAAAATACCGGTAATTATACTTATTCCGCCAATGCTTAAGTTGACTCGAATGTCCCTCCACATCTAGTCGATTTAATTGAATCAGCAAAAGGCCGGACTTCGCACTGCGAACTACGGCCTTTTTTGTGGCTTATCCCTGCCTATCATTTGCAATCAGAGCGGCGGGTCCGCACGGGCTATGCCTATCGTTAAAATTAATCTGCGGATTTAGCCGTTAGCTCTAATGGCTGGTTCGTTATCAGATATATGATAGAGCTTAATTCTTCTCATTGATACTACTCCAATATTTTTGACTTACTTTTTTTAGATGGATAACAGTTTCAGGGTTTTCAGTGGCTAGGTTATTTACCTCGCCGAGATCATTTGGAATATCGTAGAGCTCAGTTTCATTACCGCTGACAATCAGTTTCCATTTTCCTTCACGAACTGACCAGGATTCTCCTGATTTCCAATTGAAACTTTTGTGAGCTGTGGGTGCATCAACGGCTTCTATGATTGGCACGAGACTCTGTCCATCGATCTTATGGCTGGCAGCGTTGAGTCTGCACAAGCTAAGTATTGTGGGATACCAGTCACACCCAGTCACCATTTGACTGCGTACTTGATTTTCTGGTAAGTGCCCCGGCCAGGAGATAATAGCTGGAACACGTATTCCTCCTTCATATAGACTGAATTTGTAACCGCGATATGGTCCGGCGCTTCCGCCTCCGCCATGAGCGCGAACTTCCTGAGAGGCTCCGTGGTCGGACTGGAATATGACAATCGTATCCTCAGTCAGCCCCAGATCATCGAGCTTTTGTATGAGTTGTCCGATTCGTTCGTCCATCGTGGAAAGAAACGCTGCGTAGAGGTTTCGCGGATACTTAAGGTCTTTGTAATACTCGAGCCACTCGGGTGATCCTTGATAAGGGTAATGTGGAGAGTTCATTGCAAAGTAGATAAAGAATGGCTCGTCTTTATTTTTTTCCATAAACTGACCCGCTTCCTTTACCATCAGGTCAGGAAAGAACTCTCCATTGTGAAACACTTCTTTGTCATTGCGCCAGAGGTCATGCTTATTGGGACCGCTCCAATAGAAAAAATGAGAGTAGTTATCTATGCAGCCTACCAAGTGGCCAAAGGAATAATCGAATCCTTGTCCGTTTGGAATTGTTTGTTTCGAGTATCCTAGGTGCCATTTGCCAATATGAGCCGTGGCATAACCTGCTTTTTTGAGCTCCTCTGCAATAGTCACCTGAGCCGAGGGCATACCCACTGAATCAAGGCCGACATTTCCATGTAGGCCACCATGTTGTGGAGTGCGCCCAGTGAGTAGACCCACTCTCGATGGTGAGCAGACCGGGGCTGCCGCATAAAACTGTGTGAATCTTACGCCGCGTTTAGCCAGGCTATCCATGTGGGGAGTGCTGAGATCAGTTGCGCCATAAGCATTCATGTCAACTGAACCCTGATCGTCAGTGAAAATAATAATTACGTTCGGTTGCCGAGCAATAAGGAGTGCAGGCATTAACATAAACGCGAGTAATATGAAGCGCGTCACGTCTCGTTTGCGAAGTAGTGAGTTAATTGTAGTCACTAGTCTGTCATGTATTGCATTTTACCGGATGTCGAGGCTACTCAGTTCTGAAGGGCGGAGCGCGCAAGGACTTGAGTATGCTGGCTGGATCTACGCATCATTTGGTTGAATAGGTGTGGTTGGTCTATCGGTAATTCTTCTTCTCTATGCTTAATCAGGATTGTTTTTTTTTCACGTCAGAGGTGGTTCGATTCTTCAATTCATTTTTCTGTAGATCGGTAAGGATCTGCGGCGGAGTTAGATGTCCGCAGCAGCCGTTTTTTTTGCGGCCAGTCGCCGTGGCAGCCT
>DJBY01000057.1:0-1316 GCA_002430605.1 Opitutia bacterium UBA5964 | reverse complement strand
CCGCCGCCGCGATTGCTGTTGCCTCCACGATTGCCGTTGTCGTTGCCGCTGCGTGCTTGATTACCGCTGCGTCCGCGTGGGGCACCAGAGCGTTCCTTTTTGCCGCCGATCTCGGGCTGCTGTTTCATCGAGAGTGCGATGCGGTTACGCGGCATATCGACTTCGGTGACGGTCACTTGCACCTTGTCGCCGACCTTCACCACTTTGTTGGGATCATCGACAAACTTGTCGGCTAGTTCGCTAATGTGAACGAGGCCGTCTTGGTGCACGCCGATATCGACGAACGCGCCGAAGGCAGTGACGTTGGTCACGATGCCGGGCAGCTTCATGCCGAGTGTCAGGTCGGTGGGCTTTTCGACGCCGTCGGCGAATTGGAAGACTTCAAATTGCTTGCGCGGATCGCGGCCGGGCTTGGCGAGCTCTTCCATGATGTCGCGTAGGGTGGGGAGGCCTACTTCGTCGGATACAAAGTTCTCGAGCTTGATCTTGGCGCGTGCGCTGCTGTCTTTTGTGAGGTCGGCTAGCTGGCAACCCACTGCGGCGGCCATTTGCTCGACGAGTTGGTAGCGTTCTGGGTGCACGCCGCTCTGATCGAGCGGGTGTGCGGCGTCGCGGATCCGAAGGAAGCCCGCGCATTGCTCAAAGGCTTTGGGGCCGAGGCGGCTGACTTCGGAGAATTCTTTGCGCGACTTAAAGGGGCCATTCTCTTGGCGGTGGGCAACGATGTTACCAGCGATGGTTTCGTTGAGACCAGATACGTAGGAAAGCAGCTGTTTGCTGGCGGTGTTCACCTCGACGCCAACCTGGTTCACACTGGAGATCACGGTGTCGTCGAGTGTGCGCTTGAGTGCGTATTGATCGACGTCGTGTTGATACTGCCCGACGCCAATTGATTTCGGATCGAGTTTAACGAGTTCTGCCAGTGGGTCCATCAGGCGACGACCAATCGAGACGGCACCGCGCACAGTGATGTCTTCGTTGGGAAACTCATCGCGGGCAACTTCGGAGGCTGAGTAGATCGACGCTCCGGACTCGTTGACGCTTACGATGACGATGCTTTTCGAGAGCCCGAGTTCGCGAAAAAAGGCTTCGGTCTCGCGCCCTGCGGTGCCGTTGCCGATGGCGATGGCTTCGATGTCGTAGCGCTCGATGAGTGCTTTGGCTTCGACTTTGGCGCGATCGATTTGGCCTGCACCGCCGGTGCAGAATAGTACGTGGTTGAAGAGCAGTTGGCCTTGGGCGTCGAGGATCACGGTTTTGCAGCCAGTGCGGAAGCCAGGGTCGACTGCCATCATGCGCTTCTGGCCGAGCGGGGC
>DJBY01000096.1 GCA_002430605.1 Opitutia bacterium UBA5964 | reverse complement strand
TGTGAAGTCGATCGATATTGCCTTCTGAAATTTAGCTGTATCCAGATTTTGGCCACGGAAATCATCGTGATCATAGCGTGGATTGTAAAAATTGTAGACGGCGAAGTCACCATAGACACGGTCGGCTGCGAAACCGAAGACTTCATTGTAAGGTGACTTACCGAGCGTCAGCAAACGTGTGGTCTCAGTGTGTGCAGGGCGCAAGATTTCGAAGTTGCGCCACTTTTCCTTCACGTCTTCTGCATCGATCGGGTCGCTGATCATCGACGTGCCACCGACGAGGCCGACTGAGTTGTGCCAAGTGCGCCACATGCCCTCACCCTGTGGAGTGCCACCAAGTGAGCGCTTGCCGCCCATGGTGCCCGTTGAACTCACGTAGGCAACGTCCGGATCATTTTGCCACCACACATTGTCGTAAATCTGAAAACGAAGCACCGACTGAAGGCATTTACTGAAGTGCGCCGGGTGAGAGTCTGGCCCCACACGCGCGGCGTCAATGAATCCAATCACACCACGGGTAGGTTGACCGAGGCAGGAAAGGATATACATGTCCTCACCCGCTGCATCGCGGTATAGCGCGTACAGGTCGCGGAAGACTTGCAGGCGTGTCTTTGTCTGATCCACGAAGCGGCTACCAATCCCATTGAAGTCGATCTTAATATAGCCGAAACCACGTTCACGCGCATCGGTGATGATCTGATGCAGGTATTTCTTGGTCGCCGGGTGATCCGGGTTGACCCACTTCGCACCTGCGGGGTGAAACGGATTCGCGTTCATGAAGCTCGCGATACCCTGAGCATTGGTCTGAATCGCATCCGGATTCTCATCAATCCATGGGTGCTCGGGGTTAATCATCAGCGGCGCAAACCAGACACCGGGAATGTTACCCGACTCGCGGACGCGCGCGGCGACAGCTGCCATGCCCATCGGGAATTTGTCATTCGCACTCCAGTCACCGTCCATCTTCTGGTAACCGTCGTCGATTTGAACGATGCCCTTACCAAAGGTGTTGGGGTTGGCTTCGATCGTGTCAGTCACGTTGAGCACGTGCTCTGCGGTGATATTAGTCGTCGTATCATACCAACTGCACCAGCCGTAAACCGGCCCACGATGGAGGCGGGTTCCATGTGTGAATGCGACCCAACGCGTCCAGATGTTGGTCGCCGTTGTGGTGGGTTCAAAGCAGAAGATCATCTCCTCACTGCGACGACTCGTGCCGGCAGGAACGAGGACGTTGTCCATCGAAACCGATGCAATGAACTCTTGATCCTTAAATTGAACATTCGTGTAAGCTTCCGCAGGGCCGACAGGGCCGACGAGGAACCCCTCACCATTCGCATTCTGGAACAACGCCGACTCATTGAGGCGTTTCTCAGCCACGTCATAAGTCACTGCGTCTGAGTCCTCCATCAACGGAGTGACCAACCACTCGGATGGGTTCGCAACATTGAGTGCACCGCCTTGCCCCTTGCGCATATCAAAGAGGTCGAAGTTATGCAGGCGAATGTCCTCGCTACTACGGTTATGAATCACCGCTTGCACCGTAAAGGCATTCACATCCCGTAAGCGCTTGATTTTAAGCGTATACTGAAACGGGAAATCCGCTCGACCATACGTCGCCTGAAACAGGTCGGCGTCACCAAATGGAGTCGCAACCGTGCTTTCGCGAACCGCACCGATCAACTGAGTGCCCTGAGTGCCAATGCGCTCGCGTTGGCCACCGACCGAAAAGACAGCCGATGAGGCACCAGTAAACTCGTTAAAGGGTGCAGACTTCACTCCGACCACCGCAGCGTCATCAGAAAACGTCGCCCGCTGGTCGCTTTCCGCATGAAGGCCTTGAAAATAAAGCGCTAACGAAAGTAGCGAGATTGTTAATTTGGTAACTTGGTTCATGGATAGTCTGAATGTAGAATAGATGAACTGCTTATTCTAGCACGCCCTAGAACCTCAGACTATCGCTCATTCGTGCGATGCACCGCGCCTAAAAGCTGACACGCAAAGCGATAGCCTTTTCGGGCATTTAACGAAGGCATAAAAAAGCCCTAAGTGATTAATATTAGGGCGCTTAAATCTAGTGGTGGAGCATAGGAGAGTCGTCGCATCAGATTCCCCCTGCATCCAGACCATACCCTGAAGGTCTAAAGTGGCATTGGGATAGGCGACCGCTAGTGCGGCGAGTCCGGATGTGACGGTCTGCTGAAATACGACGTAGTCCACTCCATCGGAAGTTTTTTTGTTCTGATTGCGAGCACAGAAAAAGACCACAAACAGTATGACATGGCCCTCTGCGAACTTTGCAGCACCAAACCTCAACCTTGACGATAAGTCACAAATTTCATTCTAGTATGAGATATGTCACTTATCGACACAGCTAAAGATTTCGATCCAGACTTCGCACGGACACGCATTCAGTCGCGCCGCGAAGATCAACTTGCTATGCAATCAGGCGAAGCGACTCCTGCTCAAATCCAGCGTAAGAACTCTATCCTACCGCAGGACTTTTGGAGCGAAGCTGAAATAAACTGGAACGCTTTTGCGATTGATTCGAGAGCGCACAGTTAAGGACTACCTCGACCTTCTCGACGAAGGCACAGGACTTCTCTTGGTTGGCGGACAAGCAGTCAACTTGTGGGCGGAAAAATACCGAGAGAAAAACCCTGTTATTCTGCAGTTCGAGCCTTTTACTAGTCGCGATGCCGACTTCTATCGACGAGTTCCCCGCCTAAAGCTCCCCCCGAACTGGACCAAGGTTCCGATATACCGACTAAAGGCCGAATGCGATTGGTGACGCATGCACTCCGAGGCCCGAAAGGACAGGACGCTGAAATCCTCCGCTCTGTAAATGGACTAACCGACGAAGACATCCACGATCAGGCGATGCCCATTCAATATGCGGGTAAACTAATGTGGTTCCTCACACCGATCGCCCTATTTCAAGCAAAACTAGCGAACCTCGACTCCATCCCTCAAGAAGGACGACAAGACCTGAAACACCTCCGACTGCTAGTGCCTGTATCACGATGCTTTATTGAAGAGGTGCTCGCCCATACAACCGAAGAGGCACGCCCGCAGCGGATCATCAAATGGTTGACGCAACATAAGCAGAATCTCCGCTCAGCGATGACAAAAGGACACTTAAACGCCAGTGACTTGGAAGATTCCCTACCGATTGACGCGATGAAAGCACATCCCAGCGAGTCAGTGCGAAATTTCCTGAAGCACTTAGACCGATAATCCGTCCGGCAATAATACGCCGCACCAATAAACATACAGCAACAAGAGGAACACGAGGGAACCAAATTGGGTCAAAATAAACATCCTCAAGAACAGCAAAGAGATTTCCCCACAGTTCAAAGAATTCTACCACCCGCCCCCAAAGACGCGCCTATTCCCCCTCACGTGCTTTCGACAATGCAAAGGCAAACTGTCCCGTTGGAACTGCGGCGATCCGCAGCCCAACAATCAGCACAAAGAAGGTGAATACTTTACCGCCGACAGTCACCGGAGTCACATCACCGTAGCCCACGGCCGTCAGGGTGACGACGGCCCACCAGAGGGAATGGGAGAGCCTCGGACGGTGTCATGTCGTTATGTCTATAACCAGGCAAAACCCAGCAGCAAAACACGATTAAAGAGACTTGACCATTCGCGATTCGCGAATAGCGTATATACTTAATGATCAAGCCACAAGACATCATGGTTGCGCTATTAATATGCAAAGACAAGCACTCCTCGAGCTACGCCGAAAAGGCGCTAACACTCGGAATGAGTGCCTCTGAAGTGCATGCTGCAGAGCGTCGCTTGAGTGAGTCTCGGCTGTTGAACCCGATTGATAGATCCATCCGAAAGAAGGCATTTCTAAAATTCCTAGTGCATGGCGTGCCTTACGCTTTCGCCGTGTCTCCGAAGGAAATGACCCGCGGGATGCCAACCGCTTGGGCCGCACCGATCTTAGCCGATCAATTTGCCTCGTCTAACCAACCCATTCCCGTCTGGCCTGATCCAAATGGCGACGTGCAAGGTGTCGCCATCAAACCCCTGTATCGAAGCGAGCCTCAAGCAGCTCAAAACAATCCGGAACTTTACGAGCTGCTCGCGCTGGTCGATGCACTACGCATCGGACGTGCGCGCGAGCGCAAACTGGCCGAACAACTCTTAGAGAAACGCCTCAACGAACATGCCGCCGCTTAATATTGGCGCACTCCGCGCGGTTGCAGGAAAACTCGATCCAACTGGTCTCAACTATGCCTTCACCGGCGGCTCGATCGTTAACCTCTTAATTGACAATCCAGAGTTCTCACCTGCCCGACCGACCGATGATGTGGATGTGATTGTCGAACTACTCAGCACCGCACGTTACTCCGACATTGAAGCCACACTGCGCCAACACGGATTTGAGCACGACATGAGCACAGATGCCCCGATCTGCCGCTGGCGATTAGGTGAGCTCACCGTCGATATGATGCCAACCCAAGGAGAACAAATCGGCTTAAACACCACATGGTTCGCCGAAGTCTTAGACCATTCGATTGAGACCGAGTATGCGCATACCACTCTAAGGATCGTCTCACCGGTAGGATTTCTAGTCACCAAGTATTTAACTTTCACTGAACGCGGCGAAGGCGACTTTTATGCCAGCCATGATCTGGAAGATTTCATCACGGTCATAGATGGACGTGCTAAAATTGTTGAAGAAATCAATGACGCACCAGAAGATTTAAGAAACTACCTAATCCCCAGCATTCAATTATTAGAAGCAAATGAGGACTTTCTAGAAGCCCTATCCGGACATCTCCCTCCCGACTCTGCCAGCCAACTACGACTACCACAGCTACAGCAAAAGCTGAAAGACATCGCAGCTCTGAATATCATCAAACACAAACAGCACTGAATCCGACGACCGCCAAAGCTGGATAATCGAGCAGCCCCGAGTGTTTCTCGATAACCGAGGAAGACAAAGGCACCAGTCCAAGTATTGCTGATTTTCAAAACAGAATGGGGTTCTGTCATTGCCATTGCATTGCGAACAATAACTCATG
>DJBY01000106.1:4963-19765 GCA_002430605.1 Opitutia bacterium UBA5964 | reverse complement strand
TTGGCGTGGGATGAGGCGACATTCAGTGAGCGTATGATCGGCTCGCCAATGCGTCGGCTTAAGCTGCCCCGCTTCCGGCGTAACCTTTGTGTGGTGCTGGGCAATGTCGGTACGGCCGTCGACTTGCCAGCGCTGCAGATTGTCGAATCTGGGAGCGACGCGATGGTTGCGGAGCACGCAGGTTGGGCGATTGCTCAAATTAATAAACGTCTGTCCGTTTGAACAAAACACAGGTTTTCTTTAATGACTAATCGACGTTAGGGATTTGCGTCTCAACGGAGAGTAGTGATTGTCACAGGTCACGATACAATACAGACTCTCGGTCTATTTCTACATTTAAACCGATCAACTAACCGAACACATATTATGGAAGAACAATCAACAGCAGGCTCAATTTTGGAAAGCATCGCGAATTTCGGACTTAAAGTCTTCGCCGCCATTATTATATTAGTCGTGGGCCTATGGGTTGCGAAAAAGGTGAAAGCACTGTTCGCGGCTGCTTTGACCAAAAAAGAAGTGGATGCGACGCTGATCGGTTTCTTTTCCAGTATGCTTTACGGAGCGATTGTCGTATTTGTTGCCATCGCAGCGATTGGTAAGCTTGGTGTCGAGACGACTTCATTTGCTGCGGTGGTCGCGGCGGCGGGTTTGGCGATTGGCCTCGCGCTGCAAGGTTCGCTTTCGAACTTCGCTGCCGGAGTGTTGCTGATTCTGTTCAAGCCTTTCAAGGCAGGCAATGTTATCAAGGCTGGTGGCGAGATGGGTGTTGTTGTGGAAGTGGGCCTATTGACTACTGAATTGAAAACTCCGGATAATGTTAAAATTATCATGCCGAACTCAGCGGTGATGAGCGGTTCGATTACTAACCTATCTGCTCACCCGACTCGTCGCATCGATATGGTGGTTGGTGTGGGATATGGGGATGATCTTAATAAGGCGAAGCAACTGATGCTTGATCTGCTCGAGGCGGACGCGCGCGTGCTGAAAGATCCAGCTCCGCAGATTGAGGTCTCAAACTTGGGTGATAGCAGCGTCGATTTCGTCGTGCGTCCTTGGGTGAACGCTGCCGATTACTGGGGTGTGAAGTTTGATTTCACAAAAGCAGTTAAAGAGAAATTTGATGCGGAAGGTATCAGTATTCCATATCCGCAACGGCAAGTGCATATGTTGCAAGCGAACGCATCGTAAGCGGTCTTCTTCGCAACTTCAAAGAACCGCCGAAGCAATTCGGCGGTTTTTTTATGGGTGTTCATGGTCGAAGACATGAAAAGGAGTGTCGGCGAGTCGCCGGTGCTGCTTAGGGTTGCAGATTTTCGTAAGATACTTACTAGTCGTAGTATGAAGAGTTTTGAAGATTTTAAGACATCGCGCGAGAAGATGGATCCGAGCACTCGGAAGCTGTCGGAGCACCAGTGGGGGCAAGCCTATGCGGCCTATTGCAGCGCGCGTGATAACTCGCGTGGTCGGCGCTTGTCTGCTGCGAAGGACGGTTCGCAGCGTCGGCGTAGTTTGGATTACTCCAGTGCCGCGGGTATGCATGGGCCTTCGACACTATCTGCTTCTGGTGCATTGAGGGCACACATTCGTGCCGAATCGGCCTATGCGGATCTTCGCTTGATTGTAAATGTGCTCTCATGGGTGATCTTAGCCACCATTCTGATTATTGCGATTTTACAGGGCATGCTGTTTCCAATGCCGGCGGCGACTGGGGTGGCGTTACTCACTGGCGCGATCAAAGCGTTGGCGGTGGTGGTGCTTCGTTTGGTCGTGCATGTCATTATCGATATTCCAGATGTGGCTTTGTATCGCGCCAGCGCAGCGCAGCGGGCAGCCCCAGTTGCTGCTAACGATTAGTCATCGGCATGCATCAGGTCTCTGTGTGCGGGCGATTTTTTCTGAGTTTTATTCTGTGTGGTGCCAGCGCTTGTTGCGCGGCTGACACAGAATTTACGGTGCTGGCCTACAACGTTGAGAACCTGTTCGATCTGGATGGGATTGCGATTTATCAGGACTACATTCAAGACGAGCCAGATGATCCGTTTAGCTATGGGCGACGCAAGTTACTGACGAAACTGCAGAATATCGCAGCCGTATTGAAAACGGTTAACGCTGGGCTAGGGCCCGAGCTGATCTTATTTCAAGAGCTCGAAGCGGATTTCACTCCGCAGAGCTCGGTTGAGGATTTGGCGACCTTTCTCGACCAACACCGTGCGCTCAGTGTTGCGCAAATGCTAACGTCTGATTGGCGTCCGGAGTATGCCGGGTTACCTGCGCAAGCGTGGCTATTGAAAGCCTTGAGTGACGCTGGTTTGGTCGGCTATTCGGTGACAGTTTCCCCCTCGAAGGGAGTAGATGCTGGGATCGCACATACTAATGCGCTATTTTCGCGTTTCCCCATTCAAGAGGTGCAACGCCATGCGTTGCGACAGGCGCGCGACATTCTGGAGGTGACGCTGGTTGTCGCAGCGCACCCGCTGACCGTTTACGTCAACCATTGGAAGTCTGGAGCGTCGAGCCCGTCTAGCGAACCGATCCGTGCGCAGAACGCCAAGGTGCTGCGGGCTTTAATCGATGCGCGACTCGCGGCCGATCCGATGGCGGACATTATCATCGGCGGTGATTTGAACTCGCACTACAATCAATCGATCCTCTATCCAGGCGTGGAGACGGGGATTAACGATGTGCTCGGATCGCAAGGCAATGAGTTGGCGATTCGTGAGCCTAGCGGCATCGATCTCTATAACCTGTGGTTTGAGCTGCCGCCAGAACAGCGATATTCCGAGGTGTGGCGTGGGCGACGCGGCTCACTGATGCATTTGCTGGTGACCCGTGGCCTGTATGATCAGTCGGGCGTCAGCTATGTGGATGGTAGTTTTACGCCTTTAATCATTCCACGCCTAAATGCCGATTTGCTCGGGCGGCCGCTGAAGTGGCGCTTTGCTTCTGAAACTGGAGGCGGTGCGACGGATCACTTTCCAGTCGCTGCCCGGTTTACTGTCCGCTCGGGGCGGGCGGGGCAATTTGTCGCATTAGAAAATCCGAGTGTGGGCGACGATGCCTTGGATTTTGAGCTGCCACTTGGTTATCAAACAGGCATGCAGTTGCCTCTGCGGGACGCCGCAGATCTCGCGCAGTTGGCTGACGCAGAGCTCGGCCCATTCGTCGGCCGTTTGTATCGTGTCGAAGCACGTGTGCTTAAAGTGCGGCCAATGACGCTCGAAGTAGCAGGGGAAAGGTGGTCGGGCTATGCCCCCGATCCAGCGGTGTATGCACAGTTGCAGGAGATCAAGGGCGCCAAATCGCCGACTGCGATGGTGGTCACGCTGGGGATCAGAAAGGGCAAACGACAATTCGTCGTCGAAGGCCTCGAATAGCTGGTTGAGCGACAACCAAGTCCTTGTGCTACGGACTTGCGCCCCTGCTCGAATTCGCCCACCTTGCTCGGTTTCCATGAGCAAGAACTTCTACATCACCACCGCAATCGACTACGCAAACGGCGCGCCGCACCTCGGCCATGCCTACGAAAAAGTGCTGACAGACATCGTCGCGCGTTTTCGTCGCCTACAAGGCGATTCGGTTAAGTTCGTCACCGGCCTGGATGAACACGGCCAAAAAGTCCAAATGTCAGCGCAGAAACAGGGTGTCGAGCCACAGGCATTTTGCGATGGTCACGCTGCAACCTTTCAGGGCCTTTGCGAACGCTTGCAGATCACCAATGACGATTACATTCGCACTACAGAGCCGCGTCATAAAAAAGTCGTCGGCGAGATTCTGCAGACATTGTTTGATAAAGGCTTGATCTATAAGGCAGACTACAACGGCTACTACAGCCAGCGCCAAGAGCAGTTCGTTACGGAGAAAGAGAAGGTCGATGGCAAGTGGCCTGATATTTTCGGTGAAGTCGAACAAGTCGTTGAAACCAACTATTTCTTCAAACTCGCGCAGTATCAGGACTGGTTGATTGCAACGATCGAGCAGAATGCAGAGATGATCTATCCGCGTTTCCGCAGTGCCGATGTGCTGCAGTTTCTCAAAAAGGAGCCGCTCAACGATCTCTGTATTTCGCGTCCGAAGTCGCGCTTGGAATGGGGCATCGAACTGCCATTCGACTCTGAGTATGTGACGTATGTGTGGTTCGACGCGTTGACCAACTATATTACCGCAGCGGGCTACGGTACCGATGAGTTCGAACAAAACTGGCCAGCCGATTACCACGTCATCGGTAAAGATATTTTGGTGCCACCGCATGCGGTTTACTGGCCGATCATGCTCAAGGCATTGAACCTTGAATTGCCGAAGCATTTCCTCGTCCATGGCTGGTGGTTGAGCTCCGGTGCCAAGATGTCGAAGAGCACTGGCGAAGTCGTTGATCCGCTTGATTTGATCGAGCAGTTTGGCACCGATGCATTCCGCTATTTCGTGACTCGCGAGATGAATGTCGGACAAGACAGTGAATTCTCAATTGAGCTCTTCATGAGCCGTTACAACAGTGATCTTGCCAACGATTTGGGTAACTTAGTCAGCCGCTTACTCAACATGGGCAGCCGTTACTCCGAGGGCAAAGTGCCCGCCGTATCTGTCGATGAGCAGCCTGAGCAAGATCTCAAAGCACTCTGGGAAAAGACCCAAGGCGAACTTATTCCGCTGTTCGAAGGATTTCAGTTTCATAAAGCTCTGGAGCGTATTTTTACGTTCATTTCCGGCATTAATAAATACGCGGAAACACGTGCACCTTGGAAACTTGCAAAATCTGACACGCCTGAAGATCAGGCGAAGTTGCAGACCTCACTGGCCTATATGGCTGAGGCCTTACGCCTTGGAGTCGTCATGCTCACACCAGTGATGCCAGAGATTTCGGATAAGATTCGTGGTCTGGTAGGCGCCGATAATTTTGAGCGCCTCGAAGGTCAGCTTGAGTGGGGCAACACCCTCGAAGGCAAAACCCTCGGCGAAAAGATGATTCTCTTCCCCCGTCCGGAAAAGAGCTAGGCTTAGCGCTATGCCAGCGACACTCTTGTTGCTGGCACAGCGTCGGCTTTCACCGCCGACGAGGACGAGTCCGTATCTGGCTTGGGTCATGGTACAGATTGCTTGAAGTCGCGGCTGCCTCCAGTCTGTTCGACTAGCTGAATGAATTCAATGACCTTGTCTTTCGACACGGCCTTGCACGGGTCGTAGACGCTGAGCGCCGCAACGCTGACTGTAGTGACCGTTTTGTCGGACACGTGAACTATGGTCCGGCGTTGATGCTTATCGCTGTGGGTAAATTCCACATCTACAGTATGAGGGGTTCTCCTTGGCTGACATAAGCTAAAGCCTACGCGGTTGGGGTTAAAAGACCTAAGTGTAGTAATTAATTTCTAAAAAATGGGCGTTTTTGCATTGATAGATCGATGTTAGGCAGGCGGCGCTCGTAGTGTGCGCAGATGAATGACGGAGTCGTGCGCTATATTTTTAAACTCAAGGATCGGGAAGTGGTCTTTGATGTGGAGACGAAGCAGCATGGAGTCGAGGTGAGCACTGATTATCCTGAGTGGGCTCGATTGCAACATAAGCAGTGTGCGTGCTGCCCGTTGAAGACGTCCGACTGTCAGTATTGTCCAGTCGCCACGCGCATGCATGGCTTGTTGGAGGCATTTGCGGAGAACGCCTCGACCGAGCGCGTGCAGGTCACGGTCGAGGCGACTGAGCGTCATTATTATAACGATTGCGACCTGCAAGTGGGGATTAATTCGCTGATGGGCCTGATGATGGCGACCAGTGACTGCCCAGTACTGCAGGAGCTGAGGGCAATGGCTAGTTTTCATATTCCGTTTTGCTCGACGCAGGAGACGCTGCACCGGACGGTGGGCTCGTATTTGACAAAGCAGTATTTCGTGCAATTGAAGGGCGGCGAGCCTGACTGGGAACTCAAGCATTTGAAGGAGCTGTACCAGGTGCTGGAAGGTTTGAATCAGGACTTTTTCAAACGGATTCAGGATTATAGCAGTAGTGATGCGGTCTCGAATGCAGTCATAATGTTTTTCGCTACATCAGTGGTGGTCGCCACTTCGCTGGATCAGCATCTGCAGCACCATCAAGGCTTTCTGACGAACCAGAATTAGCGGCTTGGACGGTTCGCGCTGATCTGCGGAATGCAGCAGTGCGGAACTTGATTTGCATTTTTTGAAACAAAAGATTCAAATGTGCGTTTGAATCATCTAATTGAAAACGATGGGAGTAGCTAAAGAACAGAAGACGCGCGGGCGTTTGTTGCAGGCGGCGATGGCCTTGTTTGCTGAGCGTGGCTTTGAGAAGACCACGATGGTAGCTATTTCTGAGCGGGCTGAGGCGAATGTCGCGGCGGTGAATTACCACTTTGGCGATAAGCAGGCGCTCTATGTGGCAGCGCTCCGAGCTGCTTTTGCGGAGGCCAATGCGTCGTTTCCAGTGCTGCTTGCCGAGGAGGGGGCGTCGCCCGAGCAGCGACTGCGTCATCATATCGCGGCGCTAATTTCTCAGATTTTCAGCCCCTCAGACGCGGGATATCTGTGTCGGATGGTTGCCAGGGAGTTCGCGGAGCCGACCTTTGCGATCGATATGATTTTTTCGGAGCTGATCAGCCAAAACCAGGCGCAGATGTGGAACGCCGTCTCCAGTATCCTTGGATCGAATGTGCCGGAGCAGCAGGTGCACTTGGCGATGGTCAGTGTCGTTGCTCAATTTCAGTTTTATAACTTTACTCGTTTGATTCGTGAAATGGGTGCAACACCTGTGTTGTGCCTGCCAGATCCGGAGACAATTGCAGAGCATATTTATCAATTCTCATTGGCAGGACTTAAGGGCATGTTGGAGGCAAATACGCAGTGATGAAAGCGACTTTAATCCAAACCGTGGCTGTGTGTGCGGCTCCCTTACTTATTCTTTCGGGCTGTTATACTGCGGCCCAACGCGAGTCGGCAGACTTACAACCGTTGCCAGCAGCATTTAGTGGCTCGAGGCAGGCAACTCCAACTGTGGCACTCGACGCGGTGTGGTGGAGCGCATTTAACCGCACCGATCTTGACGCGTTGCAAGCGAGTGCCTTCACGGACAATTTAGATATCGCACAGGCGTGGGCACGTCTGCGTCAATCAGAGGCCGCGGCACTCCAAGCAGGGGCAGATTTGTATCCAGAGCTATCGCTGACCCCAGGCTATGATCGCACGTGGCGCAACGAGGGCGATACGGCTTCGAATGACTACGTCGTAGGGCTGGGCATTCGTTACGACGTCGATTTATGGGGCAAGATTCGCTCGACTCAAAGTGCGGCCGAAGCGCGCGCTGTGGCCTCGGCCGATGATTTGCAAAGCACCGCATTGACGATCTCCGCGAGTGTCGCGAATCGTTGGATTGAAATTATTGAAGCGGAGCGCCGTGTCGCGTTGTTGCAGCAACAGTTGGAGATTAATAGCACACAGCTAGAGTTAATTGAGCTGCGCTTTCGGAACTCTCAGGCAAATTCATTGGATGTCTATCAACAGCGGCAGACGGTGGCTCGCACGCGCTCCAATATCCCGCGTGCGGAGGCGGAGCGCTCGGCTTCGCAATATGCGCTCAACCTCTTAATCGGCCAGACCGCCACAGAGCTCTTGCAGATCGATTGGCAAAACACGCCAACTCTACCACCGATGCCAAACTCAGCGGTGCCGAGCGATTTACTGGAGCAACGTCCTGATGTGCGCGCGGCACTGCGCCGCATCGAAGCCGCGGATTGGAATGTCGCCGCGGCAAAGGCGGATCGCTTGCCGAGTGTGTCGCTTGGTCTAAGTGGTTCGACTGAAGCAGAGAACTTTGAAGATCTATTTGATGATTGGCTCGGTAAATTCACTGGGCGTATCGTCGCGCCGATTTTGGATGGCGCGCGTCGCAAGCTGGAAGTCGAAAAACAATTGGCAGTCGTCGACGAGGCCATCGCGAACTATCGACAGGCAGTACTGATTGCATTTAAGGAGGTCGAAGATGCGCTGATGCGTGAGCAAAAAGTTCGTGAGCAATTAGAAGCACTCCGTGCCGAGCTCACCCTTGCCCGTCTGACGCATTCCGCGGCGCGCAATCGCTACGCCAATGGGCTCAGTGATTATTTGAATGTCACCTCCTCGTTGGTTTCGGTGCAGAACCTTGAGCGCGATGAAATCACTCAAGTTGCTAATTTATTTAAAGCCCGCATTGCACTGCATCAAGCGCTTGGCGGACAACTCCCGACCTTTAAGTTATGAAGTCTAAGTTTTTAATCTCTCTCATTTGTATGGGTATCGTCGCCGTCGGTTATTTAACCATGCAGGGTCTCAAAGCGACAGGCCCCGAGGCCAAGACACGCCAGCCTCGGGCCATGCAAGTACTCGTCGATGTTGAGCCGATTACAATGGCAAACGCCGGCGTGCGCGTCGAAGGGATGGGGCTGGTCGTTGCTGCGCGTGAAGTGAGGCTGAAGGCGCAAGTAAGTGGCCAGGTGCTCGAACTGGCTGCGAACTTTCTTGAAGGTGAGCATGTCGATGCGGGCACCATACTCGCACAGATCGAAACCGATGATTACGAGCTGCAATTGGCACAGGCGCAGAGCACTTTTGAGCTGCGCGAGGCCGAGTTTGAATTGGAGATGGGCTTTCAACGTGTCGCTGGCCGTGAGTGGCAACTGCTCGGCGACTCGAGTGATATCTTGGCAGAGAGTTCATCTTTAGCGCTGCGTGAGCCACAGTTGAAGCAGGCGCAAGCCATGCAGCGCAGTGCGCAGTCGGCGGTGGATCGCGCGCGCTTAGATTTGTCGCGTACGGAGATTGCTGCACCGTTTAATGCGCAGGTGTTGGAGAAATTCGTCGAGGTCGGCTCACTGGCGGGAATCGGCGGCGATGTTGCGCATGTGGTTTCGACCGATAGCTTTTACGTACGCGTGTCGATTCCTGTGAATCGGGTGCCGGTATTGGAGATACCTGGGGGTGAAGCACTGGTCAGTATAAGTGGATCGGAGTCACCGCTGCCGGGGCGCATGATTAGTTTACTTGGCGACTTAGATCCCGATGGCCGTATGGCGCGTGTCTTAGTCGAGGTGAGTGACCCGCTCGGTTTAAAGCCAGAGAACGCAGGGCGCGCGAAGTTGTTGTTGGGGGCGTATGTCACTGTCGATCTAGTGGGCCATCAAATGCCGGATACGTTTCTGATTCCGCGTGAGACGTTGCGCCATGGCGACCATGTCTGGTTGCGGCGCCCAGACTCGACCCTGGAGGTCCGGCCAGTGACTGTGCTATGGAAAAACCGCGAGACTGTGGTGATCGGGGAGGGACTCGCTGAGGGCGAGCAGTTGATTACCTCATCACTCAGTTTTGCTGCGGATGGTATGGAAGTGACCGTCGCTGGCGAAGCCGAGCCGCGCGCCCAGAAATCTGCTGGTGCCGCCGCTCAATAATTGAGAGTTACCACTTTGCTATGAAGAATCAGCAATCATCGTCTAGTTCGTTTTTACGCCAAAAAGGATCGATCTCATGGATGGCCGGCCATTCGGTGACCGCGAATCTACTCATGCTCGTGCTCGTTGTGGGCGGCTTGATTGTCAGCTTTCGCACGACTAAAGAATTTTTCCCAGAGATGGAGTTGGATCGTGTGCAGATTTCGGTGAGCTATCCCGGTGCCTCGCCTGAGGAAGTCGAGGAGGGGATTATTTTGCCGATTGAGGAAGCGCTGCAGTCCTTGGAAGGCATCGGTGAAATTATCTCCATTGCGAATGAGGGCAGCGGTTCAGTCAATGCAGAGGTCGCTTCAGGGCAAGATATACAGCTGTTATATGCGGATATTAAGAATGAGATTGATCGTATTCGCACCTTTCCAGATGAGGCTGAGGAGCCGAAGGTGTCGGTCTCCAGTTATAGGCGCGATGTGTTGGATTTAGTGATCTATGGCTCGCATAGTGAATGGACGATGCGCGCCGCCGCAGAGCTGATTCGAGATCGTATTTTACAGAGCCCAGATGTGACTCAGGTGGAGTTGGTCGGTGTGCGCGATTATGAGGTGACGATTGAAGTCGATCGTCAGGCCTTGCGTGAATATGGGCTCACGCTGGGCGCGATCGCCTCGCGTGTGCGTAACGCTGCGGTGGATTTACCCGGTGGCGGTGTGAAAACCTCGGGCGGCGAGATCCTGGTGCGCGTGACCGAGAAGCGTGACTGGGCTGAGGAGTTTGAGAGTATTCCGATTGTGACCAATGGCGATGGCTCGCGTGTCTATCTGGGTGATATTGCCAAGGTAATTGACGGCTTTGAGGAGGCAGATCGCTATGCGCGCTACGGCCGTGTGGTAGAGGATGCAAACGGTGAGACGACGATCGATGTTCAACGTGCGTTAAAGATCGATGTGTATCGCGTCGGCGATCAGACGCCCGGTAAAGTCGCGGCTGCGGTGGCTGAGGCGGTTGAAGAGCTTAAGGTGACGCTGCCTGAAGGCGTGCACGTCGATATTTTAAACAGCAAGGCGAAGATGTTTGAGCAACGTGCGGAACTGCTGCTGCGCAATGCCTTCTTTGGTCTAGTGCTGGTACTCTGCGTGTTGGGGCTGTTCCTTGAAGCACGACTTGCGTTTTGGGTGATGCTGGGGATTCCCATCTCGTTCTTAGGGGCGTTTTTGATCATGCCGTTTTTCGGCGCTACGATTAATATGATCAGTATGTTCGCTTTCATCATCACCTTGGGAATCGTGGTCGATGATGCGATTGTGGTGGGCGAGAATATTTATAGCTGGCATCAAAAGGGACTGCCGTTTCATGAAGCAGCGATTGTCGGCACTCGCGAGGTGGCAATGCCGGTGACCTTTAGTGTGTTGACCAATATTGTCGCTTTTATGCCCTTACTTTGGGTGCCGGGGATGATGGGCAAATTCTTTGCTTCGATTCCAATCGTCGTGATCGCGGTGTTTGCCGTTTCGCTGATTGAGTCGCTCTACATTTTGCCCGCGCACCTGTCGCATCAAAAGGATATCAAGCGGAGCGGTATCGGCGGAGCATTGCATGGTTTTCAGCAACGCTTCAGTCACTGGTTCGCGCATATCGTGCGTGATATCTATGGCCCATTGTTGGGCAAATTCCTCGGCAATCGCTACTTCGTCGTCGCGATCGGAGTCGCAGTGCTGCTGGTGACGATCGGCTATGTGCAGAGTGGCCGTATCCGTGTGATTCAGATTGAGCGACCGGATTCGGACTATGCCTTTGCATCCGCTCGACTGCCGATCGGTGCGCCGGTTGAGGAGACTGAAGTGGTCGCCCGAATGTTGGGGCAGGCCGCGCACAAAACAATTGTAGAGAACGGCGGCATTCAACAAGCCGAAGGCGTCTTTTTTGATTTGGGCAATGGCGGCAGCCATCAGTTTGATATGCGCGTCTATTTGACTGATCCAGCAGTGCGCCCAGTCAGCACCGCTGAGTTTACCAGCAAATGGCGTGCGAATATGGGCCCAGTGGCGGGCGTCGATGCAGTCAACTTTCAAGCCGACCGCGGCGGCCCTGGCGGTGGACAGAAAGGGCTGACGATTCAGCTGAGCCATCGTGATGCCGGCACCCTCGATGCCGCAGGTGAACGAGTCGCAGCGGCCTTGCAGAACTTTGCCAATATCAAGGACGTCGACGATGGGGTGCAGCTCGGTAAGGTGCAGTTCGACTTTACGGTGAAACCAGAAGCGCAAGCGCTGGGCTTAGATGCGCGTTCGATTGCGCAACAAATTCGGCATAGTTTTTATGGAGCAGAAGCGCTGCGGCAGTTGCGTGGGCGCAATGAAGTCAAGACGATGGTGCGCTTGCCAGAGTCTCAACGCGCGTCGGAATTTGATATTGAGAACTTGGTGCTGCTGACGCCACAGGGCGGCGAGATCCCGATTTTAGATGCCGTGGATATTGAGCGTGGCCGTGCATTTACAGTGATCGATCGCAACAATGGACGCCGCGTGATTGAGGTGACCGCCGAGACGACGAGCGATGGCGATGTCGGGCCGATCATGAACGATTTGGAAGCGACGGTGATGCCTGCCCTGATGCAGGACTTTCCTGGATTGTCGTGGAAGTTCGAGGGACGTCAGGCGGATATGGCTGAGAGTATGCAGACGCTGGTGATTGGTTTACTGATGGCGCTTTTTTGTATCTTCGCACTACTGGCGATCCCGTTTAATAATTACTACCAGCCGCTGGTAATCATGTGTTGCATTCCATTTGGAATCGTTGGCGCGGTGATCGGCCACGTGATCATGGGCTACAACTTGAGCCTTATGAGTCTGTTCGGTGTGGTCGCGCTATCGGGGGTGGTGGTGAATGATTCCTTGGTGCTGATCGACTTCGCAAATCGTCGTCAACGCGATGAGGGTGCGTCGCCTGCGATTGCGATTCAGCAAGCTGGTATCGCACGTTTCCGTGCAATCTTGCTGACCACCTTAACGACCTTTGGCGGCCTTGCTCCGATGATTTTGGAGACCTCCCGCCAAGCGCGCTTCATGATCCCGATGGCGATCTCGCTCGGCTTCGGTATCTTATTTGCGACCATCATTGTGCTGGTGCTAGTGCCGTGCTTCTATCTGATCCTAGAAGACCTCGCAGCCGTCTTCCGCGGCAAGCGCGCGCAGCAGTAGCAACGGCAATCTTGCCGCTTTTCTTGGAAGCAGAGCTCTACTCGTGGCGGGCCACCTTACGTCTGAATATTTTGGCGCTCTGCGCGGAAATGAACTGAGGTAAGGGCCGCGGGTTGTTCGCGCTGAGGCGCAGGCGGAACAGAGCTATGTTTTACGCGTCTTTATTTAGCCTTTTTATTGAATTGGCATGCCGATTGCTAAGTCCGAGCAAGCTCGTTATTATTAACGTGCTCAGTCGACCCTCTTGTTTGGGGGCCTGGTCTGACTCAATTCCTACAAAACAAAAACAACTAGACTAAAATAGAATCATGAAGATTAAGAAAACCCTACTCGCTATGCTGCTCGGCAGCTCGGCGTTCTTGTTTGTCGGGAGTCTCGGCGCACAGGAACTCCCTGTTACTGAAACTGCTGCGACCGTTGAAGCTATTGCTGATGCAATTTCCTTTGAAGACGGCTATGCCGCATTTATGGAAACGCCCGGCGCTGCCTTCTTTACGATCAGTAACCTCTGGCTGCTGATCTCCGCTGCCTTGGTGTTTATCATGCACCTCGGATTCGCGACTGTTGAGTCTGGCCTCGGACAAGCTAAGAATACGGTCAACATTCTGTTCAAGAATGTGTTCATCATCTGCATGGGTCTTTTGACTTATGCGTTCTGGGGCTTCAATGCGATGTATCCTGGAGATGCATGGTCGATTGGTGGCTTCTTCGCAACCGGCTCTTGGTTTGATGTGACTGCTTCTGTGGACCTGATGACTGCTGAGTATGCTGATTACACCTGGTATACAGACTTCATCTTTCAGGGCATGTTCGCTGCGACTGCGGCAACCATCGTTTCCGGTGCGGTTGCTGAGCGCGTGAAGCTCTCTTCCTTCATGATCTTCGCAACATTGCTGGTGATGTTTGCATATCCGATCTCTGGCTCATGGCAGTGGGGTGGCGGCTGGCTCTCAGAGCGTGGTTTCTACGACTTCGCTGGTTCGTCGCTGGTGCACGCTTTCGGTGGTTTTGCTGCCTTGGCCTGCGTAATGGTCCTCGGCCCTCGTGCTGGTAAGTACATCAACGGTCAGATCCGTCCGATCCTCGGTCACAGCATGCCACTTGCTACAATCGGTGTCTTCCTGCTGTTCCTTGGTTGGTTCGGTTTCAATGGTGGTTCGGTCCTCAATGCAGATCCGTTCCTCGTCTCGCTGGTCTTCGTCACCACAGCACTCGCTGCCGCAGCTGGTGGCCTTGGCGCGATGTTCACTTCTTGGATTTTCCTCAAGAAGCCTGACCTCTCGATGGCGCTCAATGGTATCCTTGCGGGTCTAGTCGGCATTACTGCCGGTGCTGACTCGATCATGCCTGCGTATGCGATCCTGACTGGCCTCATCGCTGGTGTCCTGGTTGTATTTTCCATCATCTTCTTCGATAAGATCAAGATCGACGATCCAGTCGGTGCGATCTCCGTGCACGGTGTCTGTGGTATCTTCGGCACGCTGGCAGTGGCGCTCTTCAGCGACGCGGCCGGATTCGGCATCCAGTTGATCGGCACACTTTCGATTGCTGCCTTCGCGTTCATCTTCTCCTTTATCGTCTTCAGTATCTTGAAGGTCGTCATGGGCGTTCGTGTATCTCCTGAAGAAGAGGCCGAAGGTCTCGATATCGGCGAGCACGGTCAAGAAGCCTATCCTGACTTTGGTACAGCTCGTACTCGCTAATTAAGCCTAGCCAAGTAACTTAAATAACCTACATTACATTATTATGAAATTGGTCAAAGCAATCATCAAGCCCTTCAAACTCGAAGAGGTCAAAGAAGCACTCGCAGATATCGGCATCGAAGGGATGACCGTAACTGAGGTAAAGGGGTTCGGTCGCCAAAAAGGCCACACCGAAATCTATCGCGGCAGTGAATACACCGTCGATTTCCTTCCGAAGGTCATGGTCGAAGTCGTCGTTGACGATGCAGACGCAGAAAAGACATCCGATGCGATTGTCAAAGCTGCTAAGACTGGCAAGATCGGAGACGGCAAGGTCTTCATCATTCCAGTTGAAAGCGCGATCCGTATCCGTACCGACGAGTCGGGCCCAGAAGCGCTCTAGTCTGAACTGATACAGTTCTCATCATTTCACCGGCCATCCTTTCGAGGGTGGCCGGTTTTTTTATCTGTTCGTGGCCTCGATCGTGAGATTGGGGAGCAGAGT